>DASUEB010000128.1:0-13261 GCA_036275295.1 Luteibaculaceae bacterium | reverse complement strand
CACTAATACCATCAAAACCACTCGAATCCTATCGTGGTTTAGGGGCGATTTTGGCGGTAAAAAAGGCATCAGAAAGCTCTTGGTAAAGTATGGTTTTGAGCAAGCCAATGATGCTAAATTGGTTTTTGAGCCGTATAATTGGTCGCTTGAATTAAAGAAGTACAGCAATTGATGGAGGTAGCGATTTGTATCATGGCGCGCAAACCCGAGTTGGGGCGCGTTAAAACCCGTTTGGCAGCTACCGTTGGCGACGATTTTACCCTCGCAGCGTATCAAAGCATGCTTACGTATACACTCAATGAAGTGGCTGGTGCCGGTACGGTTTTTGTAGCTTACACTCCGGAGCCTTTGGACGATTGTTCTTACGATCAATTCCCGCAGGCAGAAGGCAATTTGGGGCAGCGCTTGAAGCACGCAGCTCAGGAACTGCTGGCCAAAGGGTATCAGAAATTGGTTTTTATGGGCACCGATTGTGTGGAGTTTACCCGCGCTGATGTAGATCGGGCAGTTAGACACCTCGATTCAAGCGATTTTTGCATTGGCCCAGCGCACGACGGAGGATATTATCTGATGGCACTCAAGCCGGGAGGTTTGTATGTTTTTGACGAAATGCCTTGGTCTACTGGAGATCTCATGGCAGCCACTACGGCGGCAATAACAGGCCGAGGTGAGTCGTACACCTTACTCGAAACCAAGTCGGATATAGATGAATGGTCGGATTTGTCCATTCACATCGAGCATTTGGGTTTGCAAGATCGAGTTCCCCCTTCGTTAAACCACGGCCGATGAGAAAAATATCTGTTGTCATTCCGGCATTCAACGAATCAGCATCCATTGGACTGTTGGTCAAATCGCTCTTGTTAACAGCAGATCAGCGATTGGCGGAGATCATTGTGGTCGATGGCGGAAGTATTGACGACACATTGCAGCGCGCGGAAGACGCTGGAGCTCTGGCCGTATTGAGCCCCAAAAAGGGTCGCGCGGCGCAAATGAATTATGGCGCCCAACTGGCCTCCGGGACCGATCTGTATTTCGTTCATGCCGATGTTAAGATCCATCCCGATTGGATTTCAGACATCTACGAGGCTTTTGATCAAGGCTATGACTTGGGGTGCTACCGATACGTATTCGACGGAGGTCCTTGGTTGCTGAAAATCAATGCTTTTTTTACCCGTTTTGATCGGATTTGGTGTCGTGGTGGCGATCAAACCCTATTTATTTCCAAGCACCATTTTGAGCAGCTCAATGGCTTTGATGAGAATCATCACATCATGGAGGATTACGACATCATTTTGCGCGCCAGGAAAACCCTCCGATTTAAGATCATACCCAAAAACATAACGGTTAGTTCCCGCAAGTATTCAACCAACGGCTATTTCAAGGTCTTGAGGGCGAATTCAACTGTAATGCGCGGGTATCTGAAAGGTGGCGATACCGCAGAATTGGCGGCCACCTATAAGAGACTGTTGAATAATGCGTACATTAACGAATCCAAAAAACAATAAAACCGTACATTAAGCCATGAGTTCATCCACATATTACGATCCCGCCGACCTCAAAAAGTTTGGGAAAATTGCTGATTTTCAGAAACCCTTAGCCGATAAGTTTTTCAGTTATTACGGCGATGTTTTCAAAGAAGGCGCTCTTACAGCGCGCGAGAAAGCCCTTATAGCTCTTGCCGTTTCCCACGCTGTTCAATGTCCGTATTGCATTGATGCGTATACTGTTGATACCTTGGAAAAAGGGTGTTCGGAGGCGCAGCAAATGGAGGCGGTTCATGTGGCTGCTGCCATCAGAGGAGGTGCCACCTTGGTTCACGCCACCCAAATGATGAATAAAGTTAACGAATTATCCATGTAAGGCATGATCAAGTCATTAAAAGCCACTCAGAATAACCTAGCCGACAGCAAAAATCAAATTGAAGTGCTGGAGCGCGGCGTGCGCGACGACCTTCACCTGCCATCCTTTGCCAGTAAAATGGAAGAGGCTGGGTTATACCCTTTGCGTCCCACAGCCATCGAAATTTTCCAGATGAACGTAGGCAAGATGTGCAATCAAGTTTGCAAACATTGCCACGTAGATGCCGGCCCCGACCGCAAGGAAATCATGACGCGCGAAACAATGGAAGACTGCTTAAAGATATTGGCGGCTCATCCGGAATTGACCACGGTCGACCTCACAGGCGGGGCTCCAGAGATGAATCCACACTTCCGTTGGTTTGTTGAAGAATGCACCAAATTGGGCAAGAAAACCATGGTTCGATGCAACCTAACCATTATTGTTGCCAACAAAAAATATTACGACCTGCCTCAATTCTTTAAGGATAATCAGGTTGAAGTGGTTTCTTCGCTTCCGTTTTACACGGCCGATAAAACCGATAGACAGCGCGGTAACGGGGTGTTCGCCGATTCCATAAAAGCCCTTCAAATGCTCAATGAGGTGGGCTACGGTAAACCTGGAACCGGATTGGTGCTCAACTTGGTTTACAATCCCAATGGCGCCTTCTTGCCAGCTGATCAAGCGGCTTTAGAAGCCCAATATAAGGAAGCGCTTTTGAAAGATTTTGGTATTGTTTTCAATGCTCTTTTTGCGATCACAAATCTACCGGTAAGCCGTTTTCTGGATTATTTATTGGTTTCCGGCAACTACGGCAGTTACATGGAGAAATTGGTCAATGCCTTCAACCCTGTAGCGGCTCAAAGCGTGATGTGCCGCGGAACGCTTTCGGTGGGCTGGGACGGTTACATTTACGATTGCGATTTCAACCAGATGCTCGATTTGAAATTGAAGGAATCGAACCATGTGAGCCAGTTTTCCATGGATAAGCTTCGCCATCGTGAGATTATTCTCAACGAGCACTGTTACGGATGCACAGCGGGATCAGGGTCTAGTTGCGGAGGTGCAACGGTTTAAGGGTACATGTTAAAACTGGATAATTTGGTGCAAGCCGATGTTTCTGTTAAGACCTGTGTCTCAGGGATTCAGCAGGTTGGCATTGGCGTTGATGACGCCTCTGCCTATTTTCTGTGGCTGAAAACAGCCCTGGGTTTCGACGTGCCTATTTTCGACGACCGAGCGCCAGCTCGTTTGATGACCCGCTACACAGGAGGAGAAATTCACGCCCGCAGGGCCATTCTCTCGATGAACCTCTCTGGAGGAGGTGGAGCCGAGATATGGCAGTACACCAGTCGAGAGCCTCAGCACGCTGAAAAAGAGTTTGCTTGGAGCGATTGCGGTATCAGTGCGGTGAAAATTAAAACCACTCAATTCGACAAACTGGTTGAGCTCAATCGGCTGGAAGACACAGTGAGTCTAACACCCCTGCAAGAGCGCACCTGTTGGATAAGCGATCCTTACGGCAATTTTTTTCAAATCATTGAGAGCGCGGAGGCTTTTCAAACTTTAAAACATCCAGGGGGTGGCGTTTGCGGAGCGGTGATTACGGTAAGCGACATGGATCGCTCGCTGGCTTTCTATCAAACCATACTGGGCTCGGCCCAGGTGCGTTTTGATGAGCATGTACCCTTGACAGGGTTTCCCGATTCCGCGGGCGAGGGCACCTACCGAAGGGTATTACTGCACCTCAGCAACCCCAATACAGGAGCATTCTCAAAGTTGCTGGGTGATGTCTACCTGGAGCTTATACAGCCGCTGTGGATCAATGCCGGGCCTAGTCGATTTGAGAACCGTTTTTGGGGTGATTTCGGATTCATTCACTTGTGCCTAGATGTGACACTCATGAGCGAACTCAAAGCCAAGGCCGGTGAGGCGGGATATAATTTTACGGTCGACAGCGACGGTACATTCGACATGGGCGAGAGCGGCGGCCGTTTCTGTTATGTGGAAGATCCTGATCGCACGTTGATTGAATTGGTTGAAACGCACAAGGTTCCCATTCTTAAAAAATGGGGTTGGTATTTGCATCTCAATAAACGCAAACAACAGAAACCACTCCCCAAGTGGATGATCAAAGCCATGGGCTGGGGCAAGATAAAGATCTGATCAAACGTCGATCATTTTGATTCAGTAATCGAATTCATCGACTTCCTTTCGAGCTGGCGAGTAGCTTTGGGGGATGATCCAAAGAGCCGCGTGCACAATTTTATTTTTGGTGTTTTTTTGCAGCACTCCGGCCGCCAATGCCCAATTGAGCAAGGTGCGAAGAGATGTGCATCGCACTTTGGTTGAAGCCCTGGCTAAAACCACCAGCACCGAAGCGCAATGGGCAAAAGGGTGTATTTCTGTTCAACGAAAACAAAGAGACCTCTGCTTGGCAGAGCTTGATCGACTGATTCAATTAGACCCTTCACAGGTCTTGGTTATGCGGGAGTGGTATCCTTCGGGTTGTTTTTCTTGTCCTGCACAATGGATCGAAATTGTGGGTGCTGATGTTTACATCCGATATGAGCGTTCGGCCATTGACGGACAGTATGAAAAGACGACATCGCACAGGGTCAATGGCATGGCTATTGGTGAGGCGTCGCACGATTTGGGTGTTGATGTGAGCGTGTTTCGTCACAGCGGACTAATCATCGCCAATTGGCCATCGGCTCAGCTTTTGGAAATTCGATACGACGGTCGCGCGCGTTTTCAGGCCCATCATCAAGTGGTTCCCGTAAAAGCACCTTGACAGGATCTTACAGTATGTTGACTTCTCGCTCCAGAGCGATTCCGAATTTATGTTCGACGTCGCGAATGATGTCTTCCGACAATTTCCAAATTTCTATTCCGGTGGCATTGCGGTAGTGGACCAAGACAAGGGCCTGTTTTTTGTGAACTCCGTAGCGTCCTTCTTTTTCAAAACCCTTCCATCCGGCTTGTTCAATAAGCCAACCCGCTGCTACTTTCGCATGATTCTCATCGACGGGATAGACAGGCAATGAGGGGTAATTCGCTTGCAGTTTCTGAACAAGGGCCATTTCCACTACGGGATTTTTAAAGAAACTGCCCGCATTGCCGATTTCGGCGGGATTTGGCAATTTAGATGACCGGATGGCAATAACGGCGTTGCTTACATCGGATGGACTGGGGTTTTCAATTCCCATGTGGCGCAGTTCATCGGCAATGGCGCCATAAGCGGTATGTACCTGGGCCTGTTTAGATAGGATAAATCGCACGTCGGTAATCAGGTACTGACCCGCCAATTCGCGCTTGAAAATGGATTCTCGGTAACCAAATTGGCACTCCTCCCGGCTGAAGGTGCGGTGCTCTCCGGTTTGCAGATGAACCGCATCAAGCGAATGAAACAAGTCTTTGATTTCAACGCCGTAGGCGCCAATATTCTGCATGGGTGCAGCGCCAACACATCCCGGAATGAGACTCAAGTTTTCCAGTCCGTACCAATTGTTTTCAAGAGTCCACAGCACAAATTTATGCCAATTCTCTCCGGCGCGAGCGCTGACCAAAACGCGCTGGTCTTCGAGCGGTTTTCCGTGCAGACCTTTGAGTCTGTTTAACACCACCACACCATCAAAATCGCGGGTGAGCAAAATGTTGCTGCCGCCGCCCAGAATAAGCAGTTTTTTTTGGCCCAATTGAGTCACCATCTGCTGGACATCGGCATCTGTGTGGATTTCCCAAATTTCGCTCGCGTGTTGGTCGATACCAAAGGTGTTGTATGGCTTTAAGCTGGTGTTGTTGAGTGAGTTCATGCCGGTTTCGCGATCGAGGCGCAATTTATCCATTTCCCCTTTGAGTAATGCGATTTTTGCAGCACTTTTACGTCGTGCCGAAAGTAGCTGTTAGCGTAACCAATGATTTGACCACAGATAATCGGGTCGATAAAGTTTGCCGAAGCCTGCAATCATGGGGCTTTGAACCTGTGTTGATAGGCAGACAATTGGCCGACAGCTTGCCGCTTGAGCGACCGTACAAAACCAAAAGGATGCGGTTGATTTTTATTCGAGGACCCCTGTTTTACCTCGAATACAACCTGAGGTTGGCCCTGTTTTTGCTGTGGCATAAGTTTGACCTATTGCACGCAAACGATTTGGACACCCTCGGTGCCAATACGCTGGTTTCGCGCATCAAGTCGCTGCCTTTGATCTACGACAGTCACGAATTTTACACCGGCACACCCGAATTGGCATCGAGTACATGGAAAAGGGGTGTTTGGAGTAAGCTGGAGCAATGGTGTATGCCTTACCCTGTAGCTCGGTTTACGGTCAATCAAAGCATCGCCGATCTTTATATCGCGTTATACGGTAAGCCATTTTTTGTGATGCGAAACATACCCGAGCGCTCTGCCGGGGTTGTTCCGGCTGATAGAAGTAACCTCAATCTGCCCGCAGAGGCCTTTGTTATGGTTATTCAAGGAGCGGGGATTAACATGGATCGGGGTTGCGAGGAGTTCTTGGAAGCGATGCGCCGGTTAGACAGCGATTTCCATTGGATGATCATTGGCAATGGCGATGTGGTACCCCGTCTAAAAGCGCTCACTTTGAACTATGAGCTCAATCATCGGGTGCATTTTTTTCCAAAGATGCCTTATTCACAAATGATGGCCTTGACGGCAACTGCCGATTTGGGATTGAGTTTGGATAAAAACACAAACATCAACTACCAATTCAGTTTGCCCAACAAACTTTTCGATTATCTGCGGGCAGGTATCCCGGTGCTAGCCAGCGATCTGGTTGAAATCAAACAAATTGTGGAGCAGTACCAGGTAGGCACATGTTTTCAAAGCCATGACCCCGAGATTTTGGCCCAAACCATTCGTCAGGTGAGAGCCGATGTTCAAACCTTGAGCCGCTGGCGGGTAAATGCGGTTAAAGCTGCATTGGAATTGTGCTGGGAGAATGAAATTGAGAAACTACAAGAGGTGTATGCCCCTTTTATTTCCGGATGATCTGTTTCTTGTTGAAGGCAGCAAGAAAGGCAATTTTAGATGATCACCCGCTTTGGTACCTTCTACCTTATGCTATGCGAAATGCTTTACCTGGATTTTGGGTTTAGAGCCTCGATGAGCCAGAGCAATTTCAGTTTCTCCAGGTTTTTGATTTGCGGCTGATGGCTGTAAAGCTGGTTGAGGTAGGTGTTTCTGTTGCGATCAAGTTTGCGATAAGACAATTGCAAGACGCCCAGACGCAAGATTCTGCGGTACCATTTAAAAAGATTAACTCCTTTGTCGATTTTTCCTTGGCGAATGAGTTTGGCCAGGTTTTGAACGGCCGTTTTCGATGATTCGATGAAATGGTGCGTGGTTTTGAGTCCGAGTTGCTGCACGGGATTTTCCAGCTGCACCACCGGGAAATCGGCCTTTTTCAGAGCTATGGCAAATAGCGTATCCTCGTGTCCGCGCGCCTCGGGGCTCTCATCGAATTGAACCTGCTCAAATAGTTCCTTAGGAGCCAGGAAGTTGGAAGCAGTAAAATATTTGTAAGGTCGTTTATTTCGCTTGGCTATAGATACACCGTGGCGCACCTTGCCGTATTGCCAGTGCAGGGTCAATTGCGGATCAGAAGGTATTTCATCGTTAAAAATCACGCCGCCAACCAATACCTTGTGTTCACTGGCTCGCGAGAGGTACTTGGCGATAAACTGTTTGTTTCCGCATTGAGTATCGCTGTCGATAAACAAAACCAAGGGAAACTGGGCGTCGCGGGCCAGAAGATTTCTCAGTTTTGCGGGGCCTGTATTTTCTGGGAGTTCGCGGTAGATGACATGAGGGTAAGCGGCGATGCGCTGATTGCCGATTCTGAAATCAAAATACGATCCGTCGTCGTAAGCCCTGATCTCGTGCGTGATTCCTAGCTCCGCTAACTCCTCTACCAGCTCGGCAACGAGTAATCGAACGTCGAAGTTAAAGATGGGGATGAGTATCGAGATCATGCGGGATCCTGAAAGCTAATTTGTTTTTTATCGCCTGTTACCTCGGTAATCAATCCGTCCTCACACTTCAAGATTTTGCTCGCAAATCGGCTCATGTAGGCGTAGTCATGTGTTGCCATCAGAATGGCGGTGCCGGTTTGACTGATTTCTTTGAGTAATTGCAAGATTTCTTGCGTTGTGATAGGATCGAGGTTTCCGGTAGGCTCATCGGCCAAGATCAGGGGCGGATTATTGAGTAATGCCCGTGCAATAGCAGTTCTTTGCTGCTCACCACCACTGAGCTGGTGCGGCATTTGGAAGGCTTTGGAGCCTAGACTAACCTTTTCTAATACCTCCCGAACGCGGATTTCAATTTTCTGTCTTTGCTTCCATCCTGTGGCCCGCAAGACGAAGGTGAGGTTTTCAAATACATTGCGATCCGTAAGCAGCTGAAAGTCTTGAAATACGATACCAATCTGTCGGCGCAAGAACGGAATCTGCCTTTTCTTCAACTCGCGTAAGTTGTACTCGCCCACGTGGGCCTCGCCGCTTAGCAGCGGCAAATCGCCATAGATGGTTTTGAGCAAGCTGCTTTTGCCACTTCCCGTGCGACCTACGAGATAAACAAATTCGTGCTTGTGAACGGTAAAATCTATATCGCGCAGCACCAAATTGTCGCGTTGCAGCACGCTGGCATCTTTAAATTGAACAATGGCCTGACTTTCCATTAACAGCGGTAAAGGGTGAATGGCAAAAATAGCACTTCACGGTTCAAAATGCAGAAAGTCACCCAAATTATGCAGATCGTTGAGGTATTTTGGAGTAAACAGGCCAAGCGCAGGGCAGAAAAGCCAATTATTTAAACACTCCCGCGTTGAAAAGAACCGAATGCATTTTCGCAGTGACGGATATCGATAGCTACTTTTACTCCGTTATATTACCTAAATTATAGTCTGTTGAGAACACTTCTGTTGCTGCTAACTGTGTTTTTGGTGTTTGGCTCCGCTCAGGGCCAAAAGACCATGTATTTTACGCCGCTTCCCACCTTGCAACGGCAGGCAGCCGACCTGTTCGAAAAAGAAAAATTCGCAGCGGCGCAAAAAAAATACGATCAGATCATCGCAGCCATTCCAAATCCGAACGATGAAGTAAGGGTAAATGCCGAGTATTTCAGAGCCTTGTGTGCCCTGAAGCTTTTTAATAAAGATGCAGTTCAGCTTCTTGAAGGTTTTGTAGCTCAGCACAGCGATAGCAAATGGATTGAACCCGCATACTTTCAATTGGGTAACTACCACTATCGCAAAAAGAAGTACGACGAGGTAATTCGCTACTTCAGCAAGGTCAGCGAGTTTCGACTGACTGCAGAGGAGCGCATTGAGTACAAATTTAAATTGGGGTACAGCTACATGAAAGAGGGCGACCCGGTCAAGGCCATGGCCAACCTCAACGATGTGGCCAACGCCGAATCAGAGTACTTTGCACCCGCCAACTACTACTTGGCCCACCTGCATTATTTGCAAGGCAACTACCAGTCGGCGCTTCAAGGTTTTGAAAAAATAAAAGATGAAAAGGGATTTAGTGATATCATTCCCTATTATGTGGCTCACATTTATTTCCTGCAAAAGAAATACCAAGCCGTTATAGATTACGCCACCGATTTGGTTGATCAGGTATCCGACGATCAACGGGTTCAAATCAATAAATTGCTGGGCGAGAGTCATTTTAATCTCGGTAATTTCCAAGAAGCCCTTCCTTACCTAGAGGCGTATTCGGTTGGATCTCCCTCGAAGGCTCTGGCTGATTACTACCAGCTGGGATATTGTTATTACAAGACGGGCGATGCAGTGAAA
Source organism: Luteibaculaceae bacterium (assembly GCA_036275295.1). Classification (GTDB taxonomy): domain Bacteria; phylum Bacteroidota; class Bacteroidia; order Flavobacteriales_D; family Luteibaculaceae; genus DASUEB01. The sequence goes on along the minus strand of DASUEB010000128.1, from coordinate 3,602 downwards.
GCCATATTGCAATTTGGACCCGTAGCTGTTGAAAATACCAAGATGGGTCAGGCTGCACAGTATCATTTGGGCGATTGTTACCTGAAAACCGGCAACAAATCGGCGGCTCGCAATGCCTTTTTAGCAGCCTCAAAGCTCGACTTCGATCCCATTATTGCCGAAGATGCCCTGTTCAATTATGCTAAGTTGGCGTATGAACTCTCATACAATCCCTATCACGAAGCTATTACCGCATTCAAAGAATACCTAGAGAAATACCCTGACACCGAGCGAAGCGATGAGGCCAACGAGTTCCTGTTTTTTGTGTTTCTGAATACTAAAAATTACCAAGCGGGCATTGACGCCTTGAATCTGATTAAAAACAAGGACTCCCGAATGCAGCAGGCGTACCAATACATCGCCTACAACAGAGGGGTTGAGCTGATGTTGGCCAAGCGAGGTGAAGAAGCCTTTGATTATCTCGAAAAGTCGAAAGTATACCCCATCGATAAAAAAATGGTTGCATTGGCCACCTATTGGCAGGCCGATTTGCGCTACGCCGAGGCCAAGTACAAAACTGCCGCTGGTTTGTACCAAACTTTTCAGCGTTTGCCGGGTTCTTATGCCAGCGGTTACTACGATGAATCGTTCTACCATCTGGGTTATTGCCAGTTTAAAACCGGATCCTATACCGAAGCGGCTAGTAATTTCCGCAAGTTTATTGGGAAACCGGGGACAAGCGATCCCAAACAATACAACGACGCAATTCTGCGAGTAGGCGATTGTTATTTTGTAAGCAAGCAGTTCGACCTGGCCGTTGATTTCTATGAGAAGGCCTACAAGCAGGGCTTGGTCGATGCCGACTACGGACTTTACCAGGCCGCTTTAGGTAGAGGTTACATTGGTCGAGAAAATGAGAAGATCAACACGCTGCAAACCCTCATACGCGAATATCCGGAATCGCCTTTTGTGGTTGATGCCACTTATGAATTGGGCGATGCTTATTTCAAAAGCAATCAGGACGAGAAAGCCCTAACCACCTTGCAAAAACTGCAGAAGGATTTCGCCGGAAGCAACTATGCGCGCAAAGGAAGCTTGTTGAGCGGCCTGATATTGTACCGCCAAAAGCGTTACGACGACGCCATTACCGTGTTTAAGAAAATTGCATCTGATTATCCCAATTACGACGATGCCAAGGAAGCCATTGCCAGAGCCGAAGACATCTATGTAGAATTGGGTAGGATAGAAGAGTATAACGACTGGGTGCAGAATTTATCGTTTTATAACGTAAGTACCACTGCCCTCGACTCGGTAAACTATCGATCGGCTTCGAATTTATTCGTGGCAGGTGAATTTGAGCGCGCCAGAAACTCATTCAAGAATTATTTGCAAAAATTCCCGAAGGGTAATTTTGTGGTCTCGGCTAATTATTATCTGGCCGAATGTTATTACAAGGAGAAAGACCTTACGCAAGCTTTGGAGTATTATACAGCGGTTATCAATGCACCCACCAATACGTTCACTGAAAACGCCCTCGTTGCAGCCGCATATATCAATTACGGGAACAAGAATTACTCTGCCGCCATTGATAATTACGCCAAACTAGAGAAAGTGGCTGAATATAAAACCAATATTCTCGACGCCAAGATTGGCCAAATGCGCTGCTATTACAAAATGGAGAACACGGCTGACGCCATGGCCTCTGCCGATAGGGTGCTCAGCGAGAGTAACTTGCCGGCAAAAATTAAGGTAGAGGCGCAAATGATCAAAGCCCGTACCCTGCTTAAGTTAGGTGAACTGGAGAAATCTCGGGTGTTGTTTGAAGAGGTGGCAAGCTCTACCAAAACGGTTGAAGGTGCCGAGGCCCGTTACAACCTGGCGTATTTGTTATTCACCCAGAAGGAGCTCAAAAAATGTGAGGATGCGATCTTTGAGATGATCAACGCTAAGCCCGCTTACGATCATTGGATTGCCAAGGGATTTGTATTGCTCGCCGATGTGTATTACCAACAGAACGATATCTTCCAAGCCAAGGCAACCCTTCAATCGGTTATCGATAACCACAATGGCCCGGATATGGTAGAAGTAGCGCGTCAGAAGCTGGCTCAGATTTTGGAAGCGGAGAAAAAACCGGAGACCGTGAACCCAACACCAGCCGAGATCAAGACCGGTGAAGACGGACAATACGAGAAACTTTTCAAGGAGGAAGCCGAGAAACCCAAAACGGAAAAAAAGAATACCAATGATCAACCCAATAATCCGCAATAAGATGAGATCCCTTTCAATCGCGTTTACTGCAGCATCAGTGCTTGTGGGGTTCCAGGGCATGGGCCAGCAAGACGAGGGAAATCCATCGCTCAACCAGGAGATTATCGCCATTGGTAATCGGCAGATCAAACTCCGAGATGCCTATCGAATCAGCAAGCAACCTGAGTTGTTCGATACTACCATTACCAAAAGCAATATTACCTACGAAGTAAAACAAGTGGTTCAAAAAACACAATACCAAGTGCAGCCCATTCAAGCGGCCAATTTGCGCATAGTGGAACCCCTAAATAAACTCCAACGACTATATGTCAAAGCAGGGGTGGGGATGTTTACATCGCCTATTGGCGAATTGTATTTCAATAGTTTGCGCTCTAGAAACGGTGCGTTCGGACTGGGTTTGCAGCACCACAGTTCTGCGGGAGGCATAAAAAATGTGCTGTCGAATGGCGCATTCAGTTCAAATGCCGCTCAGCTCTGGGGTAAAACGTTTTTGGGCAAACACGTATTGGGTGGACAATTTGATTACACCCGCGACAAACAATATTATTACGGTTATCGCCCCAGTATGGTAACCCTTGAAGGCGCGAATGCACTTCAGCTGGGGCAAATTGAGCAGGTTTACGATCGATTTTCTGGCGAGATCAACCTGCAGAGTTTCTTTGACGGCACCAAGAAGTTAAATCACCGCGAAGACCTTTTTTATCACCGCCTTACCAATATTCAGGGAACGGCGGAGCAGCGAATTGCCGGGACGGCCGACTTTAGTAAAAAGTTCGGCAATGAAACCGTTTCGATTAAAATTGGCGTTGACAACACGGCCATTTCTTATGCTGATGCCAGCAAGACCGATTGGAACAACACCATTGTAACCTTCAATCCGAGGGTGACTACCTCATCGGAGAAATTCAGCGTCAAGGCGGGTATGTTGCTGCAAACCCAGATCGATACCAACTCTCGATTTTATTTCTTCCCCGATGCAGAGGCCAGTTATCAGTTGGTGCCCGGAATTCTGGTACCATATGCCGGGATAAGTGGGGCAGTCAATAGAAATTCTTTCCATGCTCTTAGTTTGGCGGCGCCATTCGTGAATGCGAATCCGAACCTCAGGAACACGGTCGATAAGTACAGGATTTACGCCGGGGTGCGCGGAAATGTTAGTTCGCATATCTCTTTTCACCTCTCTGTTGAGCAACGCCTTAGCGATCAATTCATGATGATGTTAACAGATAGTGCGGCGCCAGAGAATACCTTGTCGGCCGTTTACGATCGGGTTGCACAAACGGCTGCTAAGGCCGAGTTAGCTTACCATAAAATTAAGAAACTCGATTTGGGGGTTTCAGTGGCCTATGTATTGT
>DASUEB010000127.1:0-15325 GCA_036275295.1 Luteibaculaceae bacterium | reverse complement strand
GGAAACTTGATTTTTAAGCGTATTGCGTTACTTTTGCACGGGCAAGTCTGTTACGACCAGCTCCTGCTAACTCCCCCAGGTCTTGACCGAAGCAAGGGTAGGCGGTTGTAGCGGTGCGATAACACGACTTGCCTCTCTTTTTTTCCCGGGGTAAGAATGCCAACAGTTGTGCTCATAACAGGAGGGTCTTCGGGACTCGGAGAGGCCATCGCTTCTCATTTGGCGAGGTTTGCTCGCTACAAGGTCTATGCCACTTCTCGCCGCTGTTCTTTCGGAGAAAACCGCAACGGTGTTACGTTCTTACCGCTCGACCTCACGCAATCACACAGTATTGAACAAGCTGCGCACTGGATGCGCGAGAAAGAGGGGCGGGTAGATGTGCTGATCAACAACGCGGGCGTGGGTTTTGCCGGACCGCTTATTCACACCACCCGAAGCGAGATACACGCGGTTATGGAAACCAATTTGTACGGGGTGCTCGATGTGTGCTCCTCGTTTTTCACGCTGCTGCCCCAACCGGGTGGTAAAATCATTCAGATTTCGAGCTTGGCAGGGCGTTTTGGACTGCCATTCCGGGGGGTCTACTCATCCAGCAAATTTGCCTTGGAGGGTTTGACGGAGTCGCTCAGCCAGGAACTGAGTCAGTTTGGTATTTCGGTGGTTTTGGTAGAACCAGGCGATTTTAATACCCAAATCAGTCAAAACAGAGGTCGATCAGAGGTGCCTCCTGAATCGCCCTTCTCGCATCAGTTTGAGCGCACGTATGAAATGATCAACGACGAAGTAGCTCGAAGCTATCCCGCTGCCTATTTGGCTGCTAAATTAGAGCCCATTATCCGCAATCCAAGGCCCCGCTTGCGCTATGTGATCGGCTCGCCCTTTCAGCGTTTTACCCTGATCCTTAAAGCACTTTTGCCACAACGGCTTTTTGAACGATTAATTAACCATCACTATCAAATACCCAACCCATGAAGTTTTTCATCGACACGGCTAACCTAGATCAAATCAAAGAAGCACACGCTCTTGGAGTGCTAGACGGCGTTACCACCAATCCATCGCTAATGGCGAAAGAAGGCATCAGCGGTGATGCACGAGTTAAACAGCACTATATCGACATTTGTCAGATTGTCGATGGAGACGTATCAGCTGAGGTAATTGCCACTAACTACGAGGATATCATCAAAGAAGGTGAGGCTCTCGCGGCATTGCACCCCAACATTGTAGTAAAGGTACCGATGATCAAAGACGGCGTTCGCGCCATCAAATATTTCAGCGACAAAGGCATTCGCACCAATTGCACATTGGTATTTTCGGCGGGTCAGGCCCTATTGGCAGCCAAAGCAGGTGCCACTTACGTGAGTCCGTTCATCGGCAGGCTGGATGATATTTCTACCGATGGTATGGCGCTTATTGCCAGCATTCGTCAGATTTACGACAACTACGGCTACGCCACCGAAATCCTTGCCGCATCAGTTCGCCACCCCATGCACATCATTCAGTGTGCCGAATTGGGTGCCGATGTCATGACAGGTCCTTTGTCGGCCATTACCGCCCTATTGCACCATCCACTTACCGACATCGGTCTTGAGAAGTTTCTCGCCGATCACAAAAAGGTGAACGGTTAATTTACCCATAAGCCTGCGATGGGGTTCGATCTATTGTTGACCCCCACCTCCATGCATACATTTGAGGAAGCGGTTGCCCCATGGGCAACCCTTTTTTTTGATACGCGATGTCTTCTGATGGTCAATAGGGGCTCGCCGTCTACACCCTGATGAGTGGTTCTTCCTTGGGTGCGGTGGCATACGCTCTATATTTAGTTAGATGTCTTTCTTTCGAGGCCCTAGCGGGTATACGACCGATTGGCGCGGCGTTCTGCCTTGGAATGATTATCGGTGTGTTCGTTCTTTTGGAAAAGAGCTTAATTTTTTGTATATTCCCATTTTTACCCACACAACCCCCATGATTTTTAAGCTTTATCCCGATAACGTCGATCCACGCCGCTTAAAGCAGGCCATTGATATTCTTCAAAAAGGCGGAGTTATTGTATATCCCACCGACGCGGTGTATTGTATTGGGTGCGACTTGCTCAATCACAAAGCCGTTGAGCGCGTGGCGCGAATCAAGGGGGTAAAAGTGGAGAAGGCCAACTTCTCGCTGATTTGTCGCGATTTGAGCAACCTGGCTGCTTATACCAAGCCATTAAACAGCAGCGTATTCCGATTAATGAAGCAAGTTTTGCCGGGTCCGTTTACGTTTATTTTGCCTGCCAGTAATGAGGTTCCTCGATTGTTTCAGTCATCCAAAAAAACCATTGGTATTCGGGTGCCCGACAACGAAATCACCCGAGCCTTGGTCGAAGCGCTGGGTAATCCATTGATTTCCACATCGGTTCATGACGACGACGATGTAGTTGAATACATCACCGACCCCGAGCTGATCCACGAACGCTATGGCGATCAGGTTGACCTGGTTATCGATGGCGGTTACGGTCTTACCGAACCCACAACCATTATCGACTGCACAGGCGAAACCCCCGAAATCATCCGACAGGGTTTAGGAATTGCCTGATCATGTTTCGCGTAACACCCCCGCAGCGCGGTGATTGAGTCAATTAAGGTGTCGCCCCTATTTTGCCTGAGTCTCCTTATATGGGCTATACCCATGGGGTGCATCTATTAACTATTGACTATTGACTATTAACTCCTCCCTGCTGATAGTGTGCCGTCCCTATTTTGCTTGAGACTCGTCGAAGGAGAGCTCAATGAAACGCTAACGAAATCCTCTATTATGATGCCGCTCCTATTTTGCCTGAGCTCGTCGAAGGAGAGCTCAATTAAACGCTAACGAAAATCTTCTATTAAGATGTCGCCCCGCTGGGGCTCTATGCAGAAACCCGAACACCTGTGCTATTATGATGCCGCCCCTACTAACCCTGTGTCTCCTCAAAAAGGGGCTCTGCCACATGGGGTGCATCTATTCACTCTTCGCCAGCCGGACCTCGGTAGACTCGGTCACCGGGCCTCGATAAGCTCGGCCACCGACCTCGACAAGCTCAGTCACCGGGCCTCGATAAGCTCGGCCACCGACATCGACAAGCTCAGTCACCGACCTCGACAAGCTAGGCCACCGACCTCGATAAGCTCGGCCACCGACATCGACAAGCTCAGTCACCGACCTCGATAAGCTCGGCCACCGACATCGACAAGCTCAGTCACCGACCTCGACAAGCTCAGTCACCGACCTCGATAAGCTCGGCCACCGACATCGACAAACTCAGTCACCAAGCGAAGGCTGGATTATCTATTAACTATTCACTTATCAACCTGTCACTTATCACCTATCACCTATCACCTATCACGTATCACCTATCACCCCACTACCCACCAATTCTTCACCCAGATACCAGGCTGCAAATTGTCCGGGGGCAATGCCGCGTTGGGGTTGGTCGAATAAGAGGTATAGGTGACCGTTGATGTTTTTAATGCTCACCCATTCCAGCGGCTGGCGGTATCTGATGCGGGCTTGAAAGCGAGCGGTTTGGCCTTCTATCAGCGCCATGTCGGGTCTGATCCAATGCACATCACTAGCTTCGATACGCAGTCCTTTGCGATACAATCCAGGGTGATACTCGCCCTGACCTACAAAGACCGTGTTTGTGTGCACATCGGTGCCAATGATGAAAAGAGGCTCCTTGCTACCTCCCACGCCGAGGCCCTTTCGCTGTCCGACGGTATAGTAGTGGGCACCCCGGTGATTTCCGCGCCATTTACCCTGTTCGGGCGAAAAGCGGTGTGGAACGGCAGCTTGGGTAAAGTCGTCATCGTGCGAGATAGAAACCGATTGATGGGCGGTGAACTGATCGGCATCGATTTCTACAATTGATCCCTCCCGCGGTTTCAGTTGTTGCTGGAGGAAATCGGGAAGGCTGATTTTTCCCACAAAACAAAGTCCCTGGCTATCTTTTTTGTCGGCGGTCACCAGTCCCAGCTCGGCGGCAATGCGCCTTACCTCTTGTTTTTGAAGGTGACCAATGGGGAACAAGGCTTTTTCCAGTTGACTTTGTGAAAGTTGACACAAAAAATAGCTCTGATCCTTGTTGGGGTCTACGCCCGCCAACAACTGATGAACCACCTCTCCTTGGGAATTTACCGTGGTGTTTTTGCGGCAATAATGGCCCGTCGCCACGTAATCGGCGCCGAGCGCCAAGGCTGCTTGCAGAAAACTATCGAATTTAATCTCTCGATTGCAAAGCACATCCGGATTGGGTGTTTTTCCGCGCTCGTATTCGGCAAACATATAATCGACAATGCGCCGGCGGTACTCTTCACTTAAATCGAGCACTTGGAAGGGTATGCCGAGCTTCTCGGCTACCATCATGGCGTCGTTGCTATCGTCAATCCACGGACATTCGTTATTGATGACCACGGTTTCGTCGTGCCAGTTGCGCATAAAGATACCAATCACCTCATAGCCCTCCTGCATCAGCAAGTGAGCCGCCACGCTGCTGTCTACTCCGCCCGACAACCCAACAACCACTCGTTTACCGTTCATCGAGCAAAATTAGTCAAGAATTGGGCAATCTTAGTAGTTTTGTATTCGTTAAAGTATCAAAACCCACCGCTTTATGCCCTTTTTATGGATTCTTCTGCTGCTCGGATTATCGTTCACCGCCCACGCGCAAAACAAAGTGGATGAGCAAGGCAGAAAACAGGGCCCTTGGGTAAAAATGTATCCCAATACCCAGCAGCCGCGATACAAAGGTCAGTTTGCAAACGATCAGCCGGTTGGGGAGTTCACGTATTTTGAACCCACCGGTCAAAAAAGCGCCACGGTGGTGCACTTAGGGGAGGGGAAGGCCAAAACAACTACGTATTACACCGATGGAAAGGTCAATTCGGTGGGCAACTATATCAATCAACTCAAAGACAGCATTTGGGAGTATTACGATGAGGAGGGGCGTCTGCTCTCAAAAGAATCCTATGTGCAGAGCAAACGCAACGGCAAAAACACCGTGTTCTACCCGTCGGGAGCGATTTCGCTGGAGCAGGAGTTTAAAATGGATAAATTGCACGGGGCAGTGGTGACCTATTACCCCAACGGCCAAAAGAAATCGGAGAATTTTTTTCAGGAGGATATCAATGAGGGGCCTACACGCACGTACTTCGAGAGCGGATCGATCAGTCTCGAAGGCACCTACGCAAAAGGCATGCCAGCGGGCGTTTGGAAGGAGTTTAATGCCGATGGCACCGTTCGACAAACCACCGACTATACACAACCCAGGGGGCCGTTGGTAAAACGGATCAATGGCGAGTTTACGGAGTACTTCGAGAATGAATTGCCAAAAGCCGTATACAACTACCGGGAAGGTGAGCTAGATGGCCCTTTTTTCGAGTACCACGAGGGTGGCCGTTGGGAATTGGTAGAGCGCATCGACCCCCGCACCGAAGAGAAAGATACCTATCGAAAACCGGTAAATCACCATTTAAAGCGAAAAGGTACTTATAACGGGGGCAAATGGCACGGCACAGTTGAAGAATTTAATCCAGATGGAACTCCCGCAGGCGTTTTTACGTACGTGATGGGTCAGAAAAATAAATGAAAAAGCTGCTTACCATAGGTTTATCGTTTGCTTCGGTCTGCTTACAAGCGCAGTACCGCAGCATTGTTTTCTTTGCCGATAAGCCGGTACAGGAGCATTTTGCCCTCTCTCCTGAGTCTTCGGAGCGACGAGCTCGGGCAGGGGTGTTTTACAACGAAACCGATTGGCCCGTAAACCCATTGTATATCAAACAACTTGCCGAACCGGGTGTAAAAGTGGTGGGCGTAAGTCGATGGCTTAATGCCGCCATGGTTCAGCACAACCACGCCTTGCCTTTGTCCAAATGGAAGGGGGTAAAGCAGGTGGTTATGTTGAAGAAACGCCAGCAGGCTCGATCGACGATGGGCTCAAGCCTTGTGCCAGCGCCAGCAGGTTTGGCGAGCGATAAAAATCAGGTTCTTCACCACGCTGAACTCCTCGACTCGCTGCAACTCAAGGGCGAAGGCATTTACATCGCCATCTTTGATGCGGGTTTCCAAGGAGTAGATACCACCGCGGCGTTTAGACATTTGTTTAGCGAGCAACGGCTCCGTTTTACCCGCGATGTGGTCAACGGGGCTAATGTATTTCAATACGACGAACACGGTACGCAGGTGTACAGTATCATTGGGGCACAGCTTCCCGGACGATACGAGGGATTAGCTCCCATGGCCCAAGTGGCGCTCTTTGTAACAGAGAATGTATTTTCTGAGACACAAACCGAGGAATTCAACTGGGTGGTTGCCGCTGAGACCGCCGACTCGCTGGGTGTGCAATTGATCAATTCCTCGCTCGGTTATACCGAATTCGACGATCCGTCGACCGACTACACCACCGATAAAATGGATGGCAAGACCGCCATTTCAACTCAAGGGGCGCGCATGGCAGCCCAAAAAGGCATCTTGGTAGTGAACAGTGCCGGTAATTACCGACAACAGTCGTGGGGGAAAATGGGCGCGCCTTCTGATGCCGATAGCATTCTTTCGGTGGGCGCATTGTTGCTCGATAGCGCGGTGGCCTCCTTTAGTTCACCGGGTCCTACCGCCGACGGACGCATCAAACCCGATGTCAGCAGCCTTGGGGTGCGCACTGCGGCGGTTAATCGCAGAGGCGAATTGGTGGAGAGCAATGGCACCAGTTTTGCCGCCCCTCTGGTGGCTGGACTCTGCACTGCTTTGTGGTCGCAAAATCCGCTGCTCAGCGCGCAAGAGGTGAGACGTCGACTCATGACCAGCTCTCATTTGAGTCAGAACCCCAACAACGACATGGGTTATGGCATTCCCGACATGCGCAAGGCACTTAATTTGTTCAGCGAGCCAATTCCTTTTCAAACGGCTAGGTTGTATCCCAACCCTGGCTCGCAAATGCTTTTCCTGCAAGTGGGTGAATTCAGTGGTTCGGTTAGCGTGGAATTGCTCTCAAGCAACGGCGGGTTGATCGATAAGCAGGAATTGACGGTGGCAAGTCAGCAAGAGATTGATCTCAGTGTGTTTTGTCAGCGTATTCCGCAGTCGGGTACCTATTTTATACGCATTACCGAGGGCGATAAACAGCGCACCTTCAGTTGGGTAGCGAAGTAAGATAATCGCACAGATATTCAATTGGATAGGCCTTCGACCAGTTCTAACAAATGCGTATCTATTCGATTGTCTTTTTCCACCACGTCGATGAGGGGGGTTAGCGCCATGTGGTTATTGATTTGTCCAACCATGACATCGGTAGATCCTGCCAGTAGGGCTTTCACCGCTGCATGACCCAGTTGGGAGGCCAGAATTCGGTCAGGGGCTGCCGGTGGACCACCGCGTTGGAGGTGACCCAGTACCGTAACCCGTATGTCGTATTCGGGGTGCATATGCTGCATCCAACCGGCTAAGCTGCCAGCGCTTCCTTCTTTACATCCCTCGGCGACCACCACAATAGAGCTCAGTTTGCCGAGGCGCCCGTTTTTCAGCACCGTTTTCAACAGCTTTTCGCGGTTAAAACTCACCTCGGGCAGGGCCACTGCGATGGCACCTGATGCCAGCGCTGTGTGCAAGGCAATCCAGCCCGAGTCGCGGCCCATCACCTCTACAAAAAAGATTCTGTCGTGAGAGGTGGCCGTATCTCGTATCTTATCAATGGCTTCAACGGCAGTTTGCACCGCCGTTTGAAAGCCTAGGCTATAATCGGTGCCAAACAAATCGTTGTCGATCGATCCCGGTATGCCAATGACCGGAAAGGCAAATTCCTTTCCAAAAAGATGCGCCCCGGTTAGGGTTCCATTGCCCCCAATGGCGATCAGGGCATCGATTTCGTTTTCTTTGAGCTGTTGATAAGCCTTCTGACGGCCCTCGTAGGTGGTAAATTCCTTGCTGCGGGAGCTTTTTAACAAGGTTCCGCCCCGGCCCAACACCATGCCAACCGAACGTGGCCCTAAGGGCATAAAATCGCCCGCCATCAGTCCTTTGTATCCGGCCATGACGCCGGCGCAGAGCAAATCGTTCTCGTGAGCCGTTCGTGCTACGGCCCTAATGGCCGCGTTCATGCCCGGTGCATCGCCGCCGGAGGTGAGTACAGCAATTTTTTTCACGTTGATCGATTTATCCCTCAATATAAGGGACTTTAGAGATAATGACAAATAAAAAACACCAATCTAACCCATCGAAAGTCGGGTTAGGTTGAGTATCGGTAGGCCATCATTCCCATCCAGCCGATGGAATGTACTTGGTTTTTAACGCGTTGAGAAAAAATTACTTTACGTCTAACACCAGCAGTTTTTCCTCGCCGATAAAACATTCCAATCGATCGCCAACGCGAACGGGTCCAACGCCTTCGGGAGTTCCGGTGAAGAGCAAATCGCCGATTTTCAGCGTGCAGTATTTGCTGACGTGACTGATGAGGGTATCAAAATCAAAAATCAAATCACGGGTGTTTCCCAATTGTCGAACCTCGCCGTTAACGCGCAAACTGAATTCAATTTGTCGCAAATCAGCAAACTGCTCTACAGGTAAGAAACGCTGACTCACGGGAGCGCTGTGGTCGAAAGCCTTGGCAATTTCCCAGGGCAAGCCTTTGGCTTTTTGTTTTTGCTGTAGGTCTCGGGCGGTGAAATCGATTCCGATGCCTATTTCGGCATAGTATTTGTGGGCAAATTTCTTTTCGATGTGTTTTCCCAAGCGCGAAATGCGCAGAACCAATTCGCACTCGTAGTGCAGGTCGCTGGTAAAGTCGGGATAGATAAATGGATGGTGCTGAGGAATCAACGCCGTTTCGGGTTTCAAGAAAAACAGCGGTTCTTCCGGTATGTCGTTGTTCAGTTCCTTGGCGTGTTCGGCGTAGTTTCGACCAATACAAATTATCTTCACAGCAATAACATTTAAGAGAGCTCGAAATTACGGGGTACTGGGGGTTTCGTCCAACTGTTTCTTGATTTTCCGCAGCACATTCTTGGTATCCAAGGGAAATTCTGCGTTGAGCATCCATCCGTAATATCCAGGTTCAAGCTCCATCACTTCTTTGACGGTCCGACCTTTGTGTTTTCCAAAGTTGTAGATGGGCTCTTTTTTATCGTTCAACGCCAAGCGCCCGGCCGTGTCAAGGGTATTGACCTGTCGCTTTGAGAATTCGTGCAGAAAGTCAACGTTGCCCTTGAGTTTATCGCTGTATCGATCCAATTGAGCTAGGAGGATTTCGGCGGTAGCAAGAGCATCGGCCTCGGCACTGTGGGCATGGTCGAGGTTTTTCTGACAATAAAAGGCGTAGGCTGCACCCAGTGTGCGCTCCTCCATTTTGTGGAAGATGGTTTGCACATCGATCAATTTGCGATGTTCGGTTTGCAAATCCAGACCACAGCGCAAGAACTCCTCCACCAAGAGCGGTATGTCGTAGCGATTGGAGTTGAAACCCGCTAAATCGCAGTTGTCCAAGAATTGATAGACCTCAGGAGCTAGCTGTTCGAAAGTGGGCGCCAATGCCACGTCTTTGTTGGTGATGCCGTGAATGGCGCTGGCCGATTCAGGGATTTCCATCTCAGGATTGACCCTCCGGGTATAGACGTCTTGACTTCCGTCGGGCATCAATTTAACAATGCTGATTTCTACAATGCGGTCGGTACTGATATTGGTTCCGGTGCATTCCAAATCAAAGATGGCCAGCGGGCGATTGAGTTCTAATGGCATGTCGTAAGACCTTATTTCTTGGGTTTTCAATTCAGTGGTTTCAATCGAGCTTATCCGGCTTTAGCAGGTCTTGCGGTTAACAAGCCACTTGCGAGGTACCGATGATCAATAACACACCACCTGGTAGCTGATTCCTCCGTTGGGCGCGCCGTCTTTGGTCAATACAATGCGGTAGTCGCTGCACGCTTTGCCCTCTGGCAATTTCCATTCAAACATGTAGTCCTGATCGTCGGGAATCTCTACAAATGGGAATTGGCCTTGCGAATCGAGTTTTACGGTGGCCAGGATATCGCCGTTGGAACGGAGGTAATTGATTTCTTTAAACGCCATATCACTTACAGCAACGCCTTGATATTGCAGTTGCCAGGCGTAACCTTGCAGGTTGGCTTCCGTTTTATCCACCAACGGCATGGCTCTATTGACCCGTTTGGTGCTTACCTCCGCTTGTGGATCGTAGATCACCGATTTATCGCTCTCTTTGAGATCACAGGGGGCAACAAAATTCTCCTGGCGCACGGTTTGTCCGTTTTTCTTGTATTCGATGCTGTACTTGGTACACGGATCGAGGAAAACCGAGAAGTTGCCCGTTCGGATGTTGGGCTGATACACAAATTGTTCGCCACTCAGCACGTTGGTCAGGATGATTTCGTTGCTGATGGCCTCAGCCTGTTCGGCGGCGGTAGGAGGTGTTTTTTTTCCCTTGGCAGTTGCCGGGGGCGTAGCCAGTTCAACCTTGAAACTGGCTGCCAGTCGAGGCGCGACCACTGCTGTATTGCTGAAAAAATTCACGCGGTAGATGTCTAGATCACCTTGACCATCGTCACCCATGCGCGAATAATACGCCGATTTGCCGTCGGGAGCGATCGAGAAGTACAAGTCATCGCCTAAGGAATTGATAGGCGCCCCCATGTTTTCTCCGCGCTGCCAATCGCCCAGAAGCATCGACTTAAACACATCGAACCCACCCATGCTTTCTTCGTTGTTACTCGAATAAAACAACACGCGTTTGTTGGGGTGGAGGTAGGGGGTAGTCTCGTCGTAAGGGGTGTTGATGTTCGGACCTAGGTTCTGAGGTTCGCTCCACTTCCCGCTCGACCGGCGGTAGCTGTAGAACAGATCGTAGCCTCCGTATCCCGGGAGCGTTGCTGAGGCAAAGTAGATTACGGTTTGTTCGTCATCCATGGAAAAACTGGTGCCCCAATCGAGGGTAGGCGTAAAGGGGGCCAGCGACTCCAACTCCTGCCAAGTGCCAAAATTGTAGGTAGATCGATAGAAATCAACTGCCTCATCCGATTTTTTGTAGATCCAAAGCTGTTTACCGTCCCTAGAAATACCGTTTACCATTTCATCGGCCGAAGTGGAGTCAATGTTTAGCAGGGTTCCAGCTGCCCAAAGGCCGTCGTCCTTGAGTTGACTTACGTAGATGTCATCAAAGTATTTGCCATTCGGGATGTCGATGGGCAAATTCATGGCCAGCGATGGGTCCGGGTTTTGGCGGGCGCTGGTGTAGTAAAGTTCCGTTCCATCGCTACTGACGTGGGCCGAAAAATCGGCATAGGGGGTATTGACTTCAGGACCCAAGTTGGTTACACTAACACTGCGCTTGGGTTTTTTGAGGTATTTCTCCGCGTTAATAAGATGTTTTCTCGCCAATTGGGCGTTCAAACGCAGCGGATTGTCGGGTGCCACAACATCGCTAAACATTTTGAAATAGCGGTCGGCCTTGGTCCATTCCTCGCTGAGCATATAGGCCTGACCCAGGTAGTACAATGCATCGATCGGGGCAAGGGCATTTCTTTCCGGTGCCCGGAAATTGTATTCAAAGTCGGTGTGCTCAGAGGCTTTTATAAGGTAGGGAAGGGCTCTTTTTTTTCCGCTGTAGCTGTCGATGTAGGCACGGCCCATCCAATACTGGTAGTTCGAGTTTTTAGGCTCTTTTTTGATGAGTTCCTTCATCAAACTGATTCCTTTATCCGCATAACCTGTGGTGATGAGCTCAACGGCCTTTTGCAGTCGAATCACGTTCATCTCCTCGGGTTTTCCCTTGGGTAGGGCAATGGCCACGTCTGATTGCTCGGGATCGGGAAATACCCTCTCGGTGTACATGCGGTATTCTCGGAGTTGGATATCGCTGTATTTTACTTTTGATTTGACGGGCCGTTGATCTTTGGGTTGGAGGGTGGCGCGCTCAGCGGTCACTCGCGTTGGAGCATCTGTATTGGTGGAGTCTTTGGCATCGTCCTCCGCCTTTTTGGCCGATTTGTTGGAAGTTTTCCCTTTGTTGGCCGTCTTGCCCGAATCGTCCTTGTCCTTTTCTTCGGAACCGGCTTTATCGCCTTCCTTCTGAGCAGTGGCAGGTTCTTTTTTGGATTTGTCCGATTTTTTTGTTATATTCTCCTCCTTGGGCTCTTTGTTGCTTGTTTTAGAATCGACTTTTGGGGCCGATTTTTCAGCCGTCTTTTTGTCTTTTTCAGCAACCTTGCCTTTTTTGCCTTTTAGCTCATCATCAATCTCTTTACCCACCTCCAACAGCACTTTTTGCTGGTCTTTGGGCAAGGCATCGAATTCTTTTTTAGCCTTTTCCTCTGGGGTGAGCGGGGCTTGGTACTCCTGTTTTCGGGCGTCCGGTTTTTTCTTGAAACGGTCGTCGCGCGTGGCTTGCGCGTGACATACCATCGTTCCTAGCGATAAAAACAACAGAAGGAGAACCGATTTTTGCATCGTCGGATGATTAAAATTTCACCGCAACTTACTTAAATATCTCGGTTGATGTCAAAGCTTTCTAAGAAATCAGCCACTCGTCTGATGAACATGCCCCCTAAAGCACCGTCTACTACGCGGTGGTCGTAGCTATGGCTTAAAAACATAAAGTGGCGAATGCCAATTACATCACCCGTTGGGGTTTCAATGACGGCCGGTTTCTTTTTGATGGCTCCTACGGCAAGAATCGCCACTTGAGGCTGATTGATGATGGGGGTTCCAAACACATTGCCGAAGGTGCCCACGTTGGAAATGGTGTAGGTGCCGCCTTGAATTTCGTCGGGTTTCAATTGGTTTTTGCGCGCGCGATTGGCCAAGTCGTTAACTGAGCGGGTAAGTCCAGCTAGATTGAGCTGATCAGCATTTTTGATGACCGGAACAATGAGGTTGCCCGATGGCAACGCGGCTGCCATACCGATGTTGATGTTTTTCTTGTAGAGGATTTTGTTATCGTCTACCACTTGACAGTTGATAGCGGGCATTTCGCGAATGGCGCGAGCCACAGCCTCAATGAATATAGGGGTGTAGGTGAGTTTCTCACCGTAGGTTTTCAGGTATTGATCTTTTACCTTGTCGCGCCACAAAACGAGGTTGGTCACATCGACTTCTACAAACGAACTTACGTGTGGGCTCACTTTTTTCGACATGATCATGTGATCGGCAATCAGCTTGCGCATGCGATCCATTTCAACCAATTCATCGCTTCCACTTACCGACACCGCTGCTTGGTTTGTGTTGCTTGCCGGTGCAGCCGCTAGAGGAGCAGGGGCCGACTGAGTAGGCGCTGCGGGTGCAGTCACTGCTGAAGGAGCAACCGCCTGAGCTGCCTTACCGCGACCGTTGTTTACATAGGCCAGAATATCGTCTTTGGTAATCCTGCCGTTTGCCCCAGTTCCTTGAAGCTGATCGATTTCGGCAGCGCTGATGTTTTCCGCTTTGGCAATGCTGCGTACCAAGGGAGATAGAAATTTGTCTGACTTGTCGGCGGCATCAACAGCTGCGGGCGCTTGTACGCTTGCAGCAGCCACGGGTGCTGGAGCAGCTGCGGCCTGAACGGTTTGTGCAGCTGGGGCAACAGGTGCTGCCGCGGCAGCTGATCCGGAGCGGATTACCGCAATAGGTTGTCCTACCTGAACTACATCGCCTTCGTTGCAAAGTAACTTTTCAACTACTCCACTTTCGGGAGCCGGAACCTCGCTGTCTACTTTGTCGGTGGCAATCTCAATTAAGGCCTGGTCAGCCTCAACGGTATCGCCTTCTTTCACCAACCATTTGATTACGGTGGCTTCGGCCACGCTTTCACCCATCTTGGGTAGTAGAACATCGATTTGCGACATGGTTCAGAAATTTGAAGGGCAAATTTAGCTTATTGCGGCATATTTACAACACGACGGGGCGCTTTCGCCATCCAAAGCATCGCTGCGGTGAGGGCGCCATTGAGCAACAACAGTTCGTTGCCAAATTGATATCCTCCCCACCACGCCTGACTATGTGAGTTGACAACCCAACACAAGGCCGGTGCGGCCAAGGCTATCCATGGAATCCATTTATCCGATGCCCCTCTTCGAGTAAGGATGCCAAAGAAAAACAGTCCGAGCAACGGTCCATACGTGTAATTGGCAATGAGCAAAACGGTATCGATGATGGCGGCGTTGTTGAATAGCTTGAACAGCAGTATAACTCCGAGTAACAATACGGCAAATCCGATGTGAATGGCATGTCGATAGCGCTCTTTGTAGGCCTCACTGGCTGTTTTTTTGTGCAGTTCCAGAAAGTCGTGGTAAAAAGAGGTGGTTAGGGTGGTGAGTACCGAATCGGCCGAACTGAAGGTCGCCGCGGTGAGGCCCAGTATAAACAGCAATCCAGCGGCTGTGCCAAGCTGATTAAACGCTAGGGTGGGGAATAGGTAGTCGGTAATAGGCTTGCCCAATGCGTTGGTGGGAAGCGTGAGTTGGATTTGGGTGGCGTAGATCCAAAGCAGAGCCCCAAGCGATAAGAAACACACGTTGACCAGCGCCATGACCACACTGAACCACTCCATGTTTTTCTGGGCATCGGGCAGTGACTTACAGCTGAGGTTTTTTTGCATCATATTTTGGTCCAATCCCGTCATAACCACAGCGATGAACGCACCGCCAATGAACTGTTTAAAGAAGAACGTCTTGGGCGCCCAGTCCCAAAAAAAGACCTTGCTGTAATCGCTTTGGGCGATTTGATTTACCACGCCGCCCAGCGACAGATCCATCTTCGACGCGATGACCACTACCGAACAAAGCACAGCCAGCAAAAGAATGGTCGATTGGAAGGTATCCGTCCACACCAAGGTTTTAATGCCACCTCGGTAGGTATACGCGAAGATGAGGGCAATGATTATGGTGACCGACAGCCAGAAGGGAATACCTATGGCATCAAAAACAAAGAGCTGAATAACCGTAGCAGCGAGGTACAATCTGCCTGCAGCGCCGAGCAATCGGGACAGGATGAAAAAGAAGGCACCTGTTTTTTGGGCGTTTCTGCCGTATCGGCCTTCCAGATAGGCATAAATCGAGGTGAGGTTAAGGCGGTAGTAGAGAGGCAGTAACACGCGAGAAATGATGAGGTAGCCAGCCATATACCCCAGCACCAGCTGAAGATAGCTGAATTGGGCACCCCCCACAGCCCCGGGAACGGAAATGAACGTAACCCCACTGAGGGAGTCGCCCAACATGCCAAAAGCCACCGCATACCACGGACTCTGTTTATTGCCAAGGAAATAACTACCCGAATCGGCGCCTTTTGAGGTGAAATACGCAATGCCAACCAACACGCCGAAATACAAAGCGATGGA
>DASUEB010000126.1:0-28746 GCA_036275295.1 Luteibaculaceae bacterium | reverse complement strand
GGAATAATTGCCCGTGCCGATTGTCGTGGTCCATAGGTATTAAAAGGCCGAACGATAGTAACCGGCATGTCAAAACTTCGGTAAAAGGAGTCTGCCAAAGCATCGGCACCAATTTTGGAGGCCGAGTAGGGCGACTGGGGTTGCTTGGGGTGCTCCTCAGTAATGGGCACAAAACGAGCTGTACCATATACTTCTGAAGTGGAGGTTATCAATATTCTTTTCACTCCCTCATCTTTTGCTGCGCTGAGCACGTTCAAGGTTCCCTTGATATTGGTGTCGATATACGAGTCGGGACTGTAATAACTGTAGGGTATTGCTATTAGCGCAGCGAGGTGATAAACCATTTCCACCCCTTTCATAGCCGCTCGCATTCCATTCGGATCGCGAACATCGCCCTGAAATATTTCAATTTCCTTTTTCACCTCAGCTGGTAAACGATCAAGCCAACCCCATGAATTGAATGAATTATAATAAACGAGCGCTCTTACCGAGTGACCCTGGCGTATTAATCTTTCAACCAAGTGACTGCCAATGAAGCCATCGGCACCGGTAACCAATATCTTTTTTTCTGCTTGAATCATTGTTTAGTTCCTAATTTTCAACCGTCTTAATACCCCAACTACCAGCTCATTAAAGTCTTCCGAGATACTAAAGATGTAAATAAGCGGTATAAAGGTACAGGTTATGAAAGTGCCTCTTACTAAAAAATCGAGTAGAACATGTTCAGGTGTTGGAATAAATGCCGCTATTAGCCATACTACACCCCCAATTGCCAAAACCTTGATAAAATTACTGTTAAATGGTTGCAAACCATACCATTTGTAGAGGCAGAAAAAACGTATCAAGTTAAACAGAGATACTGAACAGAAAGTAGCAAAGGCAGCTCCTTCAATACCGTAAACCGGTATCAACATCCAATTGGTCAGCAGCCCAAGAGCGATGAGTAACCCAACAAATAGCAAGTTGTATTTATACCTATCAGAGGTCGCTAATATTTCACCGCTAACCCCTGTTCCCATGTCAATGAGATTATTAAGGCCGATGAAAAAGAGCACGTAATCAAAACCAGCGTATTCCTCTGGAAGTATGTAAAAAACCAAAGCTCTATTGGTCCACAAGCCAATGAATAAAAACAAACCGATGATGAGCTGATTTAAGGCGCTTTTCCGATAGACATCGCGAATGATGTCAAGGTCTGCATTATTCCATGCCTCTGCAACGATTGAATACGAAATGCGTTTAACCGGCCTCGAAGGAATGGAAATCATGGTGGCGTAAAAAAACAACATGGTGTAAATACCTGCGTACGACAGGCCCTTCAACTCCTTGATCATAACCACGTCGAGTTCTCCAATAATAACTCCGGGGGCATTGGCCAAAAATGTGAAGCCTGCGGTGAGGAGAAAATCTCGTCTCAACTTTCCGCTGAAGAAATGAAAATTAAAATGAGGTTTTAGTTCGCCCTGTTTCCATAAATCAAACAGCAAGGTGAGGCCGGGTAAACAGAGGCTGAAACAGTATAGATAAACAAAAACGTGAAAATCAATGGCCTGAATTCCCACCAGTAAAACAGCCATTACAATGCCAACGCGCTGAAACACCTCCTTATACAATATGCCAATCGATGCGTTAAACAGCGATACGCGGTAGGCGTCGAGATGCAGATAGACCAGATTGAAAAAAATTAATGGTAGCACCAAATAGATATAGACTTCAAGCCCCTGGTTTTCGCGTCCAATCAGTTGGTCCTTGAGCAAAAAAAACGCCACTGCCGCGGATAGGAAGCCGATTACAAGAAACAAGAGGGCAAGTCCTAAGAATCCGTTATTCCCGTTGTTGGGGTTCCGAAATTTGGGAAAAAATCGCAAAGCCGCGCCTTCGAAACCCAAGTTGCAAAAGGAAACAAAAATATTGGAGTACGAATTGAGAATCTTCACCAATCCTATTTGACCCGCCGATAAAAAAAGGGGTTGAAGATAGGTGCTCAGGAAGCCAAGGGCAACCCCGATATAATTAAACAGCAAACCGCGTTTCGACTGTCCTTTAATGATCCCCATGAGCAATGGTTGCTGTTTCGGTTTCCCTTGGGAAAGCATCAATAAAGGAACGGGCACTTCGGTTAACGATTTCCACTTGCTCCTCGTCGGCGTAAGCTTTGATCTGATGGTAACTCTTAAACGTCTTAGCCAGTGAGAAAAACTGGTCGTGCAGTCTGTAAGATCCGTTGAAATTGGTCAAATCCACGCGTTTGCCATTTGGATTGTAGAAATGTCGGTCGTTTACCAGCATTTCATTATTTCGACCAATGATAAGGCCTTCATGCCAACTGTGATCTGCACCCATTAAAAATACCTGTGGGTATCGCTGATTGATCGCAACCATCAGCGCCGCAACGAGCACGTTCTCGCAGGGAGGCATGCCACATCCCATGCGGTAGAAAAAATGGCTGAAAGCTGCAAAACCTTCTACCCGTGTTGCATTGAACCAATGTATCGAGAGAAAAGGATTGGCCTTGAGATCGGCAATCATCTTCTTATTCTTGCAAATTTCAATGTTTAGGTAGAGTTCCATGGGCCAACTCACCTTGTCAATTAGAGCAGCAACTGTTTCGTTTACAATAATTCCGACCCTAGAGGTGGTACCGTATTGCTGGCCAAACGCTCCATCGGCAATGATGTATTTATTGGGTTTAAGCTCAGTAAATATGCTGGTTTTGGCAAAGTGGCTAACGCACATTAAATCCGTCGGTATGTTTCGATCTAACTGCAGCAAATCGCGCTCTAAGCTTGGACCGTTGCCCAGTATACCCAATGTGCTTGCAGTTCGGGGAGGATAACTCTGCGGCATTGATCTCAGAACTACCATGCGAAGCAGGGATTTCACCGACATGGAAAAAAGCTCGAAGAAATACCACACTTTCTCTAATAATCCCATAATTACTACCTTGCTGCAAAATTAAACTTTCCTCTATGCTAATCGCCTCGATTAGGAAAATTCTTCAAGGTCTAACCCGCGCGAGTAATAAGGTTGAATGGCATAAGCTGCGTTCGCTACAACCCATTTCTGAGCAATTTGGGTTAGAACGAGGAACCCCAATTGATAGATACTACATCGAGTCCTTTCTGCATCAACAAAAACAGCATGTGAAGGGAGTTGCTCTTGAAATTGCAGAATCAGTGTATACCAAGGAGTTTAACTCAGGGGTTACGGCCTTTGAGGTTCTGCACATCGATCCAAACCACGCTCAGGCTACCCTTGTAGGCGACCTTTCGAAACCGCTGCTCTTGCCTGAGGATCGAATCGACTGCTTTATCTGTACGCAAACGCTCAATTTCATCTTCGACGTTCAGCAAGCAGTGATCGGAATTCACCGGATGCTGCGACCTGGGGGAACAGCTCTGGTAACGGTGGCCGGACTTACGCAGATTTCTCGCTACGATATGGATCGCTGGGGTGATTTTTGGAGATTTACCAACAAAGGCATTGGTCAAATATTTGAGAATACCTTCGGAAAAGATCAAATAGAAGTTTTTACGTTCGGGAATGTACTGAGTGCAACCGCTCTTCTTCAAGGCATTAGCGTCGAAGAATTACAACCCGAGGAACTCAATTACAACGACCCGAATTATCAAGTGGTTATTGCTATTAAAGCAACGAAGGTATGACCAAAGCACTTCAGCAATTGCTCTATGCGCCTTACCAGTTTTTAACCGATGGTGCATACCGAAAATTCATCGGTTTACTAGCCCGGTATGGATCATCAGAACGCTACAAAAGAACAACCATTCGCATCAGCGGTTTAGTGTTAGAAGTTGCTGACGCTCTATCTTTTGTATGGCAGTACAAAGAAATCTTTGTCGATCAGAGTTATTTTATTCCTGAAGTTCGACCCGGCGGACTCATCATCGACTGCGGGGCGAACATTGGTTTGAGTTCCATTTATTTTAGCAAGAACCACCCCAAGGCGGAAATTATTGCCTTTGAGCCAGATCAACATATTTTTGAACTCTGCCAGAAAAACCTACAAGCGAACCAATGCAAGAATGTAAAGGTGCGCAATGAAGCTGTCTGGATTGCAAATCAGAACCTTTATTTTGAGCAAGAAGGTGCCGATGGCGGTAAAATATCAACCCACGGCAACAAGGCGATCGAGGTGCAAGGCATCGATTTGAAACAATTTTTAGCCTCTCTGCCTCCAGTTGAACTCCTTAAAATGGATGTTGAAGGGGCCGAATGGGAGTTAATTCCTCATATCGCCGAAGAGCTCAATGGGGTGAATTATCTCTTCATTGAATATCACTTGCGAAAGAACCAGATACCCCGACTTTCCGAAATACTGCTATCGGTAGAACAAGCTGGATTTAGTTACCACGTTTTCAATCCTTACGCAAAAAAAAGACCCTTTGAAATGGCCAAGGGTGTTGAAAAAGAGTTTGCCATGCAACTCAATATCCATTGCTACCGAGCCTAACGCTTCACCCATGAATCTATCCTTTCAGAGAGTTCCCAAATTACTAGAAAGTTCGATCCAGCGAATCGTTGAAAACCCAGCAGTTGTGCTGATTTATCACCGCGTGGCACACCTCGAAAGCGACCCGCAATTGCTCAATGTGAGCCCGGAGCATTTTGAAGCACAAGTTAAATGGCTCAAAAAGAATACCCATTTACTAACGGTGGAGGAATTTACGCACATCAAATTAAATGGTGATAAATTCCCCAAGAGATCGACTTTAATCACATTCGACGACGGGTATTTCGACAATTGCCAGTTTGCCAGACCGATTCTTGAATCATATCAAGCGCAAGGATTATTTTACATTACCACACAATGGCTCAACACACATCACGAGCTTTGGTGGGACGAGCTGGAACGCCTCTTCCTTATTATAGGGCTAAAACTGAAGCCTAACGCACTGGATCACCTGCCGCAAGCCAATGATGCACCGCAGTGGACTGGTGATAGTATGAAAGACTATGAACACTGCCATCGGTGGATAAAATGGAAACAACCAGAGGACAGAGATACGATTATTGGCCATTTGAGATTCATAGCCAATGTAGATGAATCCGGACGCGAAAGCCATCGAATGATGAATTGGGGTGAATTGGCCGTCATGGCGCAGTCCAAATCAGTAGTCTTAGGCGCCCATACACATCAGCATGCACCCTTGAGCACGTTGAATCCTCAGCGCCAGCGAGATGATATTCTCGAATCTAAAAAGATCCTTGAAGCATTCACCAAACGTCAAATCATCCATTTTTCCTATCCTTTTGGGGGCGAAAAAGATTTCAACCAGCATTCGGTGTTAATCGCTGAACAGCTGGGATTCCGCCTGGTGTGTGCGAATTACCCCGGAGTGGTTTTCAGGCACACCTCGAATTATGAAATTCCCCGAATGCTGGTGAGGAACTGGGAGCTAGGTGAATTTAGTCAACAAATAAATCAATTCTTTCGGTTTTGATGTCCAAGTTATCGGTCGTATTCCTCAATACTTTTAGCCATGGCGGAGGAGCTGCGTTGGCGGCCAGCCGATTGCGAGAGGCATTGGCGAGCAAGGCAGAAACAAAGCTCCTGGTAGGATTGATAAATGGGCAAGCCGATGATACTACCTTCGCGTTCAAGCCAGGCAAATGGGGTAAGGCACTTTTTTGGTTTCGATTTATCCGCGAGCGAATTTATTTCGCCCGATTTGAGAAAGACAAAACCGTGCGATTTTCGTACTCAACGGCTTCTGCAGGTGCAAATCTAAGTTCGCATGAGCAGATTAAAAAAAGCGATATCGTTCACCTGCACTGGATAAATTTTGGATTTGCGTCCATAAGGGCTTTGACTCAATTGGCCTCGTTAAACAAACCCGTTGTTTGGACGCTCCACGATATGTGGTTGCTGACCGGCGGATGTCATCACAATCGAGGATGTGAAAATTACCGAATCGCTTGTGGCAACTGTCAATATCTAAAAAATCCAGCGGCAAACGATCTCAGTCATCGGGTCTGGTTGAAGAAAAAAACCGCACTTGATACCCTTAAACCGACATTGGTTGTTCCCAGTGAGTGGCTCAAAAATAAAGTGCAAGAAAGCAGCCTATTGAAACATCATCGGGTGGAAATAATAGGCAATGCAATCGATACCGCTTTTTTCAAACCTACTGCTAATCGCACAGAGACAGAAGGGTGGAGCGAGGGAGAGGAAATAGCTATTTGCTTTATCGCCGCTAATGTGAGCAATCCATTTAAAGGGGCAACTTACTTGAAGGAGGCCCTGGAGTACCTCACTCATACCCATCCAGCATTAGCCAAGCGAATTAAGCTCGTTGTGGTTGGGGACGACAAAAATCATTTTTTTGATGAGTTTCCGATTTTGGTGCACAAAACCGGTTTCATCCATAATCCAGATGAAATAGTCAAAATTTATCAGCAAAGCACCCTGTTTATTCTCCCATCGCTTGAGGAAAACTTACCCAATACCATTATGGAGGCTATGGCTTGCGGAACTCCGAGTGTAGCATTCGATGTAGGTGGTGTCTCTGATATGATTCAACATCAGCAGAACGGATATCTGGCTCGATGTAAAGATGCCAAGGATCTTGCCAACGGAATCATTTGGTGTACCGAAAATACTGAAAGATATAAACAACTCTGTGCCCAAGCCCGAGTTCACATCGAAACAAATTATTCTTATCCGGTAATTGCCGAGAAGCACCTCAACCTATATCACAGCTTGCATGTCTAGCCCTGTCATAACAATTATTACGGTGACATTTAATGCCCAACAGGCACTTGAAAAAACCATCCTAAATATCGACGAACAAGCCCACCGATCGGATTTTGAATACGTCATTATTGATGGCGGATCGGCAGATAAAAAAATCATCGAAGCCAACGCCAATCGCATCGATCAATGGATTTCCGAACCAGATCGGGGTATCTATGACGCCATGAACAAGGGACTTGCGCTGGCCAAAGGTCGCTATGTTTGGTTTATCAATGCGGGTGACTTGCTATTCGATGACTGTACGGTGAAGCGAGTAATCGATGTGATAGAGGATCAGGTCGATGTGATTTATGGTGAAACCATGGAAATGACAGAGCAAGGAGAGGAAATTGGTTTAAGACGACTCAAGGCCCCCGATCAATTGGATTGGCGGAGTTTTCAAGATGGCATGCTGGTATGTCATCAGAGTATCGTGGTGAAAAAAAGCATCACCCGCCCTTACAACCTGAATTATTCCATTTCGGCTGATCAAGATTGGGTGATAAGTGCGTTGAAGCAGGCTCAAGTGGTGGTTAACGCAAATTGCATTTTGTCTCGATTTGCCAAAGGGGGGAAATCAGGGCAAAACATCCTGAAATCCCTAGTGGAGCGTTTTAGTATAATGACCAAACACTACGGATTCCTTCCCACGTTGCTCAGACATATTCCTATTGCCTTTCGCTTCGTTTGGTATTACGCCAGAAACCGGAGGTTCTAATTGCCTGAGACCAATTTTTTGCGCTCGGTCCACAAACCCACTAGGGTAACCAAAATGAGCATTACTGAACCAGCCATTGAACCCCTGTTGCCTGTTTCAATGGTTGATGGTCGGTAAACAAACTCAATGGAGTGCTCACCAGCAGGAACAGATAACCCTCTTAATACATAATCGCATCGGAATGCCTCAGCGGGTTTACCGTCGATCGTTACCGACCAACCGGGTGAGTAGATCTCAGAGAAAACAGCCACTTGAGGCTGGCTGCAATTGCTTCGGTACACCAATTTGTTCGGAGCATAACTAACCTGAGAAATGGTTGCTGACGAATCAGGGGCATATTGACCCAAAACAGCCTTAAATCGATTGTCCACTATCACTTTGCTTTTGGGATCAAGGGCTTTCAATGCCAAAATTTCTTCATTGGCATCTTTTACCCATTGAACCTCTTTTACAAACCACGCGTTACCCAATGCTTGACCGTTGAACTGAACACCCTGCTGCGTAACGATATACTTGGCGTTCAACATATTGACCACATTAGGCTGAATACTGCCTGCAAAATAAAAGTCAATAAGTTCTTGGTAACGCTTCAATTTAGCACCGTGATAACCACCTAAGGATTTATGGAAATAAGAGGTAGATGCATCGTTAAAAGTACTCACCGAAAGATTCAAAACACGGTAATTGGAATGGAGATTGAGAGTGCCATATTTAACGGCAGCTTGCTCGGCATCGCTCATGGGCTCTAGGATACCTCTCGCCAATCGCCTCTCTTTGCGAGATTGCAGGTTCTGCTCTGTGCGTTTTTGCAATTCTGCCGCTGGCACAAAAAGTGTGTTTGCATTTCCATTTATCGCCAATCCAGAAGTTTCGAGCCTGTAAATTTCCTCGTCGAACGCGGTAGGTAAAAAAGGAAATTGGTTTTCCTTCTTCTCTTCCCATTGCACAAAACGTCCATTTTGTTTGTCACCATTTAAATAGCGACGGTTAACGGTGAATAAATCCAAAGTGGTAATTAAACCTAAAGCGACAATGAGATAAATAGCCTTGAATCCCTTTGTCAAGTAGAAATAAATAAGCGCAAATGTTGCCCCGGCGAAGAAAATTGATCGGATAACATCTTCCTTAAAAATGGCAATTCTAACGGTTTTCAAGTTTTCAATGAATTGCTGAATGGTTGCAGCCATTTCAGGATTGTCTTGCGCTTGTTTGTTTAAAGCATCTGCCTCCTGACCATTGAAAAAATCAAAAAGACTATCGGGAATCACGTAAAACAACAATAGCAGGCCCAATACCCCTCCACCACTGTAAAGCAGCCAATTTTTCTTGGCCAACCAATCCTCTCTTTTTGCAATCAGTTCGTTGACAAATAAAACGGCCAGCAAAGGGGCACAGAACTCCAAAACAACCATAATGATCGTAACGGCTCTGAACTTATTATATCCAGGCACATGATCGATGAAAAAATCGGTCAATGGCATAAAATTCTTTCCCCAACTCAAAGCCAATGACAGCACAAAGCCAACAAAGAATGTCCACTTTAAATAACCCTCTACAAAGAAAAGCGCTACCACAAAAAGAAGTGCAATTCCAGCTCCTAGGTAAACCGGTCCTTCCGTGAAGCTTTGGTCGCCCCAATAGTGGTTTTGTTGACTTAAGGGAGTCCTAAATTGTGGATCGGCCTTGTCCAGCGCCTTTTGATCTCCAATCATGCCTGTTGCTCCACCTTTTGCATTGGGCACAATCAAAGTAAATGACTCCTGAATTCCGTAGCTCCATGCCGTAATGTAGTCTTTATCGAGTCCGGTTGTTTTATTTTGCGAGGCAGAGGACCCCTCGGGAGCAATGGTCAACTCTGACTGACTTCTTGTGGTTTCCTTACTGTATTCGTAGGTATTGTACAAAGCGCTGAAATTGCACATTATTCCAATAATGGCCGCCAAAACAGACAAACCAGCCACCTTCGAGAGGTGTATCCAAGCATGTTCCTTGCCTGCCTTAAAGGCATACGCAATGCCAAAAATCAGCAGTAAGATTCCAAAATAGTAGGTAATCTGAACGTGATTGGAGTACAATTCCACGGCAAAAGCCAATGCCATTACCCAAAGTCCGCGAACGTATTTCTTATCCAACAACCAAACAAAACCTGCGAATAAGAAAGGCACATAGCTAACCGCCAGCGCTTTAGTAATGTGTCCTACCTCCAGGATGATGATAAAGTAACTGCTAAAAGCAAAGGCCAGAGATCCAACAACGGCAAGAGGCTGTCTTATTTTCAAGGCCAGCAAAAGCACGTAAAACGAAAGCGCATACATGAGCCATATACCTGCCGGCTGGGGAATAAGTAGATTCCAAAAGCGAACTACGTACCCTGCCAAATTGCCATCGAAGTCGGTGTAATTGCTAATTTGGAAGGCCGGCATCCCAGAAAACATGCTATTGGTCCAAGCTGTAAAATCGCCCGTAGTCTCCTCATAAAATTTGGCCTCTTGTGCAGCTCCTTGAGCCGTTTTCAAATCGCTCTGAACGAGGCGATATCCTTGAAATGCGGGCAAGAAGTAAACAAACATAACCACAGCAAAAATTCCTATGGCTGCTAAATGGGGAAGACTTGACTTCAATAGGTTTTTCATGGGGTTGAAGGTAGTAAATGTTATTTTAACTCTTCAAAATCCACATCCTCAGCATCCAGCTTGCGAAGGTTGGGTTTTTGATCCAATTTTTGATTGGATTTAGACGTATCGATAATGATGTTATTAACCCGCGTTTGTTGTCCCTCACCGCGTTTGGTTTGGGTTCGATCTTTTTCGTAGTAACCCTGAAACAAGGGCGCTATCAATCGAGTTAACACCTTAAAAATGGTGTAGAACACCAAACACAGGATGATAAAGCGGAAAATACCCATTACCTACTTAAATAAAGGTTTCGCTCAGCATAGATCTCCTTGAAATAAGGATCCTTAAGGTCTTTGATAAAGCGTATTGCCTCTCCTGTCGATTTCATTTCTGGACCCAGCTCCTTGTTTACATTGGGGAACTTATCAAATGAGAAAACGGGAATTTTGATGGCGTACCCCTCTTTCCGCGGGTTAAAATTGAAATCTTTTACCTTCTTATGGCCCAACATTACTTTCGTGGCGTAGTTTACATAAGGCTCGTCGTAAGCCTTGGCAATGAAAGGAACGGTTCTTGATGCGCGCGGATTGGCTTCAATTACATACACCACATCGTTTTTGATGGCGAATTGAATATTGATCAATCCCACGGTATGAAGCGATTTAGCAATTTTCTTGGTGTGTTCCTCAATTTGTTGCATCACCAAATCGCCTAAGTTGTAGGGCGGGAGCACGGCAAAGGAATCACCCGAATGGATACCTGCAGGCTCTATGTGCTGCATAATACCAATGATGTAAACATCTTCGCCATCGCAAATGGCATCGGCCTCGGCCTCAATTGCCCCCGAAAGGAAATGATCGAGCAATATTTGGTTGTCTGGCATATCGCGGAGGATATTCACCACGTGTTTTTCAAGTTCTTCCTCGTTGATTACAATTTTCATCTTTTGTCCACCCAATACATACGAAGGGCGCACCAAAAGTGGGAATCCGAGGTCTTTACTCAATTCAATGGCTTGCTCAGCGCTCTCAACCACCCCGAACTTGGGATAGGGAATGTTGAGGTCTTTCAATCGATTGGAGAACAACCCGCGGTCTTCGGCTAAATCGAGCGCTTCATAGCTGGTGCCAATAATGGGTATGCCGTAACGGTTGAGCTTTTCAGCCAACTTCAGTGCCGTCTGACCACCGAGCTGCACAATAACCCCCTTGGGTTTCTCATGTAAGATGATTTCATAGATATGTTCCCAAAAAACGGGCTCAAAGTAGAGTTTATCAGCGGTGTCGAAATCGGTAGAAACCGTCTCCGGATTACAATTGATCATGATGGTTTCATACCCGCATTCTTTGGCGGCTAGCACCCCGTGAACACAGCTGTAATCAAACTCAATACCCTGTCCAATTCTATTGGGGCCTGATCCTAATACAATGATCTTCTCGCGATCGCTTGAAACCGATTCGTTTTCGAATTCAAAAGTTGAATAGTAATAAGGCGTCTTGGCCTCAAATTCGGCGGCACACGTATCTACAAGCTTGTAAACCCGTTTGATGTCGTATTCTTTGCGTTTGGCAAAAACCTCACTCTCCCAGCAGCGCAGTAAATGGGCAATCTGCCTATCGGCATATCCCTTTTGTTTAGCTTCGAAAAGCAGCTCCTTGCTGATGTTTTCGATGGTAAACTTACTGATTTGTTTTTCAAGCAATATAAGTTCTTCAATTTGGCGAAGGAACCAATCGTCGATGCGCGTCTTCTCCTTTATGGTTTTGAAGGGAATGCCCAATTTAATGGCATCATAAATGTGGAACAATCGGTTCCAGCTTGGGTGCTCTAAGCTGCGCAAGATTTCCTCTTGGTTGGTCAGCTCCTTGCCGTCGGCACCCAAACCATTTCGGCCAATTTCGAGACTTTGACACGCCTTTTGCAAGGCTTCCTGGAACGAACGCCCAATGCCCATCACCTCGCCCACCGATTTCATTTGAAGGCCGAGTTCGCGCTCCGCACCCGGAAATTTATCAAAGTTCCAACGCGGGATTTTTACGATTACATAGTCGAGGGTCGGCTCAAAATAGGCCGATGTCGATTTGGTGATTTGGTTTTGCAATTCATCCAAGTGATAACCAATGGCCAACTTACTGGCAATCTTTGCGATAGGATAACCTGTCGCTTTAGAGGCCAAAGCCGACGAACGGCTCACGCGTGGATTGATTTCAATGGCAATGATATCCTCTGCATTATCGGGACTCACGGCAAATTGCACGTTACAACCTCCGGCGAAATTGCCAATGGACCTCATCATACGGATGGCCATATCCCTCATTTTTTGATAGGTGGTATCCGATAGGGTCATCGCAGGAGCTACTGTGATGGAATCGCCGGTGTGAATCCCCATGGGATCGAAGTTCTCTATCGAACAAATGATCACCACATTGTCGTTGGCATCGCGAAGTAACTCCAATTCGTACTCTTTCCAACCCAAAACGGCTTTATCGATCAATACTTCGTGTATAGGCGAAGCATGCAAACCTCTATCCAAAAGACGATCGAATTCATCCGGGGTATGCACAAATGATGCCCCGGTACCTCCCAACGTGTACGAAGGTCTGATTACTAAGGGGAAACCCAGTTTTTGAGCGATCTCCTTGCCCTCTAGAAAGGACTTAGCCGTATCAGAAGGAGCTGAACCCACGCCGATTTGATCCATCAAAGCGCGGAATTTCTCTCTGTT
The DNA here is from genome assembly GCA_036275295.1 of Luteibaculaceae bacterium. Taxonomy (GTDB): domain Bacteria; phylum Bacteroidota; class Bacteroidia; order Flavobacteriales_D; family Luteibaculaceae; genus DASUEB01. The sequence goes on along the minus strand of DASUEB010000126.1, from coordinate 15,934 downwards.
CTCAGTGATCTCTATGGCGGCAATATCAACCCCAATAATGCGCACCCCGAACTCTTCCCACAAACCCAACTCATCGCATTTGATACACAAATTGAGGGCTGTTTGTCCACCCATGGTTGGCAGCACCGCATCAATGCGGTGTTTCTCTAGAATGGTGCGTATGCTCGCAGGCTCCAGAGGCATTAAGTACACATTGTCTGCCACCACTTTATCGGTCATGATGGTAGCCGGATTGCTGTTGATCAAGGTAACTTCAATCCCTTCATCGCGAAGGGAACGCGCTGCTTGCGAGCCCGAATAATCAAATTCACAGGCTTGGCCGATAATAATGGGACCACTTCCGATGAGAAGCACGTGTTTGATGGAGGTATCTTTTGGCATATGCGGGGGTTATCGAGTTGAAAATTATGCAAAAAAAAAGGGCTATTGAGCCCTTTTAAAATATTCTAATATACTGTCATTCAGCAATTAATTACTTTCTGTGTCTTCTTTCGCTAGATACAGTAAGTTTTTTTCTACCTCTTCTTCTACGGGCTGAAAGCACGCGACGACCATTGGCCGTTGCCATTCTTTCACGGAAACCGTGCTTGTTGCGTCTTTTCCGTACCGAAGGCTGATAAGTTCTTTTCGTTGACATTGCTATAATGGTTTATTCGCTGAGCGTTGTTTCAAATGGAGGGCAAAAATAATAATTTCTATGTTTTCCACAAAAGTTTTTTCATTTCTTTTCCCTACTTATTTCACCACAAACTTTTTGGCGATCACAATTCTTCCCTCTTGCTCCACCATTATCAGGGCAACCTGGCCTGATGGAAGGGCAAAGGTATGTGAATTTTCAGCAGCATCTTTTCGGTGCAGGAGTTTACCGTCGGCTGAATAGGCCGTCAAGGTAAGTGGTAGAGCACTTTGATGACGAAGTTCAAATTGACCCCCTTGATAGGTAATACCTACGCCCCCTGATGCATTGAGGTCGCCAAGACCCGTTGCCGAAGACACGAGAATATTTCGTTTTACCGATGCATCGCAAGCCGACCTACCGTTCCCGGCTATCAACTCCACTTCAAAGAGCCCTTCGCTGGTATATGTATGACGAGGGGCATATTCTTGGCTCTCGCTGAGATCATCCGAAAATTTCCAGCGATATTCGCTGGCTCCCGCGCTGAGATTTTGAAATTGAACCTCTTCGCCAACTGAGACCAAATAATTAGACACATGAAAGTCTGCAACAATGCGCTCTGGTTGCTCCAAAACTACCACCAATTCAGATTGACCGCATCCGTTATAACGCTCGTTGATAAAGCGGTATTGTCCAGCTCGTAGATCGGTTGCTTGTAAGGTCAATTCACTGGTTTCGGCCACGGTCAGTTCTCCCATTTCAGAATTTCTGATTAACCTGATCGAAGGACTGCCATCAAAGCCTACTAAACTCACTTTAATCGATCCGTTTTCATCCCCAAAACAGGTAGGCTCAATTACTTCTGGAGCGCCAAAGGTAGCCGCCTTTTTAACAGATACGATCCACTGTCTAACTACACCGGGCTCGGAAGAGGCTATTTCTATAGCGGGCGATTCCATCAAGTTGAAAACCTCACCCGTTTTGGTGTCTAGAGCCGTAATACAGGCATCCTGTCCAAAGAAGGCAACCCATGAACCAAAGTCAATTCTGTGGGCACCTGAAGAACCGTGGTGTAAATTGAGCTTAAACTCGTACTCCATCTTGTCCATCGGAATAGCGTTAACCCAGAGGTTTTCGTCGCTTTCCGTCGACCAGTACAAACTGCTGATACCGGGCTCGGGATCAAACTTTTGGATATCAAAATTCATGTCCCAACCCATCCGGGCCCCGGCGAAATAGTGAATGGCCACTTGATCTGCCTTGCCCTTTGAATCGGTCATTGATATAAAAGCCATCTCGGGATCTGGTTTTGATTCCGATTTGTACAAGGCAACCGAACCATCAAACTTGTCGGCCTCCCTCAAGGTAACGGTGTATGAAGTGCTATTGGAAGAACTGTGATGCGATTTCAACCAAAACCCCTGAAAAGCGGGGATCACGGTATTGGAAACTCCAATCTTTGAGCCGGTCACGGTGTTAAATGCCCCGTAATTCAGGGAACCACCCGGATTAGACCGATCGTGAGGCATGTACATATAAACACTGGGTGCAACCCCATTGCTGGTGGAGTCGGTGGCAAATACGCCGCCTATGTTGGCCGACACGACGCTCGACCAATCGATGGGAGCGGGATAAGGGTTGCCCACGAAATTCCATCCATCATCGGCCACTCGATTGGCCGTTTGATGAGTAAAGTTGACTTTCATCGTTTGATTACCCGCATAAACTTCGCCCTCATCGGCAAGGGTCATGATGGTTGCTCCAGAGCTCTTACCTCCGTAAATTCTCCATCCCCCATTGACCATAGCACCGCCATCAAAGCTGTGAACGGCTTGGGTGATGTTGGTTGCCGTTGTGAAACCTGTATTGAGGTCGCCATCGGTTGACTCACTATAAGAATAGGTATTGTTGAAACTGAACGAGGGGAAGTTAGACCCCGTAAAACCTGTAAACAACATCCCTTTATTTTTCCAACTCTCCAATGTGGTGTTAGTTATAGGAGACGAGAAATCGCGATAATTGCCATCGGGCAAATTCACATAGCGTTGTGCTATGATTTTGCCTTTGCTCGCACCTGCACCGCCGTAAGTGATGCTAGTAGACGTAATGGAACCGATCCAAGCCGTATAATTTGCATCCGACAATAAAGTAAGAGACGTGCCGCTTGGTAAATCTAAAATGGTGTTTGAGATAGATAATTTGCGGTAAAGCTTAAGGCTATCCGCCAAGGTTTTGGTACCTGATCCCGATAAGGTAAGGTTTCCCAGGGCCGCTAGCGTGCCAGCACCCACCTGATTGGCATACATGGCGTAGACCGTTTGATTGGCACCGGTATACGCTACGGTCGATGTGTAATCGAATAAAAATTTCGTTTGGGGCACGGCGTTGAAGTTGCGAGGTATGGTTAACGTTGCCCCACTGCCTACCTCTACCAAGTTAGTGGTCGATTGCCCTCCCGAAACCGTATTCAGGGTATTTGCTGCGGTAGCAAAAGTAGTTGAGCCGCCTACCAACCTGATGTATTGTATAGCTAGGTTGCCAGAAGAAAGGGGCGCTTCAACTTCTTTAATTCCAGTACCTGAAAGGTAAACCGTGGCCAAATTTTTTACCGCGCTGGTTCCTCCTAAAACATTCTGGGTAGATACCGAATTGTTGAGAAAGTTCACTACCGATCCGTTGGCGGCTACCACACTTTCGATCAAAAGAGGAAACTCTCCTGTCAAGTTGCTGATCACGAAAGTTCCGCCGTTTTCGAGGGCAATGGAATCCTGTCCCGTGCCTCCGTATTGAAATGCATTATCAAACAATACCGCACCAGCATTCACCTTGAGTCTTGCGGTAAGTCGACTTCCCGTTTGTCCCAGATCGCCGCCAAATGAAACGGTATCCGAGGTATTGGTCACCTCAATACGGCGAAAATTCCAGTTATCACTGGCGGGAATGGTTTGCTTTTTACCACTGCCGTTGAAATAGGAAGTAAAATCTGCATTGGCATTGCTGTCTTGAAGTTTCAAAAGTCCCTTCGTCACGTCACTCACGCTGCCACCTAGGTTAATGGTCTTGGTCAATCCATTGAAAGCATTGTTGTCGCGAATTACGATTAGGTTATTTGCTGCGTTTGCCGTTGAAGAACACTTAATGCTGTCACCAACAGTAAGAACGCCTTGACATAGGTAGATGGCATTAGCTGAATCGGGGCTATTGATATAAGTTGAACTCATCGTACTCTCCAAATTCAGATCACCTTGAGAGATATTTAGAGTTCCTGCTGTTGCAGCATTCCCAATGCTAATGGCATTTTGAGGCCCATTAGAATTAAAAGAGGTGTTGCTATATCTGAGCGTGAGGCCAGTAGAACCTGCCACAGTTAATTGACCTGTTATAGTTAGCTCGTTTTGTGGGGCTGCATTTCCATTGTCTAGGTTGTAGAGAAGAACGTTCCCTGAAACCGTGCCGGTACCTGTCACCCTAAATACATTTCGGGCACTGGGCCAATCGGTATATGCGGTGACATTACCACCCACATTAAATTGGCCCAACTGGAAATCGTTGATTCCAGGGTTAGATCCAATGTAGGCGCTTACATTTCCACCAATGGAGGTGTAACCAAAATTGAAATAGTTGCTGGCCGTGAAGTCGGCCGTGGTTGAAAAATTACCGGTGGTTACCAGACTATCTAAGGTTAAATAAAGCGGGGTAGAAGAGTTATTATCTACTGTGAGAGCAGCTGCTGTTAACTTGTTGATATCAATAGTAACCGCAGCGTTAGCCCCATTTATGCTCACGTTACCGGAGAACGACAGGCTGTTTGAATGACTGAGCGTAGTGGTCACGGTAGGGTTCAAGTTGAAGGTGGTACCTGATAAATTTCCTGTATGATCCCAATCTACGTTTCCTGTGATGGAAACAGGCCCAGTACAGGTGATAGCCCCTGAACCACTTACTTGACTCGCTCCTCCGCTGATGGCAAAGCTACCTGCAGTTAGACCAGCGGTGTTGGTGTAATTTAAGCGACCAGTAGAACTAAATGCCCCCGTAACTGCGATGGCTCCACTTCCTGAAAGCGTGTGTAAACTACCTCCTGAAAGGGTCATCACCCCAACCGTTAGCGGGCCGTTATTCGTAAAACCAATCACGGCGCCTGATGACATACTCAGGGTTGAACCAACACTGATGCTGCTGGTGCTGTTGATGGTGAGATTTCCAGTAAGTCCAAAGGTTGCATTTCCCGAAACCTGAATCCCTCCTTGGTTGGTTATTCCCATACTCGATCCACCGGTAAAATTGATGGCACCCACACTGGCACTTCCTACATTAGACCAAGTAACCGCCCCAACTGCATTGATGGTAAAAGTACCACCCACCGAAAGGGTTCCATTATTATTAAAAACCATTGCGTAAGACGATCTTGGCGGAGATAGGTTGAAGCTACCTGCCACGGTAAGGGTTACACCCGAATTGATGGTAAAAGTTAAGGTACCTGAAGCACAGCCAAGCGTACAAGTGTAAGTTAGTGTGCTTACCGAATTACAGGTGGCGTTTGCCGTCACCGTCACACTGTAACGGCGGTCTAGAACCACGTCATCGCCTGCCCCGGGAACTCCAGCCGGAGACCAAGTGCTGTTGCTATTCCAATTACCTGAGGCAACCGAGGTGTAGGTTGCGGCGTGCAACGATGAGCCGAGTAGAACAAAACTTAAAAAGGCTAGAAGAAATCTGGTAATCATACGTTCAGGTGAGGTTAACGCTTCAAGTTTACGCATTAAAAACCCGATTCGTTTCTTACACAGACTCCTGATTTTATGGGATATGGGACGCGCTCCTACTCCCTATTTTTGTTAAAATGCCGACCGATTTTCGGTTTGTTTCGATCAACTTAATTATTTACCCTACTAATTCAGTAGAGTTCTTGGAATTTCGTCGGTGATCTTTGTCATTTTATCGTCAATCTATGCCAAGCAAGGTGTGTGCAAAGGCCAAACTACCTCCTCATATCGTACCTTTGCACAGATAATTCAACCCCATGGCCAAAAAAACCGATGAAGCGCGCATCAAAATAACCAAACAGAGCCTGCGTAAAGCCACCCGATTGTTTAAGTTCCTCAAACCCTACTCCCTCAAGTTCGCGCTGGGTATGGTTTTCCTGATAGGAAGTACACTTACCTCTCTGCTTTTCCCCGGTTTGTTAGGTAAATTGGTTGGGGCCTCGAATAACACCAAGGTAGGTCCGGAAAATTTCTTCAACTTGGATAATATCAACTCGGTTGCATTGGTGCTCTTTGGGGTGTTTTTGCTTCAGGGCGTTTTTAGCTTTTTTAGAATCCTAGTCTTCTCGGAGGTGACGGAGCGTATGTTGGCCGATCTCAGGCAGCACACATACAACCACTTGATTCGATTACCTATGGAGTTCTTCTCGGCACGTCGCGTTGGCGAACTAAACAGTCGGATCTCCAGCGACGTAAGCATACTTCAGGAAACATTTACTACCACCATAGCCGAGTTTATTCGGCAAATTCTAACCATTGTGCTTGGCATTGCACTGCTCAGTATCTACAGTGTAAAACTGATGTTATTGATGTTGGCCACCCTTCCCGTGATGATGATTGCAGCGGTTTTGTTCGGAAAATTCATTCGCAAACTCTCCAAACAAACCCAAAGCAAAATAGCCGATTCCAATATCATTGTTGAAGAAACCATGACAGGAATTGTCAATGTTAAGGCATTTGTGAACGAGATTTTTGAGGTTAAGCGCTATACCCTGGCTACCAACGAAATCAGGAAAATTGCGATGAAAGCAGCCCGCTGGCGAGGGGCTTTTGCCTCTTTCATTATTGTAGCCATGTTTGGATCTATTGTGCTCGTTATATGGTACGGTGTGCGCTTGATTGCGACGGGAGAAATGACCATCGACCAATTGGTGGCATTTATAATGTACTCCGTATTTGTAGGTGCTTCGTTTGGTGGTGTAGCCGATCTGTTTTCACAGATTCAAAAAGCAATTGGAGCCACAGAGAACCTCTTCGAAATACTGGATGAGAAGGTTGAACCCGTTGGAATGGATCACGATCAACCCCGAGTCCTCTTGAAAGGAGGCGTGCAGTTTGAAGGCGTTTCATTCTCATACCCTACGCGCAAAGATGTACATGTGCTGAAAGAGGTGAGCTTCGAAGTATTGCCCGGTCAGCAGGTGGCTGTAGTAGGGCCTTCTGGAGCCGGAAAATCGACGCTGACCAACTTGTTGCTCCGTTTCTACGAACCTACCTCAGGTTCTATTCGATTTGACAATCGGCCGGCCTCGGAGTACGCGCTGGATGCCTTGCGCTCTAACATGGCGTATGTGCCGCAGGAAGTGTTGTTGTTTGGCGGATCCATCAGAGAAAATATCGCCTACGGAAATCCAACAGCCTCAGAAAACGAGATCGTACAAGCAGCCATAAAAGCCAACGCGCACGATTTTATCATGAGCTTCCCTGATGGATATGAAACCTTAGTGGGCGAACGCGGTATTCAACTATCGGGTGGTCAACGGCAGCGTGTTGCCATAGCCCGGGCAGTGCTAAAAGACCCCGCAATACTCATTCTCGATGAGGCAACCAGCTCACTCGATAGCGAATCTGAGCGAATGGTACAAGAAGCACTGGACCGATTGATGTTGGGTAGAACCTCATTTGTAATTGCTCACCGATTGTCGACCATCAAAGCGGCTGATGTGATTCTCGTAATGGAAAACGGAAGTATCGTGGAATCAGGCACCCATTTTAACCTCATCGAAAAAGAAAATGGCCTTTACCGCCACTTGAGCAAGTTGCAGTTTCAAAATCAAGAAGCCTAATGTCCTTGCGTTTAAGAGAAGTTCAAGAGGCCGATAACCCAACATTGGCATCGGTAATACGGGAATCGCTGACTGAATTTGGATGCAATATTCCCGGAACCGTTTTCACCGACCCCGAAACCGACCGCATTGCCCAACAATTCACTCTTCCGAGAACCATCTATTTTGTGGCCGAATGGAACGGCGAAGTAGTTGGAGGAGCGGGCATTAATATCCTGGCTGGTGAAGTAGACACTTGCGAGTTGCAAAAACTCTATTTACACCGCTCTGCCCGTGGGAAAGGCATCGCCACCGAACTGATGAAGCTTTGCATCGCATTCGCAAAATCAGTGGGCTACAAAGCCATTTACCTCGAAACAAAAAAGGAACTGCACGTTGCAGTTCCTCTTTATGAAAAATTTGGTTTTCAGCACATAGACCACCCCATGGGAAATACCGGTCATTTCAGTTGTGAAATCAAAATGCTCAAGTCGCTTTAATGTAAGTCAAACCTTCCTTACAAGGTTTCTTTCAGCCATTTGAAAAATTCATTTTGCCATACCAGCGCATTTTGACAACCCAAGATCCAGTGATTCTCCTCCGGAAAATAAAGCAGTTTCGACTTAATCCCCCTCAATTGCGCAGCCTGAAATGCAGCTAAACCCTGCTCTGTAGGTACGCGGAAGTCTTTTCCACCTTGAATAATTAAGATCGGACGGTTCCAGTTTTGCACGTAATTTATGGCGTCAAATTCGCGATAACTGCGCTGAGCTTGCTGATTTTCCTTATCCCAATAAGGACCTCCCAGATCCCAGTTTACAAAAAACACTTCTTCGGTCGAACCATACATGCTCCTCCAATCGAAAATCCCATCGTGCGAGATGAACGTTTTGAACCGGTTGTTATGATTTCCAGCAAGGTAAAAAACAGAGTACCCCCCAAATGAGGCACCCACGCAACCCAAGCGAGTTTTGTCTACATAGGGTTCAACGGCAAAGTCATCAATCGCGGTGAGATAGTCGCGCATTACCTGACCGCCGTAATCTTTGCTGATCGATGCATTCCATTCTACACCGTGCCCCGGCATACCGCGCCTATTTGGAGCAACCACAATATAACCCTGAGCCGCCATCAACTGAAAATTCCATCGGTAGGAGTAAAATTGTGTAAGCGCCGATTGAGGCCCGCCCTGGCAATACAACAAAGTGGGATACTTCTTGGCAGGATCAAAATCGGGTGGATAAATCACCCACGACAACATCTTTTTTCCGTCAGTCGTGGTGCTGTAACGCCGCTCAACTTTACTGGCCTTCAAATTATTAAAGACTTGATCATTGGCGTGACTCAACACGCGGAAAGCAGCTGTCTTAAGATCAAATGCAAAGATTTCAGCCGCGTGGTTCATGTCCGTCCGGGTAACAATTAACTCCCCTCCTACTTGTCCCACAATAGCATTTACATCGAAATCGCCCTTCGACAGTTGCAGAATCACGGGGGCTTTGCGGCCTTTCAAATCAAATCGAAGTTCAAAAAGTTGAACCGTGCCGTCGATGGGTGCCGTGAAATAAATCACTTTGCCATCATTCGACCATATGAAGGAATTAACGGTCTCATCCCATGAAGCGGTTGCGTTGAGTTTGACTCCCTCTTTGCTGCGGATGAAGATTTCATTTTTGTCCGACTCAAATCCGTCTTGTCGCATACTCAACCAAGCAAGACTTCCCTGCGAATTGAAGGCCGGATTTAAATCGTATCCCATCATCCCTTCTGTGAGGTTGACGGTAACGCCTGTAGCCAGATCGTATTGAAATAAATCGGTGTTCGTGCTTACCGCGTAATCGGTACCGTATTTAGCCTTGGTTGCATAGATAATCGATTTCCCATCTGGAGACCAAATGTAGTCTTCATCGCCACCGAAGGGCTTGGTTGGACAATCGTATGGCTTTCCCTCGAGTAGGTCCTTGCCATCCACAAAAATATGATCGTACAACCCATCCTCCCACGTGTCCCAGTGGCGATAATTGAGTTGATCATAGATTTGAACATTTGATTTGTCGTATGACGGATAAAAGTCCTTCCCAGCGACAGGAATTACCTTAACTTCTTTGATCTCAACGGAGTGAGCACCATCAGGAGATTTCGATTTACTGTCGATTAAGCCGCTGTACCCTTTGAGTTCCTCCAGTTTGCCATCGGCAATGTTAATAGCAAACAATCTTTTGTTCGATTTATTCGCTGCGATGTCGTAGGTAGATTGAGCGTAAATAACCTTTTTCTGATCTTTGGAAATTCCAATGGGATTTACCCTATTGAGCGACCAAAGTTGCTCTGGAGTCATGGTGTTTTGGCCAGATGCTGCAGTAACAAGAGCACATCCCGCCATGAAAAGCATTTTTTTCATCTTTTAATATTGTGGAGGTAGCGAATATATTCATTACCCGATCAATTCTGAACCGACAATTGCATTGCCTGGAGGCAATTAGTTTCAATTGTTGAAATGCCGACCCCTTCCATTGCCTCAACTCTACTTTGCACTCTGCGCAACCGTGCTCAACCGCATTTTCACAGCTAATGTCCCCCCTGAATAAATGAAATTGCGTCACCAAAATCAACGGTTGAAATACATGACATAAGCGGGCGAACCATGGGCCCTGCACCATTACCAAGGAGTCAACCTTAAGTGTGAATTCAGCTCTCAATCGCGAATGGTAAACCGCGGTTCATTCCATGTGGATGCGGCAATTGCCAATAAAAGTGCCTATCTTGCGGGGCCTAAGACATAGCCAGTCGAGATGGTATTTTCTTCACATAGGGCCCCCATCAAATGGTTACAACACCGACTATCAAAAAGTCAGTTTTTGATGATAGCCGCTGTTTTTATCGGACTAACAGCAGGTGTGGCTGCCATTGCGCTCAAATCGGCCGTTCATTATCTGCATTACCTGCTCACTACCGGATTGCAACTTGAAATTAAGTACTTCATACTGATTATAAGTCCACTCTGTGGTCTTGTAATCACCACATGGATCATTCATCGCTTTTTGAAAGGGGTCAATGGGTACGGACTAGCTGGGGTGTTGAGAGAGATTGCTCAAAAAGCCGGATTTGTAGCCAAAGAAAAAATGTACTCCCAACTCATTACTGCGACAACTACGGTAGGTTTTGGGGGATCAACAGGTCTTGAGGCTCCAATTGTGGTTACCGGTGCTGCTATTGGATCAAATTTCGCTAAAAGCTATCACGTAAATCAAAAGGAGCGATACGTTTTGCTTGCTGCAGGTGCAGCGGCGGGAATTTCTGCTGTTTTCAACGCCCCCATAACCGGTTTCATTTTTGCCATTGAGGTCCTGTTGGTAGACGTTTCTATTGCTGAATTTGTTCCGCTCATCGTAGCCTCTGTTACCGGTGCGCTTTGCTCTACCATTATTTTGAATGAAGATATCTTATTTCAATTCAAAGGACTGCAAGAATTTAGCTTCGGCAACATGCCTTATTACCTTTTGTTAGGTACTTTCTGCGGCCTGGCATCGGTTTACTACGCCAGGTTGAGACATGTTATTGAATCTACCTTTCAATTGCTGGGCAACAAACCCTATCTGCGGGCAGTGACCGGTGGACTCTTGCTGGCAACCCTCTGTGTCGCCTTTCCACAGCTTTTTGGAGAAGGTTATGATTCGGTGCTTCAACTTACCTATCAAAAACCCGCGGCCCTACTGGAAAATACCATTCTACAGGGATTTAGCGACAACGTTTGGTTCTTACTGGTGTTCATCGGACTGGTTGGAGCGGTAAAGGTAATTGCCACCTCCATTACCATTGCCTCTGGAGGAAATGGGGGTAACTTCGCACCCTCCATGTTTGTTGGTGCCTATACTGGGTTTTTCTTCTCGAGCGTAATCAATCAACTAAAAATAGCCAGTCTTCCAGTCAGTAATTTTGCGTTGGTTGGTATGGCAGGCTTGGTGAGCGGAATTATGTATGCTCCCCTCACGGCTATTTTTCTCATAGCCGAATTAACAGGTGGATACGAACTCATTATTCCCTTGATGACCGTTTCTGCCATTTCTTTTTTTATCACCCAGCATTTTGAGCCGCATTCCTTGGAGGTGAAGAATTTGGTTGAGCAAGGGCAAATTCTCACCGCCGATAAGGATCGCAACATTTTAACCCTTATCAAAACCTCGCAGGTGGTTGATCGCAACGCACATAGTATCAATGTAGATCAAACCCTCAGCGATTTGGTAGCCCTTATTCAACAGGGAAACCAATACGTCTTCGCAGTTGTCGACAAACAGGGCGCTTTAGTGGGTGTGGTGCTTTTCGAATCTTTCAAAGATCTGCTAACCGAAACCCACCTTCACCATCAAATCAAAGTGGGACAGCTGATGAAACAATGGGAAGCAGTTGTAAACATCAAAGAAGACATGCAACGGGTTATGCAGAAGTTTGAAAAAACCAATGCCGATCAACTTCCCGTGACCGAAAACGGAATTTTCATAGGCTTTATATCCAAAACAACCGTATTTAACCACTACCGCGAACAACTGATCACACAAAGCGGTTTGAACTGAATTCATTGAACACATGAAATTTAACCTGAGCGAAATAACCAGCATCATTAAAAACAGGAGGTCCATCCCCCCCGAACGCTTTTCACAGCGGGTCGTTCATCGCGAAATTGTCGAGAACTTGCTTCGAAATGCCACATGGGCTCCAACCCACGGCAATACTCAACCGTGGCGATTTAAGGTGTATTCTGGCTCAGCTCGAACCCAATTGGCCGAAGCACTAGGAGAAGCCTATCTAAAGGAGGAGGATGTTAACCAAGTAAAATTCGACCGACTGAAAGCCCGACCCGGTTTGAGTTCGGTATGCATTGTGGTAAGCATGTCTCGACAAGAAACAGAAAAAATTCCCGTTATTGAAGAGGTCGAAGCCGTAGCTTGTGCCGTTCAAAATCTAGCCCTAACCGCAACTGCCTACGGTATAAGCGCGTTTTGGAGCACACCCAAATGCGTTTACGGCGAATCGTTTGGTCAGTGGCTGGGTCTTGGACCAAAAGATCAGTGCCTGGGTATCATCTATCTAGGATATCCAAGTGAAGAATGGCCACAGGGGCAAAGAAGGCCTATTGAATATGTTACCCAATGGATCGAAGAATGAAAAAAATAACCGTGGCCTTGTTGCTTGCCTTTGCCACAGCCAACGCATACGCGCAACAATACACCACGGTATTTGGTCTGCAATACAAGCCCATTGTTCCCAGTGCATTTTTCAGAAACGATGGTTTTGCAAAACTCGATGAATTGCACGACATAAACCTGAAAGCCTCGACGGGATCCTCGTTGGGCGCCGTGGTTCGACGTGGCATAAGCAAACGATTCTCCGTAGAAGGAGGAATCAACATGGTAAACCGGAACTACAATCTTACGGTCAGGAGTTTGGATACCAATCAAACTTTCGAACAGAATTTCAAATGGCTTTCATACGAGATACCCATACAGACCATGGTATTCGTGCAACTGGGCACCAAAACCTATTTGAATGCCGCCGCTGGGGCTTCCTTTAATTTTTTCCCTTCTGACATCGAGGGTCAAAACGATTTTTTCTATCAGCGTACTTTCCGTCAGGGTTGGCTGAGAACCGCGCTAACTGCTAACCTTGGTTTTGAATACCGAACAGAATCAAGCGGATTCCTATACCTGGGTGCTTCTTATATGCAACCCTTCTCCAGTATGGCGCAAACCACGGTTTTTCAGCGTGATAACCTGAAAAATTTCAGTACCGAGTCATTCAGAGGTAACTACCTAACGATCGACCTGCGTTATTACTTTCACGCCGATCCCAACCCTGTTACCAAGTCTAAACTCAGGAAGTACCGCAAACAGAAGAAAAAGGCTAGCCAACCTTAAGGACATTACCCATTCTACTCACCGGATAAACCATGAGTCCTCGAGAGGCTGGTCCCTGAGTAACCGAACCACTAATCGTAAAAAGGCTACCGTGGTTTGGACATCTTAAATTCTTTGCGCCGGAATTGTATATCACCGGAGTTCCTTGATGGGTACAAGCCACTGATAAAGCTCGAAAATCATCCTGTTCATAATGAACTACAATGATTCCATTGCGGGTGATGGATCCTCCTACACTGTTGAGTGCATTATTCTCAGGCAGACTGAGATCAATCTCCAAACCTCCACTGGGCAGGTTAACCGCAGGTCCCTGCATTTCATCCTTGCTACATGCCCCAAGACACGCTGCGCATACCGCTGCCGATCCAAATAAAGCAGCCTTCAAAAAATCTTTCCTATTCATTTTTTTGGCCAATTTTAAACCTAATTACGTAATAAACGTCGAAGGTAGACTGCATGACCAAAGCCGAAGAACAGCAATTAATAGAGCGATTATCCGATTCTCAACTTCGTTCGGATGCGTTCAGCCTGCTTATTCAAACCTACCAGAAGCCACTCTATTTCTATATCCGAAGAATGGTGATCGATCACGATGATGCGAACGATCTGGTACAGGATGTATTCTTAAAGGTATGGGAGAAAATCGACCAATTTAGAGGCGAATCTTTGCTCAGCACATGGATGTATACCATTGCTACCCGACATTGCATAGATTTCTTGAGAAAAAAGAGCCGATGGGTATCTTGGGAAAGTGCAACTCCATACGCCAAACACGCCTTGGCAAACGATCCTCTCTATACCGGCACTGAAATACGCACCAAGTTAGACCAGGCTATCTTGCTCTTACCAAACAAACAAAGATTGGTATTTAATCTTCATTATTTCGAGGAGAAAAAATTTAATGAAATAGCCCAAATTACGGGCACCTCAGAAGGGGCACTAAAGGCAAGCTATCATCACGCGGTAAAAAAAATTGAAAAAGCCATGTTAATCCCTTAAACCTTAACCGAATTTGCCCCTCTAATTATTATGTTACCCAATTCAAATCATGAAAATCCTTTTCAAGTTCCCACCCATTACTTTGAGGAACTAGAGCTAAAGATCATGGAGCGCAAACGACCTCGGTCGAAAACCATCATACCGCTCAGGTGGGCTGCAGCAGCGTCTATAGTTGGAGCCCTATCCTTGGGGGCGTGGTATTTCGGCACAGCCAATGCCCCTTGTGTACAATTGAGTTGCATTGATGAAGAAGAACTCTATCAAGCTGCATATCAGTATGACCTCGAAATTTTAATAGAAAACCAAAAAAATCAGATACCCGCCGCATTGAATGCCATTCAAGATTCAACCCTCAAAGAATACATTGAAAACGACATTGACCTATGAAAACTATCGCACTTGTAATAATCACCTGCTGCACGATGCAACTCTCAGCACAGCCCAGAGCGAAGCAGCAATTGGATGCCAGTAAAGCCGCTTTCATAACCACACGGATGAATTTAGATGTGGAAACCGCTCAGAAGTTCTGGCCGGTATACAACAAACTTCAGCAAGAGATAAAATCAATCAGGCAGCAAGCCAGACAAGACCAAAAGTCATCGCCAGCTGAAATGAGTGACGACGAATTGCGCTTGGCCATGAAAAATAGGTTCGAGAGGGAACAGCGAGAGCTGGACTTGCGCAAGAAATACCACGCCGAATTCGAACGTCTATTGAGCGTTCGCCAAATTAGTGCTCTTTACCGGGCCGAGGAGGAGTTTAAAAGAGAGGTGGTGCGCGAAATCCGAAGAAGACGTTAAACCCTGTAAAACACACCCATTTGTGGTGTAAACGATGATATACCAAAGCCTGTATGGTGATATCAAAAATACTGGCCACCATGCAGCTTTAAGGCCCATAACACCGAACACTCACCCTTGCAACCACACAAACCAAAGGTGCACCAACACATAAATTCGCGGTAAAAAAAATAGCTATACTGCTTAACAAGGGGTTGATCAGGTGATCGAAAAGTATTACTTGAGGCTGGGAAAATGAAGCGACTAAACGGCAATAGTCCAAACTGGGCCGAAATCATCCTTTCTAAACTGAATAAGAAGTTAACTCGCCAATCCCAACAGCCTTCGAAACCTCAAACCATGGAGACGCACAGCCTTTGGTCATTTTAGGTCGGCTTGCACTCTCAGCTGCGGATAAGCTTTCCAGGGCACAAAAAACCTGACACGGTGAGGTATCAGGGTTTGATTATAAAAAGTTGCGACCCACGTACCTACGGGATTGTTGTTCGAATGAGAAAAATAAAAAGTTCAGGGCATAAAAAAAACCTGACACGGTGAAGTATCAGGGTTTAATTATAAAAATCCCGGATTGTTGTCCGAATGAGAAAAATAACAAGTTTAGACCATAAAAAAACCCTGACACGGTGAAGTATCAGGGTTTGATTATAAAAATCACGGATTGTTGTGCGAATAAAAGGGAATAACAAGTTTAGACCATAAAAAAACCCTGACACGGTTAGGTATCAGGGTTTGATTATAAAAAGTGGCGACGACATACTCTCCCGGATTGTTGTCCAGTACCATCTGCGCTGGTGGG
>DASUEB010000125.1:0-28363 GCA_036275295.1 Luteibaculaceae bacterium | reverse complement strand
CATTGAGGTTCAAGTGGCCGACACCGAGCGATGTCCGCGCTACGCCGGTATTTATATCAGCCAAGTACAGGTTAAACCATCGCCCGAGTGGTTGCAGAAGAGGTTGCGCACCATAGGGGTTCGTCCCATCAACAACATCGTAGATATCACCAACTACATTTGCCACGGCCTCGGTCAGCCCTTGCACGCCTTCGATGCCGATAAAATCACCGGTAACACCATCTGCGTGCGCACCTTCGACGAAGGCACGGTTTTCACCACCCTCGATGAAGTAGAGCGAAAACTTCACGCCGACGATTTGATGATTGCCGATCGTGAAAACCCCCTCTGCTTAGCCGGTGTCTTTGGCGGCAAGGAATCGGGCGTGAGCGAGCAAACCCGTCATATTTTTCTCGAAAGCGCCTATTTCAATCCGGTTTCGGTGCGCAAAACGGCGAAGCGACACGGTTTGAGCACCGATTCGAGCTTCCGATTTGAACGGGGCATTGATCCCAACCAAACCCTTCACGCGCTTCAAATAGCGGCTCAGATGATTTGCGACTTAGCCGGTGGCAAGGCCGATGCGCAATGCATCGATATACAAGCTCAGGCCTTCTCGCACCATGAAGTGACCTTCGACTTGGCGCGGGCAAGTGTTTTGATAGGCGAAAAACTGTCGAATGCCCGTGTGGAGCAGATTTTTGAGCAATTGGAAATCCAGGTTCAATCGGTTGAAAACGGGGTTTACCAGCTACTTGTGCCGCCTTACCGGGTGGATGTTCAGCGCGAATGCGACATTGTGGAGGAAATCCTGCGCATCATATCGTTCAACGCCATCGAAATCCCTGTAAAAACAGCTTTTTCGGTATCCACCCAGCGCAATCCAGAGCCTGAAAAATACTACAACACGGCTGCCCAATGGCTCAGCAGCAGAGGCTTCTCAGAGGCCCTCAACAATTCACTTACCAAGGCGGTCTATGCCGAATGGACCAACTCAGAAACCATCCACGCTCAAGCGGGAGTTGAGGTGCTGAATCCGCTCAGCTCAGAACTCAATGCCCTGCGCCAAACGCTGTTCTTCGGAGGCATGGAAAATCTGGCTTTCAACGTGAACCGCCGAAATAATGACCTCAGAATATACGAATTTGGCCGAACGTATCAAAATAAAAACGGAAAATTCGCAGAGTCACATCAGTTAGGTATTTGGATGAGTGGCAGCGAAAGTCCTGAGCTTTGGCGCCAAAAATCGCAAGAAGTGGATTTCTTCAGCCTGAAAGAAACGGCATTGGCTTTGTTGCAGCGCTTGGGCATTGGCGAAGGCTTGAAAATGGCAGAGTCAGACGCACCTTGGTTTGTGCGTTCCATGAGCATTGCCAAAAACGGTCAGACCCTCTGCCACCTGGGTGAAGTGCGACAGGGTTGGAACCAGCGTTTTGACATCAAACAAACCGTATACTACGCCGAATTCAACTGGGATGCTCTGCTCAAATGGGCGGGTCAGGCCATCGTGAAATACAAACCGCTCAACAAATTCCCCAGCGTGCGTCGCGACCTGAGTTTGTTGGTGGATCGATCGATAAAATTCGCCGACATCGAAAACCTTGCCTTTAAAACAGAGCGAAAGTTGTTGCAGGAAGTAAGCTTATTCGATGTTTACGAAGGCAAAAATCTACCCGCCGACAAAAAATCATATGCGGTGAGCCTCATCCTGGCCGACACCGAGAAAACCCTCACCGATTCGGTAATTGAAAATACCATGAGCCGCATTACGGCGGCGCTGGCCAAGGAACTAGCTGCACAACTCAGAATGTAAGTCATGAACGGTACCAAGCCCCCTAAACCGAGCTCTGTAGCCTACACATTGGTAAAGGCATGGGTGGGACTTGGTTTGCGCATATTTTTTCGCAATATCGAGGTGCGCGGAAAAGAAAACATCCCACCACGAGGTCCGCTCATTTTTGCGGTGAATCATCCGAACACCGTGCTCGACGCCCTGCTGGTGACCTGCACCAACAAGCGAAATTCATGGTTTTTGGCCCGCGGCGACGTCTTTAACCGTCCGTTCTTAGCGGCTCTGTTTAGACGGCTTCGCATGTTCCCCGTATTTCGTCAACGCGATGGAAATGCCAAAATCAAAAACAATACCGAGGTTTTCAGCCAATTGGCCCAATGGGTGCAGCGAGGCGAGGCCCTCATTATTTTTCCCGAAGGATCGCACAACCGCAACTGGAATATACGTCCCTTTGGCAAAGGCATGGCCCGTATTGCGGCCGATGCGGCTACCACTCAGCAGCCGGTGATGATTGTACCCGTGGGATTGACCTACTTTGATCCGGAATCATCGTTCAGTGATGTATTGGTTCAATACGGCACTCCCATTGCAGCCAAGCACACCCTACAAGGCGATCCCAAAGCCCAAAACGAGCTTACCGCGAACGTACAGCAAGCCATGATGGAGCTTAGCTTGCATATCTCTGGCGATTACGATGCGGTTTTTGAACGCGTTAAACGTCTTATTGCACTAGAATCAGACAAGGATACTCTTTGGGAGGATTTTATTGCTATTAAAAATGCCATTGCCCGATGTGAAGCAGATCTTGAATTGGGATCGACGGATACCGAAGAAACCACCGAGCGACTGAGCAGAGGCGGCTGGAGCATTCTGTCGCTTCTGGTGACCTCGCCGCTTTGGTTATACGGAAAACTGTTCACTTTGTTTCCTCAGTTGCTGATTTGGATTATAAACCGACGGGTAAGCGACAGGCATTTCCACGCCACCGTGCGCTTTGGCGTGGGTCTGGGCATTTACACCTTGCTGGTTCCCGGATTGTTTATTTACTTCTCGAAGGTGTACATCACCCTATTTTGGTGGCTCGCCAGCTGGATGTTTACCATCGGGTCCATGTTTTACGTGATGCTTTGGGAAGAGCATTTTGAGCAAATAACCGGCCGGCGGTTTATGCGCTATTGATGGTTGTACCCCATCGCGCTGCACTCCCGCCGATTCGCGAATATCAGCCGAGGAAATCCTCTCCGAAGGTTAAAACACTTTCCTCTTTTAAATCGGCCAAATCGAGTATCATCAATCCATCCAGCGAATAATTAAAGGCCGGATCGACATTAAATCCGATGATCTTTGCATTCTGGTCGATGTACTTTTTGAGCAACACCGGGATACTGAATTGGAAGGGCTCGATGTCGGCAATGATGCGATCGAGATTTTTCATATCGCTGCTCATGTTTTCCAACAATGCCTTGATGTCGTTATCCTTTACCTGACCTTTGAAGGGTTTGTTGGGAACCACTAATTTGGCCAAGTCGTGGTTGAAATAATAGCGTTTGACAAACTCGACGATGAGGGTTTGCGAGGTTTTGGAATAACTGTTGCTGATGCTTACGGGCCCCAGAATGTAGCGATACTCGCGATTGCCCAGTAAAAAGTGCATGATACCTCTCCAAAGCAAAAACAGCGGAAGTCGTTTCAACTGATATTCCTCGCGCACCCAGCTGCGTCCCAACTCGAGTGTTTGAGCCAGCACCGGATCGAGTCCTTTTTTGAACGAAAAAAGGGTACTGCAATAAAACCCATTTCTGCCGAATTTATTGAGGATATCGTTGCCCTTACCGATGCGATAAGCGCCTACTACGCATTTTTTCTCCCGATCCCATACAAAAAGATGGTGGTAATACAGATCGAATTCATCGAGGTCGATCGATTTATTGGTGCCTTCGCCTACACTTCGAAACGTAATCTCTCGCAAGCGGCCAATCTCGTGAAGGATATTGGGTATTTCATTGGAATAGGCAATAAACACATCGAATTCCTGCTGCGAAAAAAGGCGAAGTTTTAACTCCTCCAAATGCTCAATTTCTTTGCTCAGCAAATCGGTTGGGGTTTCAGCGACCACGGTTTGCACCTTTCCGGCAGGCAGAAAGCGAGGTTGGTAAAACTTCTTGATCTCCAAATCGGCGCTTCCCAAGCTGTAGACCTTGGCGCGCAGATAACGTCCAAACGCCAACAAATCAGGGAAGGCGTCCTGATCTTTCAAAGTAATTTGAGAGCCCACACGGACACAAAGAGTGCTCTCGCGTTTTTTAAACACCTCACTCGCCAAGGTGGCCGTCCTCAATTTGGGGTGCAGCAGACCCAGCAACTGAAAAAGCAGACTGTTGTTTCCCTTAAAGTACACCGGTACGATGGGAACCTTGGCATGTTGAATTAGTTTGAGGGCGGGTCTTTGCCACTCGCGGTCGGTAATTTTTCTGCTTTGTGTTTGGTAGCTGCTCACCTCACCGGCTGGAAAAATACCTAGGCCGCCTCCGTTTTTTAAGTGTTCGAGCGAGGCTTTCATGCCTCCAAAACTAGATTTAGCCTGATCCTCGAATGGATTTACCGGAATGAAGTACTCCTCGATAGGCTCGATATTTTTCAGTAGAAAATTGGCCATAACCCGAAAGTCAGGTCGTCTTTCGGCGATCAATTTGATGAGCATCAGGCCGTCAATCGCTCCCAATGGGTGATTGGCTACCACAATGAATGGACCCGTTTTGGGGATGTAGCGCAACTCCTTTTCATTGAGCTGAATAGTGATTTGCAGCTTATCGAAGAACTCGCGCACAAAAAAAATGCCCCGCTTATCGCTCAAATCGGAATAGAGCTTGTTGATGGCATTTATGCCCGTCAGTTTCATGATGACCTTTGCCACCACTTTCATGTTGAATTTGTGCAAATTCGTGGCGTTGAGCACGTCTTCTTGACTAATTAACTCTTTCATGAATACAGGGAAGTGGATTTGGGTGAGTTAAAGTTAAGCGCTTTTTCGTTGACGAAGGGCTTCATAGAGAATAACCCCTGCGGCAACCGACACATTGAGGGAGCCTGTCTTACCGGCTAACGGAATGGCAGCCAGCGAATCGGCCACCTTCAACAGAGCTGGTGAAATACCGTCTTCCTCTGAGCCCATCAAAATGGCGGTAGGCCTGTTGAGGTCGATGTCGTATATCTCGGTTTTGGTCTTTTCGGTACAAGCCACCACCTGCAATCCCGAGGCTTGTAAAAAAGCAATGGTATACTTGAGGTTGGCCTCCTTGCAAATGGGAATATTGAAAAGGGCGCCCGCCGAGGTTTTTACGGCGTCTTCGTTGATTCGAGCGGCACCCGCCTGAGGAATGACAATGGCGTGCACTCCGGCGCATTCAGCCGTTCTCACGATTGCGCCAAAATTGCGCACATCGGTTACCCGATCCAACACCAATACCATGGGTTCTACACCGCGTTCAAAAAGCTCGGGCAACAAGTTCTCAATGCGCGAATAGGTAATGGGCGCGATGTAGGCAATTACCCCCTGGTGATTCTTGCGAGTGATGGAATCTAACTTCTGTCCGGGGACATACTGAATGGCGGTGCCGCTGTCTTTCAACAACATTTTGATCTCCTGCACCTGTTCGCCCAGCAGCCCTTGTTGAATGAGGATTTTATCAATTTCCTTGCCCAATTTGAGCGCTTCAATGATGGGTCTGGTGCCGAATATAATGGAGTCTTGAGAGGATTTGGGCGAATTCATGCGTTGTAGTTGAGATTAAAGTGAAAATATTTGTCCCGACCTCCAGAACTCGAGGGCGGTATACCAAAAGTTGCGATAGGCTTGACTGCGCTGAAGAACGAAATCGTTTTCGCTAAACGGGTTATCGCGACGGGAAAAGGAAAAATTTAAGCTGAGCACATTGGCATCTTGACCATAGACCCAGGTTTCTGAGTTTTCTTTGGCATAGACCGCATCGGGAGCTCCGAAAATGATATAAATCATGCCGCGATCGGTTTTCCAACCCTCCTTGCTGCTGGTGAAGAAGGAATTGGCATTCTCCACCCGGTTGTAAAACGATTTGATGACCTCCTTGGCCCTTTCCTTACCCCCGCATCGATCTATCCAGAACTGCTCGGCAGCTATTTTTATATTGGTTGACTGGGTTATTTTGGCAAACTCTTCGTTGGATGACAAGTATCTAATGGGTCCTACCAACTGGGAGGCCATAGAAATCGACGGAAAACCCTCTTCAAACTGAAAAAGCGAGCACCCGGTAGTGCTGGCCGAATCAGCGTGAATGAAATACAATCCCCGACCCCTGCTGATGGGCAATCGGGCGTAACCGTCGCGCACGGGGAGATCTAATCGAGCGCCTACCTCAAAATCCTCCTTGGGTTCCTCGGCGGCATCAAATGGCGGTCGGGCAATGCCCGATTTCGACTGCAAAAAGTGGCAATACAGCATGTCGACAGCGCTATCCCGGTATTTTACCAGCAGCGTGTCGGCATCTTGCACCGTCTTTCCCACCAAGGGGGCTTCCGTGCGGGCATCAAACAACATGAAACCCTGTCTTTCTGAAGCTTCACCACTCACTAAACTACGCAAAAGACGGGTTTCCGTGATATTCCGATTTATATCGGTCAAACTGACGCGCAAGATAAAATCGCGCCCAGGCGGATGAACTACCTTCATTCGACCAATGAGCTCCTTGGCCGATTGATTGTTGTCGCGGTCGGTAAACAGCGAACTGTCTTGAAAAAAAGGAATTTTATCGCCCACCGAAAAAAGAGCATCTACATTGACCTTGAGTCGGGCTGTAAACGCATCGTCTTTATTCTGTCGGGTATATAGCAAACGCTGGGTGCCCACTTTGAAATACAGTTCAGAGGTATCCTCCTCTGATTGATAAACTCGAAAATCGGGTTGAAGCAAAAATTCTTTGCCAAGCACATAGGACATTTGCTGACTGGCCGACTGCTGCGAACTGCATCGAACGAGCAAAAGGGAAAGCGCGAGCAACACAAATAAAAACGATGCGGGCCGTGGTGAATGCGACAATTTTTCTCCTTTTCTTAACTCTGTCATGCGAATAAACGAAAATACGCGTTACCATAAACAGAGACAAGTGTTATCATTAAATTTCGATGAATAGCATTTGTGCCCTGAGAATAATAGATACCTTTGTTTTACTAACTCATCTGTAGATCATGAAAAAATTTGTTTGTGCAGTCGCTGCCCTCGTTATGTTGGCTTTTGCAACCAGCTCTTGTAGAGTACACAAAGGGTGTGAGGCTTATTCGAAAGTAGAAGTTCAAAAGAAAGCCCAACGCGTTTAATGAATTGGATTGAAGTTCGCTCTAAGGCTGATATCGATCAGTGGATCAGTCGCAGCCAGTCGGAGCACCAAACCTTTCTTATATTCAAACACAGTACCCGTTGCTCCATAAGCGCCACTGCTAAGTCGCGCCTGGAGCGAGCGTGGTCGCCCACCTACACCACACCGGTTTTATACATCGACGTTTTAAATCACCGCGATGTTTCCAATTATGTAGCTGACCGACTGGGCGTACAACACGAATCGCCTCAGCTCATTGAGGTAGCAGATGGGAACGCATCACAGCACCTGTCGCATCTCGCCGTTCGGCTGCCCTAAATCACACGTAAGCAAAAGTCATCAGCTGCTCCACATCGGGATGCAAGCTCAGGGCTACCGGACATGTTTTCGCTGCATTTTCCAGAATGGCTCGCTCTTTAGGGGTTAGGTCGTTCGATAATTCAAAATTCACCTCTACCCTACTGATCTTCCTAGGGGCCGCGCTCATGCCCTTGGTCACCTCTGCTTTCAAGTGATTCAATGCGATGTGATGGGTTTTAGCCGCAATGCCCATGATGGTCATCGCGCAACTGGCCAGGGCGGTTGACACCAAATCGGTTGGCGAAAAACGCTCTCCATTGCCGTGATTATCAACCGGCGCATCGGTTTGAACCAGCGAAGAACTCTGCACGTGATGCATCTCAGTTCTTAAATTTCCTAAATACGTGACGAAAGAAGTGGCCATTTAATTGTTTATATGCTAAGGTCTTCGTTAAATTTGTAAGGTGTTGAAGATAGCAAAAATAGGATTTATTGTGGTGATGGGTTTGGTGGGCAGCCGAGCGCAATCTCAAAACAATACCAGTATATTCGGGGAGAACTCCACCGAATACAAGCGCCAATGGGTTGGAGGGATTCAATTGCACACCCAGGGCTTAGGTATCAACGCAGCCTACGGAAAGCGCGTAAACGGTTTCAAGCAGCGCATGCTGCAGTTGGAAATCGTCAACCTAAAACATCGGAAAGAGGTCAAATCGTTCAGTCCTTACGAGGAAAGCAAGGGGTATGTTTTTGGCAAACTCAATCAAGTATATCTGTTGAGACCCACCATTGGATTCAAACATCAGAAATACGATAAACGCCGCAAATCGGGCGTTGAGGTGGGGTATGTCTACGGCGCTGGCCTTTCCATGGCAGCCATCAAACCGGTGTTCCTCGAAATTGGCTATCCCGAATTTCCTTTCCGCTACTTGCAAGTGGAGCGCTACGATCCCGACAAACACAACACGGGAAACATCTATGGGCGATCGAACAACTTGAGGGGCGTTGAAAAAATGTCGATGGTTGTTGGATTGCATGCCAAAGGAGGTTTTGTTTTTGAGTATTCTCCCGAAAAGGATGGCATCAAAGCCCTGGAGGTGGGAGCCGCCATCGATATTTTCCCGAGGCAGATTCCCATCATGGCCTTCAATACCAATTCAAGCACCTACCTCAACTTCTACCTTCAACTGCTTTTTGGCAAAAAGTACATCAAATAGCCAAAATCAACTGATATTTGCATCGTGAACGAGATACAATCAGCTACAGCCGACGGACGAGTAGCCAAACCGAAGTGGCTCCGCGTTAAACTACCAACAGGCGAAAACTATAAGATGGTGCGCCGCCTGGTCGATGAACACAAATTGCATACTATTTGCGAGAGTGGCAATTGCCCGAACATGGGTGAATGCTGGGGCGAAGGCACGGCAACCTTTATGATACTGGGCAATATTTGCACCCGATCGTGCGGTTTTTGCGCCGTTGCCACGGGCAAACCCCTCATGGCCGATCCCCGGGAACCCGAGCGCGTGGCGCAATCGGTTCTGCTGATGAAGGTTAAACACGCCGTTCTTACATCTGTTGATCGCGATGACCTTTTGGATGGAGGCAGCGAAATATGGGCCGCAACGGTCCGCGCCATTCGCGCAGCAAGTCCATCAACGACCCTAGAAACGCTCATTCCCGATTTCGCTGGCAAATGGGAAAACCTGCAGCGCATTATCGATGTGGCCCCAGAAATTGTCTCGCACAACCTAGAAACGGTGCGGAGACTGACCAAACAAGTGCGCATTCAAGCCAAATACGACCGCAGCCTAGAGGTACTGTTGCGCTTAAAACAGGGCGGCATGAGAACCAAAAGCGGTGTTATGCTGGGCTTGGGGGAAACAGAGGAAGAAATCTTTGAAACCATGGACGACTTGGTTAGCGTTGGCGTAGACATTCTAACCCTCGGCCAATATCTGCAACCTACCCCAAAACACTTGCCCGTACAGCAGTTTATCACTCCAGAGAAGTTCGACCTATACAAAGAGGTCGGTTTGCAGAAAGGATTCCGCTACGTAGAGAGCGGCCCCTTGGTTCGGTCGTCGTATCACGCTGAAAAGCACTTATTCTAAGACCTATGATCCGAGTGGCCATCAATGGTTTTGGGCGAATTGGACGCAATGTTGCCCGCAGCATCATCAGCGACGATCGGTTTGAACTGGTCGCCGTAAATGACGCAGCGCCCCTAGAAACCATGATGCATTTGTTCAAATACGACAGCGTGCATGGCAAACTAAAGGCCTCAATCAGCCCTTACGCCAACGGATTTGAGGTAGATCGCCACCGCGTTAGGTATACGCAACACAAACACCCCTCCGACTGCGACTGGAAATCGGTTCAAGCCGATGTAGTGATCGAGTCGACGGGGCTTTTTAAGACCCATGAATCGGGCATGGCGCACATCGCGGCTGGTGCCAAAAAAGTAATTCTGTCGGCTCCTGCCGATGATCAGGAAACCAAAACGATAGTACTGGGTGTAAATGACCAGCTGCTGCTGCCCAATGATCTGGTGGTGAGCAATGCCTCGTGTACCACCAACTCGGCGGCTCCCATGATTCAGCTTATTGACCAACTCTTTGGCATTGAGAGCGGGTACATAACCACTGTACACAGTTACACTGGCGATCAGCGGCTACACGACACCCCCAACAAAGATTTGCGACGCGCACGAGCAGCGGCAGTCTCTATCATTCCTACTACCACAGGGGCGGCCAAGGCGATGAGTAGAATCTTTCCCGAACTCGACGGAAAACTAGGCGGTTGTGGTATTCGCGTTCCCGTTCCAGATGGTTCGCTTACAGACCTCACTTGTATGGTTCGCAAAACCACTTCGGTGGAAGAAGTCAACGAGGCTTTCCGTCAAGCTGCCATGCATCAGTACAAAGGCATCATTGAATATTGCAACGAACCCATTGTTTCGATCGATATCGTTGGCAATCCGCACAGCTGTATTTTCGATGCCGAACTTACCTCTGTCATCGGCAATATGGTGAAAGTGGTGGGCTGGTACGACAACGAGTGGGGGTACTCCAACCGATTGAAGGAGTTGATGTTGAAGATGATTCAACACTAAACCACGCGAAAAAGGACATTCGAACGCCGCAATGCCCCGTGATGCACTCCAAGCATCGCGATTTGAGTTTTCACTCGGCGATGATACGTGGCAAAACCAGTCCGTTTCAAATCAATCCAGGCGAAAACCCGATCTTTACCCTACATGCTCGCCTGTCTTTTTTACAGGACAACTAGGTGCGAAACCCTTGACCTGCGGGCCAAATCACTGGGCTTATCAACACCTTTAGGTTTATTAGTTCAATACCAAGACTCCATCGCTCAGCGGATTCGACCTTAATTTTGTGTTTGTATCGTCTACTTAAACCGCGCAAACATGAGACATCTAGCCATTCTATTCGCCTGTATGCTGGCGTTTACTCACGCAGAGGGTCGCGATCCCGACAAAAAATACACGCGTCAGGAATACATTGATTTGTGGAAAAAAGTGGCCGTAGAGAATATGCGCCAATACCATATTCCTGCCAGCATCATTTTGGCACAAGGCATCCTGGAAAGCTCCTGCGGGAACAGCGATTTGGCAACCCAAGCCAATAACCACTTCGGTATTAAATGTCACGACTGGACGGGCGATAAATACTATTACGACGACGATGCCAAACAAGAGTGTTTTCGCAAGTACCGCCAAGCGCACGAGTCGTATGCCGACCACGCGTTGTTTTTGACCAACCGCCCGCGCTATGCATCCCTCTTCCAGTTAGATCCCCAAGATTACAAGGCCTGGGCGCATGGGCTGAAAAAAGCGGGCTACGCCACCAATCCGGCTTATGCTGAATTGCTGATCAAAATCATCGACGACTCCAAGCTCCATCGGTTTGACAGCGGCTTTATAGAAGAAGCTATTGAATTACCACAAGAACAACCCATTGCATCGGTTGGCTCTAAAACAAAGAAAACCGAGTCGAGTAAAACGCGCAAAGAAGCCGTAACGATTAACCTCGAACGCGAAATTCTATCCTCAGAGAACCGCATCAAATACATTGAAGCCCGATCGGGTGATTCCCCTCATAAAATTGCTAAAGAACTCAACCTCAACCTATGGCAGATCCTGAAATACAACGATATTGATCGCACCGCCAAGCTAAAAGCCGGTCAAGTAGTTTATTTGCAACCCAAACGCAGGAAAGCCAAGATTGAACGCCATGTCATGAAAAAAGGCGAAAACCTATGGGAAATCTCTCAGATGTATGGCATTAAACTCAGCAGGATATACAAATTAAACGAACTGCGCGAAAACGCGAGGGTTCCTGAAGGCTTCGTCCTCAAACTCCGCTAAGATTCCTTCTCGAATTTTGGCATTTTGATTTTCTTGAGTTGTTTGCCGCCAAAAACAAAGTTGATACCCGTGCGTATCTGAGCCGTTTTACTCAGCTGAGGCGAGAGAGCCACTAGGAAATTATCGGTGGCGATGTACCATTGGAATGGGAGAAATTTAACGGTAAATGCCCCGCCCAAATTCACCGCACTTCGGTTTTGATAACTGTACATGAAATTGGCTCCTAACCAATTATTGATGCCAAAGTGATAGAACGCAGCAAGCGAAGGCCGCACAAAACGTTCAATCCACTCCAGCCTTACCAAACCGCTGATTGCATTGCTTTCATTCAATTGAAATCGGGTTCCCGCAATAAATATGGGATTGAGGCCGGTACTGTACGCTTCGCGTTTCTCCTGCAAGTTCAACAGACTGCTCAGAGAGTCGATGCGCGCTTGCATTTCAGTGCCAAAACCGTCGCCCGTAAGATCGTCGAGATCCACAGCATCAAACGTATAGCGGATATTTGTCTGTTCGTATTGAACGGCATCTGTTTTCCAGCGTATCGACCCCAGATTGATGAGCGATCCCTGAAAACTCAATTTGGGTGTCAGCGAATATTCCACTCCTAGATCAATACCAAAGCCAGAGTTCGATTGAGGTTTACTCACATAGGCTACCAAATCGTTCTCGGCATCCGGACCGGTAAGCTGCTGGATACCGGCCGTTCGCACCAAAAGTCCGCCGTCGACGGTCAATGCATACGTGTCAGGATCGGTAGTTATTCCCAGGGTAGATCGCTTGGTTTGCACGTTGACCAATCCCATGAGGTACTTGAAACGGGCTCCTACGCGAAGGCTTCTGGTTACCGGCATACTCACTCCGAAAGCCAGCTCGTGATAGGCTTTGAGGTTAAACCCCAAATCGTCGAATGAAACCCGTTTGCCTAAGGTAGATGGGTCACCATTTCCTTGCAGGAAAAAAGAGGCAAGGGTTTTGGGATAAATGAAATTGGTGTGCACTTTCTCGGTAAGACTTACACTGAAATAGGTTCGCCTGCTTTTGATACCCAGCGAGAACAAATCCGTTTGAAAATCGACCGACAGTATATTTCGCTTTCCAAGGGCCTTGGCGATGCGCTCGGGATCGATTGAGCTAGATCCCGATCCCAACAGCTGGCCATATGAAAAACCCGAGTGCTGGGCATTCAGATAAACAGAGGACATTACCGGCAAGCCAACCTGCACATTTGATTTAGGCAAGTAGGCTGGGTTGACATAGGTTTGCTGAAACAAATTGTTCAGTCCATAAATCGACAGGTCGTTCTGACCCACAAGCCGCGCCGACATCAACAGAATCGACGACAACACCCGGTATCTCAGCTTAGGAGTCATGGAACTTTGATTTTAACCTTCAGTCCCACCTCGAGTTTGACGAAACAATCGGCAAACAACTTCACCTCTTGACGTTCGGAGGCGTCCTTGGTCTGCAACTCGGCTTTTACCACCACTTTGGTGGCTTGGGAAATATTGTTGATTTTGTTTTTATCGGCTCCCACATCAAACTGCGAATTGGGAACAGGATCAACCCTACCCTCGGCATTCAGCGGCCCAGAACGAATGAGGTATTTATTGCCATCGAACAAAGAATCAAGGCGCTGGTTGGTCTCAGAAAGGAAATACACTTGTAGTTTGACGTCAATGGGAAAGCTACTGCGAGCGTTAAAACGGAAGGAACCTTCCTCAAAAACCTCACCTTCTAACTCGCCAAAACTGATCTCTGTGGTATCTTCCAGAATCCATTGCTCGCCATAACCCGTAAGCGGGAGTTCAAGGGCTGTATACAAACTGAGCCTGGAGTCGTTGCGCAAGCGGTGAATGCCCTCGCCGCCAACCGTTGGCGTGATGTCCCACTCAAATTCTTTGTCTTCAGGGGTAAGCAATGACTTGATGTTTGAATTGTTCCGGTCGATCGTGAAGCCGGTTTGCGCCATCAGATCTGGACTCAAGGGATAGGCAATACTGAGCGGATTGGGAAGCGACTGTACCACCAGATCCTCGGAGGATTGTGCATCTTTTTGAACGAATCGAAGCGCGTTAAAACGCACGTCGACCGGCACCACCATGGACTGTTCAAAGGCAAAGCGAATCTTGGGATCGCTGAATTGAAATACCTGCGAGCTGCTGCTGGAATTCGTGAATTGAAACAGCGACAGCGGCACTTTGGCCGATAGATTGGGCAAAGCCGTACTGGCCAACTTGCCCACTACCTCCCGAAATTGCAAGTTGGCAAATCCGAAGACAAGCTGCACATTCGCACCATTTTGAAGGGCATTGGTACCGTCGGACTCGATGGTAATGGCGTACTGCACCTCGAGTTGATTAGCTGTTTGCGCGGTTTCATCCAAACGCAGATCAGCCAAGGCGAGCGAAGAGGTGAATCGGATTTGATGACCCGAGGCACCGCCAGCCGACTGACCTTGAATGATCAAGGCCTGTCCGTTGACCCGTATGGAGGGAAAGGTGAAAACCAACTGCAAGCGGTGTGGGATGGCCGACTGAACATCTACGTTAAGTAACCCACCCGTCAATAAGAGTTGGTACAAATCGGTAAACGGTATGGCCCCCAGCCCAACTGTGGCGTTGCCATTGACCGTTGCTACTTGCCCAACGGGAAAAGGGTTGCGAGTGGGACCTGAGTAAACGGCGGTATGATTGGCACTTTGGTCGGGAAGACTGACAAACGAGGATGCCACAGCCAGCGTGGTGGTGGAGCCGTAGAGCAAACTGATCGATCCATTGGGGTTGGTTTGAACCACATCGCTGTCGGTTTTTGCCAGCAAATCGTAAACCCCCAATTCAGCTTTAACCAGTGGTACAGCGTAGATGGGCGAAATTTCTTTGACGTCCAAACTACAGGCCGAAGCGATTACCGCCACCCAAACCACCCACCATGACTGTTTAACACCCATAGTGGGAAGGTATAAAAAATTAGACTGAAAAGACCTTGACTGTTAATTTTTTCTATCCCCTCGCAATTCCTATTTACCACTTGATCAGCCGCTACCGCTGCCAATAACAAGGGGCAAAACACGTAAATATTACATATACGAACGCGGAGATAGATGAGAAAAACGTCAACCCAGGATAACCCAAGGGAGCTTAACATGCCATTTTGCTCTTTGAGCAGCCGGTCCCAGAATCAAGCTTCGCATGCTGGGCCAAGCCGGATCATTCCAGCGACAACTTCAATTGGCGAGGCAACAAGGCAAAACTCATTCGATGAAGTTCGCAAGCGCCAAATTGCTCAATGGCACGTCGGTGTTGCACGGTGGGATAACCCTTGTTTCGATCCCAACCGTAGTGCGGATATTCGAGGTGTTTGCCATGCATGTAGGCATCGCGATGTGTTTTAGCCAGTATCGAAGCAGCGGCAATCGATAAAAACCTCCCATCGCCTTTGATCATGCAGTGATGAACAGCACCTGGGTAGGGTTTGAAAGCATTTCCGTCGACCAGCACCACCTGCGGCCTGATGGGAAGTTGGTCTAGCGCCCGGTGCATGCCTTGGATGGAGGCTTGCAGAATGTTTATTTGATCAATTTCGGCGGGATCAACAAAAGCTACGGCCCATGCCAGCGCCTGTTCCTCAATGATTTTTCGGGCGAGTTCTCGGTCAGAGGGATTCATTTTCTTACTGTCGTTGAGAAGCTCATGCTTAAAATGGGGCGGAAGAATAACAGCGGCGGCCACCACTGGGCCGGCCAAACAACCTCTTCCCGCCTCGTCGCAGCCCGCCTCTATCAAATGGGCCTCAGCGTATCTGGCCAGCATGTTGGGTATTTTCAATGGTGCGCCACAATCGCTGCGCGGCATCTCGCCACGTGTACTTTTGCGCTTGCAGTTTGCCCTTTTCAACCAATGACTCTCGGAGCTGTGGGTGTGAGCTGATGCATGCCAAACCTTCTGCAATCGACTCAACCTGATAAGGATCCACATAGAGGGCCGCTTCACCTGCCACTTCAGGAAGGGCTGTTGTTTGCGCCGCTACAACGGGTGTACCGCAGCGCATCGCCTCGATCATGGGAATGCCAAAACCTTCGAAGTAACTCACATAAATCAGTGCCTGGGCGGCAGAAAGGGCAATAGCCAAATCGCTGTCGGGAAGTCGGCCGGTCAAAACCACATCGCTGCGAAACGGCGATTGGGCCAGGGCGCGTTTCATCTCTGCACTCCACCAATAGGCATCGCCCACCAATACCAAAAGGGTATGCCGTTCGGGGTGCATGGCCCTGAACCGCTCGAAGGCCTGAAGCATGCGCACGGTGTTCTTTCGAGGATGGATGGATCCCACATTGAGGAAAAAATCAGCTCCTTGGGTGAACCGGGCTTTAAACGCCTCAATTTGGTGATCGTTAGCGCGAGTAAAAACCTCATCAACCCCGTTGTACACCACGTCGATGAATGCCCGATCCACGCCGTACAGCGAGGCGATATCGCCAGCCGAAAACTCAGAGACTGTGGCTATTCTGGTTGCTTTTTGAGCGAACTTGGGAAAAAAATACCGATAGTAGCGCCGCACCAAAAAGGGCAAATCATCGGGAAAATGCTCGAAATTGAGATCGTGCATCACCGCCACCTGCTTCACATTCGCCCTGAGCGACAAATAACCATCGGGCGAGAGAAAAACATCGGGTTGGTATTTATTCAACCAAGAAGCTACCGATAGCTCAAACCACCAAACAAAGAGAAAAGGATGCCGAGCAGGAGGCCCCAATACTACGGGTGTAACATTGGAAAAATCGACAAACTCTTCGGCGTACGGCCTATCGAAAATGAAATAAAACTGATGCTCTGGATGATCGACCACCATGCGGCGCAAGACCTCCCACGTGAAGCGCCCGATCCCCTCTAGTTTGTTGCGAAGCAGAAGTCGGGTGTTTACAGCAATTCTCACGGGTAAAGCGGTTGGGTGCACGAAAATACGAGATTTATGGCTACTGACCTTAAATGACTATTTTTGCCAACCCTAAACAAGGCCCCTACCTGTCGATGCAAAAAAAATTTGTCTCCAACCTTATTTTTTTACTGCTGCTCAATCTCATCATCAAACCCTTTTGGATTCTGGGGATTGACAGAATGGTGCAGCGTGAGTTGGGCACGGAGGAGTACGGGCTTTATTTCGCCTTGCTGAATTTCAGCTTCCTGCTCAACATCGTCCTCGATGTAGGCCTTACCAACTACAACAACCGCAATATTAGCCGCTACCAATTCCTGGTTAAAAAACACTTTAGCGCTCTGTTCACGCTCAAACTCATACTGGGTGTGGTGTATATCGCCGTGGCGGGCACCTTTGCTATTATGCTGGGATACCACAAAGACAACTGGGAGTTGCTTTTTTGGCTGTTAATCAATCAATTTTTCGTATATTTAGTACTTTACCTCAGAAGTAATCTAGCTGGATTACAACTCTTTAAGTACGACAGCATTGTATCGGTGCTCGATCGTTTCCTTATGATTATTTTCTGTGGGATTTTGATTGCCACCAACGACGAGTACCACCTGCTTACCATCAGAAGTTTTGTGCTGACCCAAACCTTGGCTTATGCCATTGTTGCGGCGGTAGTCATAGCCATAATATTCCGAAAAGTAGGTCGGGTTCGTTTTGTTTTTCGATACCACTTCTCGCGCATCATCATCAGAAAAAGCCTGCCGTATGCCATCTTAGTGCTGTTGATGACCTTCTACAACCGCGCCGATTCGGTCATGCTCGAGCGAATGCTCCCCGGCACCTCAGGCGCCATTGAATCGGGCATTTATGCGCATGGCTATCGACTGTTGGACTCGGCGAATATGATTGCCTTTTTGTTCTCCACCCTATTGCTTCCTATGTTTTCGAGCATGCTAAAACGCAACGAAGCCGTACAAGGACTCATGGAGACATCGTTTAATATGTTGCTGAGTGGCGCGATGCTGGCGGGCGTGATATGTTTCTCCTTCTCGCTCGATATCATATCGATGTTGTACACGGAGAAAGTCAACGAATCGGCGGTGGTTTTTCAATGGCTCATCCTCAGTTTGATCCCCATTTCAATTACCTACATATTTGGCACCTTGTTAACGGCCAATGGCAATTTAAAATGGCTAAATCGGATGGCCATTGCAGGCGTTAGCCTCAACATTGGTTTGAATCTGATTCTTATACCGAGACACCAGGCCTTAGGTGCTGCCATTTCCTCACTGATAACCCAAGGTGTGACCGCCATTGCTCAAATGATCCTAGCACGCAAATTTGTCAAGGTTGACATTGGCTGGCGAATGGTTTCAAGGACCTTATTTTACGGGATTTTGTTATTTCTTTCCGCTTTTGTCATTCAGTCAACAATACCACACCTGGGTATTGCGTTGAAGGTGGCGATCATGTGTGCCATTGGCGGGGCGCTGGCTCTGCTTTTGGGCATGTTGAAAATATCGGCGCTGTTTGCCCTGCTGCAGAACAAAGCAGGTTCCTAGCACCCGAAAAATTGTATACTTTCGTGTCCAACTAAAAACCTTTCACCCATCAAACCATGGGAAACGAATTTTCTTTTTCTGAGCTGGTTCGCATTGTTCGCAAGCGACTGATGCTTATCGCAGCTCTGGCTGTCGTTGCGGGTATCTTAGCCGCGATCTTCTCGAGTGAGACCTTTATCAAACCCCGATTTAAATCAACCGCGGTAGCATATCCATCGAACATAAGTGAATACAGCGATGAGAGCAGAACCGAGCAATTACTGCAACTATTTGAAAGCAGTGACATACGCGATTCTATCATCAAAAAATTTGATCTCTACAAGCACTACGAAATAGCGGAGAACGAACCCGCCAGTCGATTTTATGTGATTAACGAGTACAACAGTCGATTTACCTTCCGTAAAACCAAGTACGAAGCGGTTGAGGCCGTGGTAGAAGACGAAAGTCCGAAACTGGCCTACGAAATGACCTCCGAGTTGTTGAAGTTGGTTAACCTGAAAGCTAGACAGCTGCAGCGCGAGAAATCGGAGGAAATTGTCAATATGACCCTCCGACAACTCAATGAGCAAGAGGTGCGGCTGGATTCGCTCGATCGAGCACTAAACCGCATGCGCCAGGAGGATGGTTTGCTGGAGTACGAAATGCAAACCCAAGAAGCTACAAGGGGCTTGTATCGATTGGCAGCATCGGGAAAGCAGGGCTCAGAGGCCTACAACCAGGCCAAACGAACGCTTGATAACCTTATCGCCAAAGGTGGGGCGTTCAAAAAATTATATGAGCAGCACGAATTAGCCAATGAGTTCTACAACAAACTCATGGAGCAACATCAAACAGCTTTAAACGACATACGCAAGGAGCTAACCTACCTCAACTTGGTGGTATATCCCGAGCAAGCCGATAAAAAGCACTATCCGGTGCGCTGGCTCATTGTGTTTACCGCCGTATTTGCCTCGGTTTTATTCAGCGTAGTGTTCTTCCTGTTTACCGAAAAGGCAGAGGTTGCTTCCCGAGCGTAAATCATATTATTTCTGGATCTGCGGAGCAGCCTTTGCGCTGCTTAACGCGATTGCGGTGGCCTTTGAATTTTATTTCGCAGGCCTTATTCCCGTTGCGCTTTTGTTCGCCTGGCTGGCCTTTAATCACTACGACAAGCTGGTGTACTTTGTGGTGTTAGCCACCCCATTGAGCATCAACCTCGACCAATTAGCCATTGAAGGCGTAGGGCTTTATGTTCCCACCGAACCGATTCTGATTGGTTTAATGTTGTTGTTTTTGCTGGAGACCATTCGTCGAAACCCCATCGACCCCAAAATTTTTAAACATCCCATCTCACTGGTCATTTACGCCCATCTGGCTTGGTTGGCCATTACATCGTATCTGAGTGAAATGCCGGTAGTAAGCTATAAATTCCTCACGGCTCGCCTGTGGTTTGTAGTGGTTATGTATTTCATTACTACCCAGATCTTCAAGGATTATAGGGCCATTCGGACTTTCTTGTGGTTGTACATGATATCGCTTTGTGTGGTGGTGGGTTATACCATTACCATCCACGCCCAAAACGATTTCAGTGCCGAGGCGGCGCACTGGGCCATGACTCCCTTCTTCAACGATCACACCTCTTACGGGGCCCTCTTGGCGATGTATTTTCCGGTAGTTCTGGGTCTGCTCATTGCTGGAAATTACTCTTTCAATGGGCGCATCGTTTTGCTGGTTATCACCTTGATACTGGCGGTTGGTTTGATTTTATCGTACACCCGAGCTGCTTGGCTGAGCCTCATTGCCGCTGCTGGTGTGTTTGTGATCTTGTATTTTCGGATCAATTTTCGATTTGTGTTGCTCGGCTTGGGAATTGCCATCATGTCATTCTTTGTTTACAAGGATGTGATCATCCAAAACCTAGAGAAAAACCGCCAGGACTCGTCAGAAAACCTCAGCGAGCACGTAGAATCAGTTTCGAATATATCAACCGATGCCTCGAACCTCGAGCGATTGAACCGCTGGAATTGCGCTTGGCGAATGTTTTTAGACAAGCCCGTTTTTGGATTTGGCCCGGGCACGTACCAGTTTCAATACGCTCCCTACCAAAGCTCGGCCGACCGAACCATTATTTCAACCAACTCAGGCGATGGTGGTAATGCCCATAGCGAATACCTCGGCCCCTTGGCCGAAACTGGGCTGATAGGATCGCTCATCATGATTATTTTGATTGGAGTGGTCATTCACACCGCTGTTAAGCTCTACATTAGTGTTGATCGAGCTGATAAAAGCAAGCGCACCTTGATTATGACCCTTTTGTTGGGTTTGATCACCTACTACGTGCACGGCGTGTTAAATAACTACCTCGACACCGACAAGGCAAGCATACCTTTTTGGAGTTTTACTGCGGCATTTGTGGCCATTGAGCTGTTTCACTCGCCCAACAGCCGCGAAAAAACACAAGCGTAAACGGATCGCATTGGCGCCGATATAACCGCGAAAGGTTATGGATGAGGCTATCCATTTTTCCCTTCGGCGAGTCGCTTTACAGCCGCCATTTCGCGCATCTTGGTACGCGCCTCTTCGGCAGGTGAACCAAAGTAGCGCTTGCCGCCCTCTAAACTTCTGCCTACGCCCGATTGAGCCAGGATCTCAGCACCATCGCCAATTTCAATTCCGCTGATGATCGCAACCTGTCCCCAAATGATCACCCTGTTTCCAATGGTGGTGCAACCGGCAATGGCCGATTGGGCTGCGATAAGACAATGTTCTCCGATGACCGTATCATGAGCTACCTGGCATTGATTGTCGATTTTGGTACCTGAACCGATAATGGTATCGGCAGTAACCCCGCGGTCAATCGTTGTGCCTGCACCAATTTCAACGTCATTGCCGATGATCACACGGCCGCAGCTGTGCATTTTTTTGTAAGCCCCCTCTTTTCGATTATAGTAGAAGGCATCGCCGCCAATAACCGCATTGGCGTGGATAATGACTCTATCGCCAATCACTACATCGCCGTAGATCACCACACCCGGAAAAATAATGCAATCCTCTCCAATAACTACTCGCTGATCGAGGGTGACATGGGGCATTACCACCGAACCGCGGCCAATCTGCGCTTGGGGTTCGGTTGGAAATGGCTCAAACGGCCTATGGCGACGGGTGAGCTCGTTGAAATGCAAGAAAGGCGTTGGCGAAATAATCAGGGCTTTTCCCGGAGGGCAATCGACCTCTTGATCAATGATGATGGTTGTAGCCCTGCTGTTGAGTGCTTTCTGGTAGTATTTGGGGTGATCTACAAAGCAAATATCACCTTCCTCTACACGGTGAATTTCATTAATACCGGTAATGGGAAAGTTGGGATCACCCACCCAGCGGCATCCCAGGCTTTGAGCTACATCCGATAATCGTAGAGTTTGAGCGAATTTCATGTGCAGAAAGGTTACCTATATTCAAGCTTTGTGGCGCTTTGCTCGGAGGACAAGAAAAAAGGCTGTCCCAGCAATTGGGCAGCCTTTGTAGTTTTATGCTTTAACCCGTTCTACATAGGATCGGTCGCGGGTATCTACCTTGATGAGGTCGCCCACATTGACAAATAGCGGAACTCTGATTTCCGCACCCGTCTCTAACGTAGCCGGTTTCAAGGTATTGGTTGCGGTATCACCTTTAATACCGGGCTCTGAGTAAGTCACTTCCAAAACCACCGTTTGAGGCAGATCAACCAATAAAGGCGTTTCCTCCTCGGCGTGGAAAAGAATTTGGCATACGGCCTCTTCTTTCATCAAATCGGCGTTGTCAACCATGGCCTCAGGAATTGAAATTTGTTCAAAATCCTCTAGATTCATGAAGTTAAAGCCGTTTTCGTCTTTGTACAAAAACTGATATTCGCGGCGCTCGATACGCACCGGCTCTATTTTTACACCCGAGTTGAAGGTATTGTCGATTACCCGCCCGGTGGTTACGTGCTTTAATTTAGTGCGAACAAAGGCAGGGCCTTTTCCCGGTTTCACATGCAAGAACTCGGTAATGATGTACAGGTCACCGTTAAACTTGATGCACAGTCCGTTTTTGATGTCAGCAGTAGTTGCCATGGGAATTTATAAATTTGAGTGCAAATGTACACTTTGTCTGATAACGCGGTAGTCCTTATCAGGTCTCTTCGGTGTAATAAATTTTATAGAATTTTCTACCCTGTTCATCCACCCCTTTTTCAATGAGCTCTTTGTTGCCGTGAATGTAGATGTGAAAATTCTTATCGAGTTTTAGCACACTCTTGAAAATCTTCGATTGTTTTTTCACCGCCGACGCATTGATGTCGAAGTCGTGAAACAACGCGTCTTGATCCTCAAGGGATTCTCGGCTAAATTGTTTAAAGCGCTCCGCTACTTCTTCATTCTGAAATACCGATTGCGCAAATTCTTGCTCCTGAAATCGATCGGAAGTTTTAAAATAGGCCACCGACTTGTTGAGCAAGTCAATCTGATCAGCCTTGCTCACCTCAAAATCCTCAGGAAGTTGCTGTGTAACGAAATTTTTGGCCACCGTTAGCACGTTTTGAGTCAGGTAAAAGGAGGTCGCCAATGGCCTTATTTTCAAGAAATCGTCGCGCCAATATTTTGCACTGCTCAGTTTGTCGTGCACACAAACTTTAAATCCGCCATTGGCATTGTCGTTGATGATCAAACAACCCTTGTCCAATTTCTCGGGGTAGATGCCTTTGACCCAATCCAGACTCCACGACGAATTGTGCGACTCAGCGGTGAAGATCCAGTCCTTCGACTCAATTTTGTAGATGCCAATGGCTTGGGTGCGCATTTGCTCCACCTCAATGGCATCGAAGTAAACTACGAACAGATCTCCACCTTTGATATTGGGGTGTTCTGAACATTCGTTCAACCACGTAGCCATGTTTCGGCTTTGGTTGAGCAAGTCGTCAGGGTCTTGAAAAATCTGGGTGGCAAAGCGGCACACCGGATTAAGCGATAGATCGTCGTTGGGAAAATGAAAGGCGTAATACTCCGGAACGGTAAAATGTCCCACCACAAATTTGTGCAGAGCCTGTTCTTGTGCTTCAGATAAATGGAGATCAATTACCTGATCCGACAGTTGCAAACCCTCATCGGTATCGGCATTGCCCACTTTGTGAATGCAAAGTTGCTTGGCTGGTGAGATTATTTTAATCATACATTCTATTTGAGCTGTTGCACATCGATGGTTTGAGTAACGCCAATAAGCTCATCGGCATTGTGATTGGAGGCCACGAACACAATTCGATTTGATTGTTGGGCTTGAAACAGATCTGCAAACCACTGAATAGCTTGGCGGTCTAAGTTTGACGTGGGCTCATCGATAAACAGCAGGGGCGATTCCGTTAGAAATGCCAACGCCAGCTTAACGCGTTGCCGCATACCCGAGGAGAACTGCCTGAGCGGTTTTTTGTCGATTTGGGATAGTTGTATCAACTCGCGAAAATCCTTGTAGTGCTGAACTCGCATGGGCTTGAAACTCCTGTGTAAATCAAAACACTCCTCCAAGGTAAGTTCTTCGTACAGGCTTTGGTAAGGTGCACACACCGACGAAACCGTGAAGAGTTGTTCTGGTTTTAGTGTGCCTTTGTGATCAAAGCCAAGTTCGCCCTCGCTGGTGCGCTCAAATCCCATCAGGCATTTGAGTAGCGTCGATTTGCCAGAGCCATTTCCGCCCACAATGCCAATCACCTCTCCTACTTCACAAGACAAGTTCAAATGGCGAAAAATCCACTGCTGATTGTACCTTTTACCCAGGTCGGTAGACCAAAGTCTCATTTACGATACCCCCCTGATGATTCCCTTCTCGCTGGATCGAATAAAATCGAGAATGTGATTTTTCTCTGGAGAATTCGGCATTTCCAGATCGACAATTTGCAGGGCCTTGGTGACATTGGTGTTGTGCACGTAGATGGCTCGGTAGATGTCTTCAATGTTTAGAATGGCCTGATCAGAGAACCCGCGTCTCTTCAAACCGATTGTATTCACTCCCACGTATGAGAGGGGCTCACGAGCGGCCTTGATATAAGGGGGCACGTTTTTGCGCACCAAACTGGCACCGGCAATAAACGCATGCGAACCGATGGTTACAAATTGCTGTACAGCCACCAAACCCTCCAGGACCACCCAATCTTCGATGGTTACATGTCC
Organism: Luteibaculaceae bacterium; assembly: GCA_036275295.1. Taxonomy (GTDB): domain Bacteria; phylum Bacteroidota; class Bacteroidia; order Flavobacteriales_D; family Luteibaculaceae; genus DASUEB01. The sequence continues at coordinate 3,908 of DASUEB010000125.1, read as the reverse complement.
GGCCAGATTGACCGAGTTAGCGATCACCACGTGGTTCCCAACCACGGTATCGTGACCCAAGTGCACATAGGCCATGATCAGGCAATGATCGCCAACCGATGTGGTGAGTCGATCGGATGTACCCCGGTTTATGGTTACGTGCTCGCGAATGGTGGTGTTATTGCCAATAACAGCCGTGGTATATTCGCCGCGGAATTTGAGATCTTGTGGAATGGCACCGATAACGGCGCCAGGAAAAATTTTGCAGTTGTGGCCTATGCGCGTACCATCCATGATAACGGCACCCGGTCCAATCCAACAATTATCGCCTATCACCACATCGCCGTATACCGTGGCAAAAGGCTCAACGGTGGTGCCCTGACCTATTTTGGCCCCTTTGTGAATATTCGCTCCTGAGGTCATGCTTTATCTTTTGTTACCAAGGCCATCATTTCGGCCTCCATTACTTCTTTTCCTTGCACGTAAGCAATGCCCGCCATGTTGACAATGCCTCTGCGAATGGGGGTCAACAGACGCAGGTGAAATACCACCGTATCGCCAGGCAATACCTTTTGTTTGAACTTCACCTTGTCGATTTTCATGAAATAGGTGGTGTATAATTCAGGATCATCGACTTTGGAAAGAGCGAATATCCCTCCCACTTGAGCCATGGCCTCAATTTGCAACACACCTGGCATGACCGGGTTGTTGGGAAAATGTCCCGTAAAATGCGGCTCGTTAAAGGTGACGTTTTTTACTCCGGTAATGGTTTCGTCTGTGAGTTCGATCACCCGGTCAACCAGCAGGAATGGATAGCGGTGCGGGAGCATGGCGGCAATTTGATTGCAGTCGAATACCGTTTGCGTGAGGTCGAAATGCTTTACACCCTGTTGGGCCTTCATCTTTTCTTTCAGCAGCTTACAAAAAGCAACATTTCCTCCGTGACCCGGACGGGCAGCTAAAATATGGCCTTTGATACGGCAGCCCAAAAGCGCCAAATCGCCTACTATATCAAGCAGTTTGTGCCTTGCGGGCTCGTTCTCAAATTTGAGCTTCACCGTGTTGAGGACACCCATTCCCTCTACCTTGATACCTGAGTGCTTTTTACCCAGCAGGGCCGCTAAGTTGTCGAGCTCCTCTTGGGGAACATTGCTGCGTTCCACCAGCACAATGGCGTTGTCTAGATCACCGCCTTTGATCAAACCCGCTTTGGCCAGTTGCTCCAACTCCTTTAAAAACACGAAGGTGCGACAAGGCGCTATTTCTGCTTTGAAATCTTCAAGTCGGTACATCGAGGCGTGCTGGGTACCCAGCACCGGTGATTTAAAATCGACCATTACGGTAATGCGGTATTCCTGCCCTTCTGTGGGCACAGCTAGCATTTCAATACCGCGTTCAGTATCTTCAAAAGTAATGTTTTCGGTAAGGGTAAAATAGCGCGCTTCGGCATCTTGCTCAATCAAACCCGCTTTTTCAATGGCCTCCAGAAATGGCATGGCACTTCCGTCCATGATGGGCACTTCTGGTCCGTCGAGTTCAATAAGCACATTGTCGAGGTGCAAGGCATATACCGCTGCCAACAGGTGTTCGGTAGTGTACACCCGGGCGCCGTTTTTCTCTAGCGTAGTGCCCCGTTGGGTGCTCACCACATAATCAACCGATGCTTCAATGATGGGTTGACTTTCCAGGTCTATTCGCTTAAATTTATATCCGTGATCTATAGGAGCCGGTTTGAGTGTCAAATTTACCTTCTCGCCGGTGTGTAATCCGATTCCGGAAAGGGTTATTTCATTCTGTAAGGTCTGCTGTTTGGTGGTCATCCCTGTATTTTTTGTTGAATCTGTTGTATTTCGTTTTCCAGGTTTGTGAGCGTCTGGTGTATGGATGGCAATTTTTTGAACATCACATATGATCGTTTGTAATCGCCCACGGCGAAAGCCGGACTGCCTTGTAACACGGCTCCTTTCTCCAACACACTCTGACCAACACCACTCTGAGCGGCAATTTTGACCTCATCGGCAATGGTTAAATGACCTACAATGCCCACTTGACCGCCTATCATGCAGTTTTTGCCTATTTTGGTTGACCCTGCGATACCGGTTTGAGCGGCGATAACCGTATTTTCTCCTATCTCCACGTTGTGGGCCACTTGGATCAAGTTGTCGAGCTTAACCCCTTTTCTGATGATGGTTGAGCCCAGCGTGGCTCGATCAATGGTTGTATTGGCTCCCACCTCAACCCGATCTTCGAGAATTACGTTTCCAATCTGAGGCACTTTGTTGTATTGGTTCTCGCTGTTGGGTGCAAAGCCAAATCCATCAGCCCCAATCACTGTATTGGCGTGAATTACTACGTGATCGCCTATGACGCACTCGTCGTAGATAACAACACCCGAATGAATCTCGCAATTGGCACCAATGGTAACCCGCTGACCAATTCGCACTTGAGGGTGTATGATGGTTTGAGCCCCAATCACCGATCCCTCATCGATATATGAAAAAGCCCCCAGGTAGCAGTCGGCTCCCAACGAAGCCGAAGGATGGACAAAGCTAGGTTGTTCAATGCCCGCTTTTCGTTTGCGCAGTGTACTGTAAACCTCAAGCAAACGGGCAAAACTCTGGTACGCATCGGGAACCTTGATCAATGTAAGTTGCTCAGGCAGCGATTGCTCCGGTGTAAACGAAGCTGAAACGATGACAATACTGGCTTGTGTTCGGTATATAAACTCAGTATATTTAGGGTTGGCCAAAAAAGAAAGCGCTCCCTGCTGAGCCTCCTCGATCTTAGCTAGTCGGGTTACCCGTGATTCGGGATCACCAACCACCTGACCACCAAGTAAGTCGGCTATTTGTTTCGCTGAAAATTCCATCGGTCCAAATATAGAAATTATCAATGGCCCAAGGGCATTGGAATTCAAGAATGTAGCTTAAGGCGAAAATACCAGACCTCATAGCCGGGGGTAGTTCGTTCCACAAATGTTACCTACCTTTGTGTCGTATTCGCCAGCAAGGCACAACACAAAAATCATGACCATTAACCAAAACAAAGTCGTAACCTTGAGCTACCAGCTTACGGTCGACGGAAATCTAGTTGACCAAAGCCCAGCCGGACAGCCCTTGCTGTTTCTCTACGGCGCCGGACAGATGATCCCGGGCTTCGAAAGGCAATTGGAAGGCCTTAAAGTAGGCGATAACTATCAGTTCACCGTTCAACCCGAAGAGGGCTACGGTTTTTCTATCCCTGAAGACGTAGTGGAGATTCCCATGGAAACCTTCATCGTCGACGGCAATCCGATCCCCGAATTGGTGCTGGGTGGTGTCATTCACATGCAAGATAACCACGGAAACCGACTTCGCGGCGAAGTGCGCGAGATTAAAGAAAACACCGTTACCATGGACTTCAACCATCCGCTTGCCGACAAAACACTAGCATTCACCGGAGAAATCATCGCCATTCGCGAGGCCGATGCCGACGAGCTAGCCCACGGACACGTACACGGCGAAGGCGGTCATCACCATTGATACAAAACCTCATCAACATCCTACCATGGTCATTCCCGCGAATGACCATTTTTTTTGCCTGGCACAGACACACATCGCTGACCCACCAGCACTGAAAACTGCTGCCAACCAACCTGCTTACCGACAACCGATAAAGCCCATTACAACTCCCTTTGTCGCCACCACAGCAGGATTTTCGCAATGTAGAACCTACCAATAGAGCACAACCCCAATCCAAAAGCGATGGCGGCCAAGGTTCGAGCCGATTCCACCTCGAAAAATTCGCCAGTCATCCAAATAGAATTCGCTGCAATCCAGCAACATACTGCCAGATTGTGCATTCGCTCCTCAAAATCAGACCAGCTTCTTGCTAAGAGCCAAACCGCAACCCCCACCGTAGGCGCAATCATGGCCAACCCCAGTGGCTTC
>DASUEB010000124.1:0-33875 GCA_036275295.1 Luteibaculaceae bacterium | reverse complement strand
TGGCGGTGTTGGTTTACAAGTACTTAACGACCGTGCGGGTGAAGGAACCCTAACCCTTACCCGGGTAACGGCTCAGTACGCCTACCAGATCAACCTGAGTAGATCTTTTGCCATTCGCGCAGGTGCAGAGGTGGGATACTTCGAGCGCAAGCTCGACTGGTCGAAGCTCACCTTTGGAGATCAAATCGACGACCGACGAGGGTTTATTTATTCAACTCAAGATAATCCGCGCGGGGGTAGAGCTTCAGGTGTAGATTTCGCAGGTGGACTTATGGGTTACAGCGAAAAAGTATATATGGGTGTTGCCTTTCACCACCTCACCGAGCCAAATGAATCGCTGATCATTGGTGCTAGCAAGTTACCCATCAAATTCACTGCCCACGCTGGAGCCAAACTCAAATTAAGAGATTCAAAATACGGCTCAGCCGGATCCTCGTTCATCAGTCCTAATATTATGTATCAACAACAAGCCGACTTCAAGCAGTTGTTTTTCGGTCTCTACGGAACCAAAGGACCTATTGTGGGCGGTATCTGGTACAGAAACAAGGATGCCTTTGTTATTTTGGCCGGTATCCAGGCGGGTGTGACCCGATTTGGCTACAGCTACGATGTTACAGTTTCAAGATTAACGACCAAGTCGCAAGGTTCACACGAAGTGAGCTTGACCTTCCAATTCGACTGCCGACCCTCGAAACGGAAGTTCCGCACAATAAGTTGCCCTTCTTTCTAGTTATTGAAATTGTTTTAACTTCGCATTTGCAATCGATTCGCCTATGAAATTGTCAGTTAATATATCCAACAGAGCTATCGGCTCCTTGATTTTGGCCTCGGGTCTTGTTTTTGCATCTTGCAGCAAGGACGTGTCAAGTACAACGGGTACGCCATATAACGACACCGAAAGCGGTGGTTTTGAGCGCGTAGACTTCACGGAGCAGGAAACTGGTCCCGGTCTGGTTTTTGTAGAAGGGGGATCATTTGTGATGGGTCGCTCAGAAAGTGACAATGTGAACTACGAGTGGAACAACGAGCCTCGCAAGGTAACCGTGTCCAGTTTTTACATGGATGAAACCGAGGTAACCAACTTTTCATGGTGCGAGTATCTCTATTGGATACGTCGTGTTTACGGCAACGATTTCCCCGAAGTATATACCAACGCACTTCCAGATACCAACTGTTGGAGGGAAAAACTTTCGTACAACGAAAACTACGTTAACTACTACCTCCGCTACCCAGCATACAGAGAATATCCTGTTGTCGGTGTGAGCTGGATTCAGGCGAATAACTATTGCAAGTGGAGAACCGATCGCACCAACGAAACGATTCTCATCCGCGAAGGTTTGTTCGAAAGAAACCCCGCCCAATTGAACGATGACAATTTCTCTACCGATGCATACCTTGCTGGGCAATACGAAACCGGCAAACGCAAAGAGGGAGTTCCAAGTTATGCGCCCGATCAGGAGACACGCAATGTGATGATCGAAGATGGTATTCTATTACCCAACTATCGCCTCCCAACTGAAGCTGAGTGGGAATATGCAGCTCTTGCCTTAATCGGTGAAAGCTTCAACGAGCGCATCGAAAACCGCAAAATTTATCCTTGGACAGGTAACTTTATCCGCAACGATCAGCGCACTGGAAACTACTTGGGCGACATCCGCGACAACTTCATGCGCGGACGCGGCGACATGATGGGCGTTGCTGGTGCTTTGAACGACGGTGCCGATATCACCGCCCCTGTAAAAAAATACTTCCCCAACGATTACGGTTTGTACAGCATGGGGGGTAATGTAAGCGAGTGGACTTTGGATGTTTACCGCCCACTTACCAGCGAAGATGTAACCGAATTCCGTGCCTACCGCGGTAACGTTTACAGAACACCCGTCTTGAACAGCGAAGGTGGTCGCGATGACAAATTGGACAAGGTTGAATACAATATTGATGATGTAGCGGAATTCATCACTGATTTCAAAGCCGCCGCAGAAGCCGATGCTGCAGCAACCAGCATAGCCATTGTACCAGAAGAAACTCAATTGTTGGCCAGCCTTGCTACCTTAGCGACTGAGGCCGTTGACCTCAACAACAAACGCCAGCGCGATGCCGCTAATGAAAAAATCCAAGAAGCCATCGACCTGATCAAAGACAGCGAAACCGTTATCTCGCCTCTTCTGCTAGACGGTATTTCTGATCACGCATACAACGTGCCTGGACAAAACAAATACCGCGATGTTAAGATTGAGGAAAACACACGCAGAACCAACTACAAAGTAGCCAACAACATTGATTACCTAGACGGTGATATCTATTCGTCTAATAAGTTCAACGACAAGGAAAGCTACAAAACAAAAGAGTCGGTTTACAACTGGAACAACACCTCACTTCTCGACAATCGCGTTCGGGTATACAAAGGTGCATCTTGGTTCGACCGCGCTTATTACGTAAGCCCTGCTACCAGAAGGTACCTTGATGAGCGCCGTTCGTCTTCTAAAATAGGTTTCCGCTGCGTTATGGACCGCTTAGGCGAACCAACACAATTGGGAGCAAAACGAAGAAAATAATACCCCTTTACCTATATTTGAAACCTCGGAAATATCCGAGGTTTTTTTTTGCATGAACATCCAACAACTCTATAGATTCTTCCAAGAATCAAACGGTGTTTCAACCGATACGCGAACCCTCAAAAAAGGTCAACTCTATTTTGCGCTGAAAGGTCCTAACTTCAATGGGAACCAACTTGCCTTAACGGCCTTGGAGCAAGGTGCACACAAGGTGATCGTTGATGAAGCCATAGGAGTGAAAGACCCGAGAATCATTGAGGTTGCTGATGTGTTAAGCGCACTTCAGCAATTGGCGCGGTATCACCGAGACCAATTAGATACCGTGGTTATTGGCATCACGGGTACCAACGGCAAAACAACATCAAAAGAATTGATATTCCAGGTACTCAGTTCGCAATACCCCACCCTGGCTACTCAGGGCAATTTAAACAACCACATTGGGGTGCCACTAACCCTGCTTTCTATTACGGAAGATCACGATTTTGCGGTAATTGAAATGGGAGCCAACCACAAAGGAGAAATAGCCGAACTGTGCAAAATTTCCGATCCCGATTTTGGATTAGTGACCAATGTGGGCCGGGCGCATCTGGAGGGTTTTGGCTCATTTGAGAATATCATTTACACCAAGAAAGGACTTTACGAACACGTAGCCGATAAAAATGGTGTTCTCTTCATGAATCGAAATAATGCGGAAGTGCTGGGTATTCCGGCTTACGACCGGGTTATTTACTTCGGCACCGGCGATGAGGACTTTTGCCAAGGAAAAATGCTCGCCAGTGCTCCTTTTGTGCAAGCAGAGGTGACCACGGTAGAAGGTACCACGCGAATAAGCTCTCAGCTGGTAGGCGGTTACAATTTTGACAACATCATGGCAGCCGTGTGCATAGGGAGTTATTTTGAGGTTCCGCTTCAAAAAATAGCCCGTGCCATTGCCGATTACACCCCTTCGAACAATCGCTCTCAGTACAAAAAAACAGTTCTTAACGATCTTTATCTAGACGCATATAACGCCAATCCGAGCAGCATGGAGTTGTCTGTTGGCAATTTTGCTCGTCTCGAAGTAAGTCCAAAGCACCTGATCTTGGGTGACATGTTTGAGTTAGGGCACGAGTCGCAGCACTACCACAGTGCCTTAGTAGAGCAAGTGAAAGAAACGGGCATTCCGTGTTACTTTGTGGGTGAGCATTTTATGCAGGTTGCAGAGGGGTCAGACCGGTTTTTCCCCGATACCCAGTCGCTCATCGCACACCTTAAAACTCACCCCATTGAACACCATCATATCCTAATAAAAGGGTCACGTGGAGTTCGCCTCGAAACGGTAGCCGAGATACTCTAATTAAACTCTGTCGAATATCCTGAAGGTAAAACTGTACGGATGTTTGTCATCCTTGGGATGAAACTCTTCGAACGAGCAGTTCCATTCGCTGGGATCCGGGTACTGAAAAAAGGCGTCGCCTTCCAAATCAGCGTCCACCTGTGTGTGATAAATTTTATCGACCAAATGATACGCCTCATTGTATACGGTAGCTCCTCCAATGATAAAGGGATGCTCATCGATCTCAAATGCACGTGAAATTGCCTTTTCAAGGCTTTTAACTACTTCTATGCCTTCAGCCTCAAAGTTTGAGCTCACAATGATATTGGTTCGTCCTTGTAAAGGTTTTCCAATGGATTGAAAGGTCTTACGCCCCATGATAATTGGATGCCCCATGGTAACCTTTCGGAAATACTTATAATCGTCGGGTAAGTGCCAAGGCATTTCGTTATTAACTCCGATGACACCGTTACGGCTAGCTGCTACAATAAGATTAATGGCCATGAAAAAAGTTTAAACGGCTACCTCCGCTTTGATGTGGGGGTGAGATTGATAATTCGAAATTTTAATGTCGTCGAATGTGAACTCGAAGATGTCGTTGATGTTTGGATTCAGCTCCAAGGTAGGAAGGGGAAATGGATCCCGGCTCAGCTGAAGTCTGGCTTGTTCAAAGTGATTGCTATACAAATGAGCATCGCCAAAGGTATGAATGAAATCACCCACCTGTAAGTCACAAACCTGAGCCACCATATGAGTCAATAAAGCATATGAAGCGATATTAAAAGGCACGCCCAGAAAAACATCAGCGCTGCGTTGGTAAAGTTGACAACTCAGTGTACCATTCGCCACATAAAATTGAAATAGGCAGTGACAGGGCGGCAATGCCATATGGTTTACATCGGCCACATTCCAGGCACTGACAATGTGACGCCGGCTGTTTGGATTGTTTTTTAGTCCTTGTATTAGTTGAGTTATTTGATCGATGGATTGCCCATCTGGAGTTGGCCAACTGCGCCATTGATAACCGTAAACAGGACCCAAGTTGCCCTGATCATCGGCCCACTCATCCCAAATACCCACTCCGTTGTCTTTAAGGTATTTGATATTTGTATCGCCTTTGAGAAACCACAGCAACTCGTGAATAATACTGCGCAAGTGCAACTTCTTAGTAGTTACCATAGGAAAGCCCTCTTGCAAATTAAATCGCATCTGATAACCAAAAACCGATCGGGTGCCCGTTCCGGTTCTATCGGACTTATCAATACCGGTGTCTAGAATATGTTGAAGGAGTTGGTGGTAAGCGCGCATAATGGTTAGCCTGATTTTCTCCGGTTTATTTCGTCGCGAATTCGGGATGCTCGCTCGTAATCTTCATTCATCAGGGCTTCTTCGAGCTGTTGTTCGAGCTCATCGAGAGAGGTGGAGTTCTCTTCTTCTACCTCTTGTAGCGCGGGAGCTTGGTCTTTTTCATCTTCCAAGACAATTCCTGCAGAACCAAGGATGAATTCATAGGTGTAGATGGGAGCATTAAAACGCACCGCAATCGCGATAGCATCAGAGGTTCTGGCATCAATCTCTTCTACCCTATCTCCACTTACACAAAGCATTTTGGCGAAGAAGACACCTTCAACAAGGTTGTAGATTACAATTTCTTTGATGTCTACTTCAAAAACTTGAGCGAAGCGTTTGAATAGATCATGAGTTAATGGCCTGGTAGGGCTCATTTTTTCGAGCTCAATGGCAATGGCCTGAGCCTCGTTGCTGCCAATTACAATGGGAAGCCGTCTGCTACCGAATTCTTCCGCCAAAAGCAAGGCATAAGCGCCAGATTGGGTTTGGCTGTAACTTAAGCCAACAATGTTCAGCTTTATTTTTTCCATAAAAATAAGCGGGGTCGTGCCAGAAACTGAACTTTTGAACGACCCCGATTATACAAAGATATGAAAATAGCTTAGTTGTTGCTCGCCTTAAAGCGCTTTGCAGCGTCAATAAGTTTGGGCACAACTTGGAATGCATCGCCTACAATACCGTAGTCGGCCGCCTTAAAAAAAGGAGCCTCTGGATCGGTGTTAATAGCCACCATTACCTTCGAACCATTCACCCCAGCTAGGTGCTGAATAGCACCTGAAATACCGATGGCGAAGTACAGGTTTGGACGTATGGCAACGCCAGTTTGTCCCACGTGCTCGTGGTGAGGTCTCCAGCCTATGTCGGCCACGGGGCGTGAACAGGCGGTTGCTGCACCTAAGGTGTTGGCTAGCTCTTCAATCATGCCCCAATTCTCTGGACCTTTTAAACCGCGCCCTGCAGAAACTACAATTTCAGCCTCAGGAAGTGGAATATGGTCTCCGGCATCCTTCTTGATGGCCTTGCTCACAATTTTCGGAGTTCCGTAGTCGGCGGTATCCTCTACTCGTTGGGCAGTACCGCTTCCGCGTTCTACTTTTAAAGAATTGGGCAAAAGCGAGATCACTTTGGTAGCCGAATCGATTTTATAGGCAGCAAACGCTTTTCCTGAGAACACATTCTTTTTGATGGTTCCATCGGCTTCGGGCAATGCAATCGCGCCAGCCACTAAACCGGCTTTCAAACGCGCCGAAACTCTTGGGGCAACTGCTTTTCCAATGGTGTCGTGTGAAAAAACAATGATCTGAGCACCGCTCTGCTGGGCGTGTGCACATACAAATTTGCTCAAAAGCTGCGAATCTTCCACTTGGATATTCTTGGCCACCACCACTTGGTTGGCACCGCATGCACCTAAGTCAGCCAAATCGCTGTCGCTGATCTGACCGTAAACCAGAGCGGTAACCGATTGACCCAATTTACTTCCGTAGTAAGTGGCTTCAAAACCCGCTTTTGCTACTTTGCCGTTTGACGACTCTACAAATACTAGTACCGACATATTAAAGAACTTTGGCTTCGTTGTGTAAAAGGTTAATTAGCTCGTCCATATTTTCTGGATCGATCATCTTGCAGGCCCCTTTAGCAGGCGGCATGCTGTATTTCTCAATTTTCGTGAGTGAATCGTTGCTGTAAACAGGCAAAACATTTAATGGCTTCGTGCGAGCTGCCATGATTCCCTTCATGTTGGGAATGCGCTGTTCGGCCATGCCTTTAGCGGCACTTACCACAAGAGGTAGCGAACCTTCAAGCACCTCGATGCCTCCTTTGATATCGCGCTCCAAGGTGGCTGTAGTTCCGTTGACATCGAGTTTGGTAGCCAGTGATACATAAGGAAGATCGAGCAACTCAGCTACCATAGCTCCTACCTGAGAACCGTTGTAATCAATGGTTTCTTTTCCGAGTAGGATAAGGTCAAAACCTATCTGACTGGCGTAGGCTGCAATTTGGTGCGCCACAAAAAATGCGTCTTCGGCATTGGCGTCAATTCTCACCCCTTCATCAGCTCCAATGGCAAATGCCTTGCGTATGATTGGCTCATCGGCCGCTGTTCCAACCGTAATGGTCGTTACCGTTCCGCCCAGTGTCTCTTTCAATTCAAGGGCTCTAACCAGTGCATACCACTCATCGTAAGGATTGACGATGTATTGCACTTTATCTTCATTAAATTTGGTATCGCTATCGGTAAAGGCAATCTTGGTAGTAGTGTCAGGAGCCTTACTGATACAGACAAGTATCTTCATCTCGTGGTGATTTAGTTTGTGACGGGCAAATCTAACTAATTTTCAATTTCTATGGGTGTAAAATGTGGGGCTGAAAGGGCAACTTTCGGGCACTTTACGTAGAAGCAAACAAGCAACGAGAGAAAAAGTTAGCCGGTAAAATTCTCGACAAGAGCACGCCGTGACATCCAAACGTTTGATATCACACCGTTGTCAGACTACGGTGTGTCATACCGCTTAAAAACGATAGCACATTGCTCGAAATCAACTATGGCTCCATTCGGAGTAGTGAATAAAAACCGCTTACCTGCCTTGATTAAGCTTTGAAATGGGCCTTTGAAAAGGGTTTTGGGCACCTCGCCTTGGCATAGAATGGTTCAAATGCGATGGATCGGTTATTTTACTACTAGATATTTCTATTTTTGTCGCCTCTTAAACCCTAAGATATGAGAGAAGTTCAATTTCGCGAAGCGGTCTGCGAGGCCATGAGCGAGGAGATGCGCCGGGACGAACGAGTGTTTTTGCTTGGTGAAGAAGTTGCCGAATACAACGGCGCTTACAAAGCCAGCAAAGGCATGCTGGAGGAGTTTGGCGCAAAACGGGTTATTGATACGCCTATCGCTGAGTTGGGTTTTGCCAGCATTGCAGTAGGTGCAGCTATGAATGGCTTGCGTCCGATTGTGGAGTTCATGACCTGGAATTTCGCTATTCTGGCGGCTGACCAAATCATCAACCACGCTGCGAAGATGCTGCAGATGTCGGGTGGTCAGTTCCATGTACCCATTGTATTTAGAGGGCCAAACGGATCAGCAGGACAATTGGCAGCCACACACTCACAGAGTTTTGAGTCGATGTACGCCCATATTCCGGGATTAAAAATCGTTACCCCCTCCAATCCGGCAGATGCCAAAGGTTTGTTGAAAGCGGCGATTCGCGACAATGACCCTGTTTTGGTCATGGAGAGCGAGCGCATGTACGGCGATAAGGGTCTGATCCCAGAAGGCGAATACCTGATCCCCATTGGCCTTGCGGATGTAAAGCGCGAGGGAACCGATGTTACCATTGTGTCTTTTGGCAAAATTATGAAGGTGGCTTTGCAAGCCGCTGAGGAGTTGGCTAAAGAGGGTATTCAAGCCGAAGTAATTGACTTGCGAACCATCAGGCCACTTGATTTAGACACTATTCTTACCTCAATCAAAAAAACCAATCGACTGGTAATCGTTGAAGAGAGTTTCCCCGTAGTATCTATTGCTACCGAAATTAGCTACCGCGTTCAGCGCAATGCATTTGATTACCTGGATGCCCCTGTGGTTCGCGTGACGCAATCAGACACTCCTTTTGCCTTTGCAACCACCTTAATCGAAGAGGCTTCTCCAACAGTTGAAAAAACCATTAAGGCGGTCAAAGAAGTCCTTTACATTCAAAAATAAACGCAAAACAACCTCAACAATCATATGGATTCTACAACTACTGTGTTATACCTTGTACCAGCCCTGGGTCTGTTAGGGCTTTTGGTCATGTTTATCAAATCAGCTTGGATCAAGAAACAAGATGCAGGCGACAAGAATATGACCGAACTAGCGGGATATATCGCTGACGGCGCAATGGCTTTCTTGAAAGCCGAGTGGAAAATTTTGAGCTATTTTGTGGTTATCGCGGCCGTTCTTCTCACTTGGTCGGGAACCATTGAAGGTGCCAACAGCAGTCCAATCATTGCCATAGCATTTATTATCGGTGCTGTTTCGTCAGCGGTTGCCGGCTATATTGGCATGAACATTGCCACCAAGGCCAATGTGCGCACCACGCAAGCTGCCAAAACCAGTTTGGCCCAAGCGCTAAAAGTATCCTTTACCGGAGGAACCGTGATGGGTCTTGGTGTTGCCGGTTTGGCCGTTTTAGGTCTTGGATCGCTATTCATCGTTTTCTACAACTATTTTGTTGTTTCAGGCGGACACAGTGTTAACGGCGAGGAAATGGCTAAGGCCCTCGAGGTATTGGCTGGTTTTTCGCTTGGTGCTGAGTCTATTGCCTTGTTTGCTCGCGTAGGCGGTGGTATCTACACCAAAGCAGCCGACGTAGGTGCCGATTTAGTAGGAAAAGTGGAAGCGGGTATTCCTGAAGACGACGTTAGAAACCCTGCCACCATCGCCGACAACGTGGGCGACAACGTGGGTGACGTAGCAGGTATGGGTGCCGACTTGTTCGGTTCTTATGTAGCAACTATTCTAGCTACCATGGTATTGGGAAGAGAAATTGCTTCCGACGATCAGTTTGGTGGCATCGCTCCTATCCTACTTCCGATGGTAATCGCAGGTTTAGGTATAATTTTCTCGATTATCGGCACCTGGTTTGTTCGGGTTAAAGATGAAAACGGAAACGTACAGGCTGCACTTAACTTGGGTAACTGGTCTTCTATCGCCTTGACGGGTATTGCCTCTTATTTCCTGAGCACCTACATGTTGCCCGCTAAGATGAGCATTCGCGGCGTTGAATTTACCAACTTACAGGTATTCTGGGCGATTGCTTTAGGTCTAGTAGTTGGAACATTGATGTCGATCATCACTGAATATTACACCGCCATGGGCAAGCGCCCTGTAATGTCTATTGTGCGTCAATCGGCCACAGGACACGCAACCAATATTATTGGTGGACTATCAGTAGGTATGGAGTCTACTGTGCTTCCTATCATCGTTCTCGCTGGGGGTATCTATGGCTCTTACGAGTTAGCAGGTCTTTACGGTGTTGCCATTGCTGCAGCGGGTATGATGGCCACTACTGCCATGCAGCTTGCTATCGATGCTTTTGGTCCTATTGCCGACAACGCGGGTGGTATTGCTGAGATGAGCCAACTTCCTGAAGAAGTTCGCCACCGCACCGATAACCTCGATGCCGTTGGTAATACCACAGCTGCCACGGGTAAAGGATTTGCCATTGCATCTGCTGCCTTAACTTCCCTTGCTTTGTTTGCTGCTTTTTGTGGAGTAGCTGGAATTGATGCCATTGATATATACAAAGCAGACGTATTAGCCGGCTTGTTTATTGGCGGTATGATACCATTTATCTTCTCGTCACTTGCCATTGCTGCCGTTGGACGCGCTGCTATGGACATGGTAAACGAAGTGAGACGCCAGTTCCGTGAAATTCCCGGAATTATGGAATACAAAGCCAAGCCTGAATACGAGAAGTGCGTTGAGATTTCAACCCGTGCATCCATCAGAGAAATGCTTCTTCCTGGTGCTATCGCCCTGATTGTTCCAGTTCTTGTTGGATTCACTTTCGGACCTGAAGTTCTTGGCGGTGTGTTAGCCGGTGTCACGGTTAGCGGGGTTCTTATGGGTATGTTTCAATCTAACGCCGGTGGCGCTTGGGACAATGCAAAGAAATCATTCGAAAAAGGGGTTGATATCAATGGCCAGATCTACTACAAAAAATCTGAGCCACACAAGGCTTCAGTTACCGGCGATACGGTTGGAGATCCATTCAAAGATACCTCAGGTCCGTCGATGAACATTTTGATCAAATTGATGTCTATCGTTGCCTTGATCATCGCACCACACATTCGCGTTGACTCTATCAATAAACCCGACACGCAAGCTCACAATAAGATTGAAATGGCCGATGAAGTGGTTAAGGTTGATATGGGATTACTCCCTGCGGGCACCTATGTCCTTGACACCACTCACAGCTATGTGAACTTCGGGATTCGCCATATTATGGCAACCTCTAAAGGTAAATTTGATCGCGTAAACGGTTCACTTACCATTCCAGAAACCGGCTATGCCAACGCTGCGCTTAACATCACTATTGATGTTTCAAGTGTGAACACTGGAAATGAGGATCGCGACACTCACCTGATGAACCCAGACTTTTTTGACGTAGGCAGATTCCCTACAATGACATACAGCGCAAATCGAATCGAAAAAACCGAAGAAGGTTTGGTTGCTAAAGGACAGCTTACTATCAAGGGAATTACCAAGAATGTAGACCTTCCGTTCACCTACCTCGGTGAGGGTCAAACTCCATTTGGAACCGATTTTGCCGCTTTTGAAGGCAAATTGACCATCAAAAAATCAGACTTTGGAATTACATATGGAGCCGGCATTCTCGGCGAAGATGTAAACATCGAATTCTCCATTGAGGTAAATCCGAAGAAATAATACAGGAATTAAATCCAGTAAAGCCCGGTTCGTTTGACCGGGCTTTTTAATTTTGTTTCATGCAGAGCACCCGAGATCATTTTATAGAAGCGCAGAAGGTACTACACGATTTTGTATCGGATGGGGGTAACCTAGATCGGATTGATCAAGCCATCGCCGTCATGAGTGAGGCAATTCAGGCTGGGGGCAAAATTCTAAGTTGTGGCAATGGAGGATCGATGTGCGATGCCATGCATTTTGCCGAGGAGCTCAGCGGCAGATACCGCAATGACCGCAGGGCCTTGCCGGCTATCTCAATGAGTGATCCCTCGCACCTGTCTTGTGTGGCCAATGACTACGGTTTCGAATCGGTTTTTTCAAGATACCTAGAGGCCATTGGGAAGCCGGGCGATGTCTTACTGGCCATCAGCACCAGCGGCAACTCACCCAATGTATGTAAGGCTGCCGAAGTAGCCAAGGAAATGGGTATCACTGTGATTGCTTTGACTGGAAAATCGGGGGGGGCATTGGCCCATTTGGCCCATTTGGAAATTAGAGCGCCCTACAGCGATTACGCCGATAGAGCCCAGGAAATTCACATTAAAGTCATACATGCCATCATCGATGGCATTGAGCGAAAACTGTCGCTATAATCATTCTGCCTTGTCTCCTCTTGCAGGCCCAGCTACCTTGGAGCAAAAATGAGGTATGTTTATCAGAACCTATGGAGGCGCGGTTAAAGGTGTCGATGCCGAACTGATCACCATTGAGATCAATGTCATCACGGGGGTTAATACCGTGATTGTAGGACTCCCCGATTCGGCCGTTAAAGAGAGTTTATTTCGCATTGAAGCCGCTTTAAAAAACAATGGACTCCGTCTTCCCGGCAAAAAAATCACCATCAATCTCGCTCCAGCCGATATCAAAAAGGAAGGTACCAGCTTTGATCTGCCTATTGCACTTGGAATTTTAACAGCCTCTGAGCAGATCCTACCGCACACTTTGGATCAGTTTATTATCATGGGCGAGCTATCTCTCAATGGCCTTTTGCGTCCAATTCGCGGGGCCTTACCCATGGCACTCTTGGCCAAACAACTGGGATTTAAAGGCATCATACTTCCCGCCGAAAACGAGCAGGAGGCCCGAATTGTGGATCAAATTCGAGTCTTTGGTGCCAAAAACCTCATGGAAGTTATCGATTTTTTGTGCGACGAACACGCACAAGCGATGGATTCAAGTCCGCGAGAAACGGACCAATATGTTCCCGAACCCCTTTACACCGTTGACTTTTCAGAGGTTTGTGGCCAGGAAAATGTAAAACGAGCCTTTGAAATTGCTGCTGCGGGGGGCCACAACCTACTGCTTATCGGTCCTCCGGGTTCGGGGAAAACTATGCTGGCCAAAAGATTACCAACGATACTTCCGCCTTTGAGCTTATCGGAGGCTCTAGAAACTACCAAAATTCACTCGGTTGCTGGACGGCTCAAAAAAAATGGCACTTTAATCACAGAACGTCCATTTCGCGCTCCTCATCATACCATCTCTGATGTGGCGCTGGTGGGAGGCGGCGGGTTTCCGCAGCCGGGCGAAATATCACTGGCCCACAATGGGGTCCTATTCCTTGATGAATTACCCGAATTTAAGCGAACCGTCCTCGAGGTCATGCGCCAACCCTTGGAAGATCGATTTGTGACGATTAGCCGTGCAAAAATGACCGTTGAATATCCCGCTGGCTTTATGTTAATTGCCGCCATGAATCCATGCCCCTGCGGATATTTCAATCATCCCGAAAAAGAATGTATCTGCCCTTCAGGAAGTGTTCAGAAATACCTCAACAAGGTCTCTGGACCCTTGCTCGATCGCATCGACATTCATCTCGAAGTCACCCCGGTGCGATTCGAGGAATTGGCTGAGCGCCGGCTGACCAGCGAAAAAAGCGAACAGGTCAGACAGCGGGTTTGGAACGCGAGACAAATCCAGATGAAGCGATACGAATCCGACGGATTCCATTGCAATGCCCAACTCAATAGCAAAACCATCTCCCGGTATTGCCAACTCACCGACGCGGGTATGGCCATACTAAAAACGGCCATAAATAAACTCAACCTCAGTGCTCGTGCCTACGATCGGATTTTAAAAGTGGGAAGAACCATTGCCGACTTGGACGGCAGTGAAACCATAGAAGCACCCCACATAGCCGAGGCAGTTCACTACCGCAGCCTGGATCGCCAGACGTGGTCGAATTGATGGCACTACAGCCTGCGTGAAGCGAGATAATTGCGGTGAACCATAAATTTCCAAAGTGGATGAAATAAGCTTACATCAGAACCGAGGATACCCCACTTGGGCAACACTCGAAATTACCTATCCTTTAGTCGCTAGTTTTGGTTAGTTTTGTCGACCAACAGATCATCATGGCTTTAATTGAAGAATTCGACAAAACTGGCAATACACTGTTTCGATACCGATCATACATACCGGTTGTAATGTATGCCCTCGCCGTTTTGGTGTTGTACTTCGACCAACAAAACTTTATTCTAGCTAATGATCTATCCGCTAGTTTGATATGTTTTGCGGTTTCCGTGTTGGGCATGTTCATTCGTTTTCTGGTGATTGGATTCGTTCCTAAAGCTACCTCAGGCCGCAACACCCGCGAACAGGTGGCTGAGACGGTCAATACAAAAGGAATCTACAGTTTGGTAAGGCATCCCCTCTACCTGGGCAATTTTTTTATGTGGCTGGGCATCATTTTATATGTGGGTAATGTATGGTTTACCATCTGTTCTTGCTTGCTTTACTGGCTATACTACGAAAGAATCATGTTTGCCGAGGAGTTCTTTATGCGCCAAAAATTTGGCGAGGCCTACACCCATTGGGCCGCTAAAGTACCCGCCTTCTGGCCCAAACTCGGCGGTTGGATTGATCCTGAGATGGATTTTTCAATCCGCAATATTCTGAAACGCGAATACAGCGGATTTTTGGCCACTGTGGTATCCTTTCTATTCCTCAATGTGATTAAAAACTACTTCGAAAGTGGTACATGGCAGTTGAACTATTTCTGGGTGTATTTTACCGTCGCCGCGGCAGTGCTTACTTTGATCCTAAAGACCCTCAAAAAAGCCGGAAAATTGGAGGTAACGGGCCGGTAATCGCCCACCATTGACTCCGGTAGCATTCAGGAATATTGCCTGACTCAAAGAAGTTTTCAACCCAAAACAAGGAAATCCTACCTTGCACAATTCGCAAGGCCAAAACAGGGGGACTGCATTGCCTGTGATAACCTCATCGGTCAACAAGTCAACCTTGCCTCTCCGTTGCAAGTTGCGGGAAAGAGCAGGAACCGCTTCTTGCCGCAGTTCGCGAACGGTCAATTTTTGTTATTATCATACCGCTTTTCACCTGTTGCGTAAGCTGCATGTTTCGATATACATCGCCGCTCTGAATCTACCCTGATCAGGCAGGCACTGGGCATTAACTGCGGGATCATTACTTTGCTTGTAGTTCTCTCCCAAATCGGCCCTCATAGGCATAATTTGGGGTAAGGAACTGGTCGGAAAAACAATGAGCCTCGTGAGGAGGCTCATTGTTTGGTGTATTGGATATCCGAGATTCGATTTCTCATTTAGATCGACCCCATCATGCAGTCGTCATTGGGAGTGGGAATCAAAATCGACTGATGAACGACTTATTTCCCGGCCTTTCTTCGCTCACGGCGCGAAAGGGGTGCTTGTTGCGCTGATGGATCAATGTAAGCTGGGGGTCTTGGGGAACTATAACCACCTTGAACCTCGCCGGGTTTAGATTCAATGGTTTTGGGCTCTTGGCGTTTCGGGGCATCGTTCGCTGCCTGGGCTTGATCCGTAAGAGGAAGTCCGGCATGTGTCAGAAACGACACAATTTCAAAATTCATCCGGGTGATCATCGATTTGAACAAGTTGTAACTTTCAAACTTATAGATAAGCAATGGATCCTTCTGCTCGTAAACGGCATTGCGCACCGAAGTCCTTAAATCGTCTAGTTCCCTGAGGTGTTCTTTCCATTCGTTATCGATAAAGCTTAGCACAACACTTTTCTCCAGAGCCACTAGAATTTCTCTGCCTTTGCTGTCATAGGCGCGTTTCAGATTGGCCGCAATCTGAATGGTTTTAATCCCGTTGGAGAATGGAATCAAGATATTTTCAAACTTGGCACCTTCGTTTTCAAAGACATTGGCAATAACCGGAAATGCCATTTCTGAGGTCAACAGGGCTTTCTTGCGGTAGGCTTCGGTCGCGGCATGAAACACCTTTTGGGTGACTTGCTGCACACCTAGGCTGAGGAATTCCTGCTCAGTTACTGGAGTTTCAATGGCAAACTGTTTGATCATTTCCAAACGGAAACCTTCAAAATCTTTCGCTTCCACAAAGTCTTTAGATACTATGGCAGCCGACTCGTAGAACATGTTGTCGATATCCAAGCTGAGGCGCTCACCAAAAAGGGCATGGCGGCGGCGTTTGTAAATCACCTCGCGCTGGGCATTCATTACATCGTCGTACTCTAACAAATGCTTGCGTATTCCGAAGTTGTTCTCCTCTACTTTTTTCTGTGCGCGTTCAATAGAGCGAGTAATCATGGAGTGTTGAATAACCTCTCCTTCCTTGAGTCCAAGTCTATCCATGATGCTAGCAACCCGCTCAGACCCGAATAGGCGCATCAAGTCATCTTCCAACGAAAGGTAAAACTGAGAACTTCCGGGGTCACCCTGGCGTCCAGATCGACCGCGCAACTGGCGATCCACACGTCTGCTGTCGTGTTTTTCTGAACCGATGATGGCAAGACCACCCGCTTGTTTAACCTCATCATTGATCTTGATATCGGTACCCCTTCCGGCCATGTTGGTAGCAATAGTTACCGTTCCTGCTTTTCCTGCTTCGGCCACAATATCAGCTTCCTTCTGGTGAAGTTTGGCGTTGAGCACTTGATGTGGAATTTTTCGCAGCGTCAGCATTCTGCTTAACAATTCAGAAACCTCAACCGATGTGGTACCCACCAGAACGGGTCTACCCGCTTCGCGAAGTTTGATCACTTCTTCAATGATTCCATTGTACTTCTCGCGTTTGGTTTTGTAAACGATATCTTCGTTGTCTACGCGTTGAACCGGTTTATTGGGAGGAATTACCATTACATCTAACTTGTAGATGTCCCAGAACTCGGTAGCTTCAGTGATCGCAGTACCGGTCATACCCGCCAATTTGTGGTACATCCGGAAATAATTCTGAAGGGTGATGGTAGCATAGGTCTGCGTGGCGGCCTCTACCTTTACATTTTCTTTCGACTCAATTGCCTGATGCAGTCCATCGCTATATCGGCGGCCGTCTAGTATACGGCCTGTCTGCTCGTCAACGATCATAACCTTGCCTTCCATCACCACGTAATCCACGTCGCGTTCAAAAAGCGTGTAAGCCTTCAAAAGTTGGTTGATGGTGTGAATGCGCTCTGATTTTTGACCGTAATCGCGCAAAAGCGTGTCTTTGGCGGCCAATTTTTCGGCGTCAGAGGCATTCGATTTTTCGATTTCGGCGATCGATGCACCCACATCGGGCAGGATAAAGAATGAAGGATCTTCTTTACCTGAGAGATATTCTACCCCTTTTTCAGTAAGTTCAACGTTGTTATTTTTCTCGTCGATAACAAAGAATAGCTCTGCATCAACGATGTGCATGTTTTTGTTTTGTTCAGCGATGTAGAAATTTTCGGTCTTCTGCATCAACTGACGAATTCCGGGCTCGCTGAGGAACTTTATAAGCGCTTTGTTTTTCGGCAAAGCTCTGTGTGCCCTGTACAAGGCGAGACTTCCGTTCTTAACATCTTCCTTGTTCGCGCTGGCACTTTCATGATTAGCCAGCAAACGCTTGGCCTCCGATAGCAAGGTGTTTACCAAGTTCTTTTGAACGTTGAACAGCTGTTCAATCTTTGGCTTGAGGCCATCAAATTCCTGCTGGTCTCCTCTGGGAGTAGGCCCCGAGATGATAAGGGGTGTACGAGCGTCGTCAATCAATACCGAGTCAACCTCATCGACAATGGCAAAGTGATGCTTTCGCTGCACGAGACTATCTGGCTCAGAAGCCATATTGTCGCGCAGGTAATCGAAGCCAAACTCGTTGTTGGTACCGTAGGTGATATCTGATTTGTAAGCGCGTTTACGGGCGTCGGAATTGGGTTGATGGCGATCAATACAATCTACGGTTAGACCGTGGAACATGTGAAGCGGTCCCATCCACTCGGCGTCTCTTCGAGCCAAGTAGTCGTTTACGGTAACCACGTGCACACCTTTACCGGCCAAGGCATTCAAAAATACGGGTAAAGTAGAAACCAGGGTTTTTCCCTCTCCGGTTTGCATTTCGGCTACCTTTCCTTTATGTAGGGCATAACCACCAATGAGCTGCACATCGTAATGCACCATGTCCCAAGTGATGGGCGTTCCGGCGGCTAGCCAGCTGTTATTCCAGATGGCCTTCTCACCTGAGAGGGTAATGTGTTCGTATCGCTGTGCCAAGTTCCGATCGTATTCGGTAGCGGTAACTTCTAGGGGGCCTTGTTTGAGCCGGCGGGCGGTTTCTTTAACAATGGCAAAAGCCTCAGGCAATACCTCGTCGAGGACTACTTCGATGATTTGATCAATTTCTTGAACTAGGGCGTCAATTCGATCGTAAATGCGTTCTTTTTCATCCAACTCCATAGCGGGATTGGCCTCAACCTGATCGCGAAGTTCTTTCACCTCGGCCTCTTTGGGGGCAATTCGCTGGGCGATCTGGTCCTTAAGCGCTTGTGATCGAGCTCTTAGCGCGTCATTATCCAGTGTTTTGAGGGTCTCAAAAACCTTATTGATCTCATTTACAACAGGCATGACCGCCTTGAGTTCTTTTTCGGCTTTGTCGCCAAAGATTTTTTTAAGAAGCGCTTGAATTGCAGAAGCCATTGAAAAGCAAAATTAGAGTGGCAAAAGTAGCCAATTAGTGTGTTAAAAAGTTCTTAGTGCTTGGCTAAAATCGAGCCAAAACCAATTCACGTGACGATTTGGCATGATCTTGTATTGCAGACCGCACAAAACTTGACATCCCAAGCGGCCGTGTACACCCACATCAACTCCTTTGAAACGAAGATTGGGTAAAGCTACGACCTCAAAAACCTCCATGACAGCTTTAGAAAATGCACATGGAAGCCAAACCACCCCGAGGCGGCGAACCCGAAGTTCCCTGCGCTGCGCAAAGGAAAAATACCAGCGCATCGCCAGAGCAAAATCTCTGCCTATCCGTCAGCCCATGCCAGGTGTATCGACACCTCGCTTCACTAGGCGAGCTGAGATCGTTTTGATGGTATGCGATCCACCTTACGCAGAATACAATGAAGCAAGGCGATGAATCGACCGAGGTGTTTGCCAAAACTCCCTACCCTGATCTTCTTTTTACTAGCAGACCGGGCGGGAAAGTAAATGGTCTACCCCACGCGGTAGTAGGGTGGTCGGTGGCAAAAAAAAAAACCGCCCGAAAGGGGCGGTCTCTTACAATGTATGTTGATCAATACTCATCTTCGTTGAAGAAGAAATCATCTTTGGTCGGGTAGTCGGGCCAAATCTCCTCGATGCTCTCGTAAATTTCGCCTTCATCTTCAATTTCCTGAAGGTTTTCAACAACTTCTAATGGCGCACCGGTGCGGATTGCGAAATCGATCAATTCGTCTTTAGATGCGGGCCATGGCGCGTCTTCCAAATAGGATGCTAACTCTAGAGTCCAGTACATAGCGGGTTTACCTGTTTAGTTAGTTGTGGCAAAAGTAATTTTTTTGGTGAATTTTGCAAGACCCCGCTGTGGCTTATTTAAAATCGTTTAAGAATTTGATAATACCCAGCCGTCTTGACCCCAAGAACAGTTGTTGGGTGCGTTGTACAAATAACAAAACCTACCAAACCTACATTCTAGGCTTCCAAGGTGTTTCAACCACTTGATGATCAGCGGCCAATTTCCGAGAGAGCACAAAAAGATAATCTGACAATCGATTGAGGTACATCGGAATAATGGGGTTGATGGTGTATTCCCTACCCAAGTGAACGACCAAGCGCTCAGCTCTTCGGCATACGGTGCGGCACACATGGGCCAGAGACACCTGCTGATGCCCTCCGGGAAGCACAAAGTTTTTCATGGGTGGCAGCTTTTCATCCATCCTATCAATTTCCAGCTCCAGGAAATCAATGTCCGATTGTTTGATTTGTGGAAGTTCCATCCGACTGCCTCCGGGCGCCTCTGCCAAAAGACTTCCGAGTGTAAACAATCGATCCTGAATTTCAATCAGTACTTTAATTTCATGATTATCAGCTAGATGATCTCGCAACAGGCCTATAAAAGCATTTAACTCATCGATGGTTCCGTATGAATCAATGCGCAGCGAGTCCTTCCCCACTCTTACCCCTCCAATCAGCGAAGTTTCGCCGGTATCACCTTTTCTCGTGTATATTTTCATGCTTGTAAACGCTCATTTACCCGTATGGGCTGATTGATTTCATCTGACTCCAACAATCCGTCCTTAACCCTAACGATGCGATGCGCGTGTTTCGCGATGTCTTCCTCGTGGGTAACGATGATGATGGTATTACCAGCCGCGTGTATCTCTTCGAAAAGCGCCATAATTTCGTAGCTCGTCTTGCTATCTAAGTTACCCGTAGGTTCATCAGCCAAGATGATAGAAGGCTTATTGACAAGGGCTCTCGCAACAGCCACACGCTGTCTTTGCCCTCCAGAAAGTTCATTGGGTTTGTGATCCATTCGGTTACCCAAATCAACCTGCTCCAAAACCTCTTTGGCTCGCGCCTCGCGCTCCTCCTTGCTAACACCCGCATAGATCAGAGGCAAGGCCACGTTCTCGAGCGCGGTATATCGAGGCATTAGGTTAAAGGTCTGAAAAACAAAGCCGATCTCCTTGTTTCTAATTTCCGCCAACTGATTGTCCTCCAATCCACTCACATCATGGTCATTCAAAATATATCGACCCGATGTTGGGGTATCTAAACAACCCAAAATATTCATCAGCGTCGACTTCCCAGAACCCGATGGCCCCATGAGGGCAACGTATTCGTTTTTGTAGATATCGAGGGTAATCGACTTTAAGGCGTGGATTACTTCAGAACCAATGGTGTAGCGTCGGGCAATTTGCTCCAACTCGATGATTTTTTTCATGTACCACAAATATAACAGACCAAATGTACCGCAAGTTTAAAATTGCAAACAAAACGACTGTTTTTTAAGCTGAGGTGAAAGAAAAACCAAACCTACTTGAAACAAATCAACCGTGTAATAGGCTTGAGGGTGGTTTTCTATGTAACGCCAAGCCCGTTGCATTTCTGCACTCCAATTGATGTCGTCGAAAATCAATACCCCCTCCCCTCTTTGGCTCGCCACCAACCAGTCGAAATACCGAACGGTGGCCTCATAGGTGTGATTTCCATCGATATAGATCAAATCAAAACGCTCAGCTTGCAACAGATCAGGCAGTACCTCGTCGAATGACCCCTCTAGCAACTCCACTTGCGACCATTGATCCAACAACGTGCGAGCCTTTGCCATCATCGCCGGATTTCCTTCAATCGAAACCACTCTTCCCTCCGGCCCGACAGCTTGCGCAAAGACCCATGTGGTTACACCGAGTTGGGTTCCCAACTCCAATATTTTTGTCGACTTATTCCATTGGGCCAGTCGGTAAAAAAAGTGCTGATACCGCTCTTTCTGGGTTGCCTCGCTAAGCAAAGTGGATACCGTTTTGGCCGGTTTGGGATTCTTACTTCCAGCGCCCAATGCAAGTTGAGGTATGATCGTAAGATCTTCCTTAAGCCGATCGCGCAGAGCGCGCAGTTCTCTCTGCCACGACGGCGTACTTGATGTCCTTAGCACATCCTCGATCAAAGAGAAAATTAATGGCGAATGAATATCGTGACGCGTTTTTGACCGCCAACGATATCTCAAATAGGCTCGTATCCAATCAATCGCCATCTGTATCTACGGCCATATCCGAAAACTCCCCTTTGGTGTAGTTTTGATTATCGAACACCGGCGTTTTAGGAACAGTCATTTCGATATAACCTCTTTGAGAAACTTTGTGACATGAATTACAAGCGGTGATGAGGTTGGCGTAGTGCTCCTCAAAATTTACGAAGCCCTCAGCGCCAATGCGCTTTTCAATGACTTGAACGGAGGGAACTCCAAAAGCTTTCATATTCGCTGAAACATTCATACCGTCCATGCTAACCCCGCCCTGCACAATCTCGTCCATCGCCTCGTTGATTTCGCGGAGGTAAAATTGAAACAGTGCCTTATTTTCAGCTTTCCCCGCAAAATAGAGCTTGTTGACGTAAACTTGCATTCGCCCCATTAAGGCAACCAACTCAACCGGATGACCTTGCTGATGCGAGGTTTTTTCTTTTTCCGGACCCGAACCCGAGCACGCCACTGCCAGATAGAGCGATAGCCCCACCAATCCAACTACTCCTGTTGATCTTTTCAAACGCATACGTAAATTTTTTGCGAAGTTAATGTCAAATCTTTTACCGCCCTCGCATCATGCTCCGACAAACTGATGGATACAAGCATTCAGGCTCCAGTGCAAGGAGACACCGAACTGCAGATGGGTTTGTCGGTCACGTTTTTAGTGATCTATACCCTAAGCGCGGTATTTTTTGCGTTATACATGGGGTGTTATTTGATTTCCGTAAATTCGATAAAACTATTGCCATGAGAATTGCCATTTGGGTGAGCTTATTCTTTTTGCTAAGCTCTGTCGGCCCGCCATCCGATAGTCTCTTTTTTAGCGAGTACCAACCCATTTTTATGGAGCGCGAGGAATTAGAAAAATCGATTTCTATGTTGCCTGCGAAGCCCATTCGAGAGACCGGCAAGATCTTTCTGTACCGGGAATTCCTCTTTGCCGTTGAGCCTTTCAAAGGCGTACACGTTTTCAACAACTCCAATGCATCGGCGCCGGTAGCCGTTGGATTTATTCGTATTCCGGGTTGTGTTGATGTAGCCGTGAAAGGTGATTTGCTTTACGCAGACAACGCCGTCGACTTGGTGCAGATCAACATCGCATCGCTTCCCTCCGTTCAGGTAATCAACAGGCTACCCAATGCCTTTCCAGAGCTAAGTCCGCCTGACAACCGACCTCTTCCTATTGAATTCAGTACGGCAAATCGACCTGCCAGCTTGATCATTGTTGAATGGACTCGCAAATAAGACCTTACTCATGAAAATAGTAAAACGAATAGCGAATCTTGCCATCGCCGCCGCAGCCATCGCGGTTCTGGCTTACAGCTGCAGCAAAGACGGTAGCAGTGAAGGAACGTACACGATCGATGGCAAAGGGGGCTCAACAGCTCGATTTGCCATAGCGGGCGATTACCTCTACACCGTAGACCGCTCGAACTTGCAGTCATTCC
The DNA here is from genome assembly GCA_036275295.1 of Luteibaculaceae bacterium. GTDB lineage: Bacteria > Bacteroidota > Bacteroidia > Flavobacteriales_D > Luteibaculaceae > DASUEB01. Next base: position 10,788 of record DASUEB010000124.1, on the reverse strand, counting down.
AAATTGGACCTTCAGGAATCGAAGCTCGAGGTAAAACGAAGCTGTCTGATGATATTGAAACCGTTTTTGCCTACAAAAATTCGCTCCTAATTGGAGCCGAGACTGGGGTTTACTTGGTAGACATCTCTAACCCGGGCAGTCCCTTGCTTAAATCGGTAGTGCAGCATTTCAGGGCCTGTGACCCCGTGGTGGCTGACTCCAATTTTGCCTATGTAACCGTTCGCTCCGGAAATACCTGCGGAGGTTTCGGAAATGAATTGCAGGTGCTGAACATCAGTGACATCCAAAATCCGTTGGTGGTTAAACGGCAGGAAATGACCAATCCCAAGGGCCTGGGCATTGCAGGAAAAGAGCTCTTTGTGTGCGACAACGGCATAAAACGTTTTTCCTTGACCAACCCAACGAATCCACAACAAACGGGATACTTGGGCAACTTGGACGCCAACGATCTAATTGCCTTAAACAGTATACTTGTAGTTTCGGCCACCGATGGTATTTATCAGGTTAACCACCAGAACGGAAACCTGACCATATTGAGTAAAATTGAAAAGGTCCCATGAAAAAAATAATCCTCATTTTCTCTTTGCTTTCAGGGATTCATGCAATTGGACAAGATAGCACTCAGGCATTTACGGCTTTGAGTCGGTTCAGCGTAGCGGGAGCACCTATTGATTTTCTCATTGGCAGGTATCGAATCGATGTGGATTTTCAATTGGGCGGAAAAATTGAAAAATGGCTTTCGATTTCACCCGTTTGGTATTCCTATCAAACCAAACTTTTTGTGGAGGCAAGGAATCGCAACCGCGGCTTCGATCCCGGCGATTCGGTGCGCGGAGCCGGCATTAACCTGCAACTGAAATTTGTAGAAAATAGAATTGCCCCAAATCTCAAGCTCTACCTTGCTTTGGGAGTGGGATACCACGCTCTGACGTATCGATTCAGTGATTATAATTTTGAAGCATTCAAACAAGATGGACTCGAGTATTTTGAGTACCGCTTAGGTGACCAATTTGAACGGATTCGTCGAGTAGAAACCTTTGTAGCAGGTGGATTTCGGTATTTCTTCAACAAGCGTGTATTTCTCGACACCCAAGTGGGCATCAAATACAACAGTCCGTCGATCAGCGGATCGCTCTATATCCCCAGACGACACGATTTCTCTGTTTACGACCAAGGATACAAGGGCCTAAGTCCTCGCGCTATGCTTACTTTTGGTTATGCCATCTGGTAGCCATGCTTTTCTCATACCGCTTGCACCTCGACCGAATCGAAGGCGCATGTTCGCGTGAGCACTGATCGAGAATGGCCTTGAATTCTCCCCTGACTTCGGGGATCAGCCCGGAAATCTGAAACAACACCTCTAGCGCATAAACACGGGCTGCCAACGAGGCAGATCGATTTAAGGCTTCCGCCGCACTGAGCTCCAGCAACTCGCCCAACTGATCGCCACTAGGTAAAGACATCGAAAAAGCTTTTAAACAAGATCGCCGAACAGCTCGCTCATCGGTTTGAGCCATAATGCGAAGTAATTTCGGCTCGTTTCGACGAACAGCATCGGGAAAGTTCCCAACCACATGCTCCCAAACCCAGCCCGCGCGTCTAGCCAATTGCTTATCGGGCAGTTGCATTAATTCAATCCAGATATCCCAGCTTTGGGAATCGACTATTTGTTGCGCAAGTAAACGAACATCCGACTTACCTCGAATAGTTTTTAAGTCCAAAATCCATTGCTCTGTACCTGTCGCCATTGGTTTCGAAAAATCGCACGAAATTAAAAAGATAATCCCGAGCCGTCCCCGGTTTAACCCGTATGAACTTCATCAGCGATGAGGGTTTTGAAAATCAAATCGCCCGAAATTACGCCGAGGCATCGAATCGATTGACGATTAAGGGTGATAGATCGCACCGGCGCTATGACTTCGGCTGGAGCCAGTAACCGATTTCCAGACATTAATCTCATTGCGCCAGCGAAGGACACCAAGAAATGCAAAAATCAGTGCCTCTTTGAACTCTATCAACTTGGGATCTGGAATTTCGAACACCAACGCCGGATGCATGGCCTTCAATTGATCAATAAAGAAGGTATTATAAGCCCCTCCACCCGTAACCAATACACGCAAACCCGGTGTTTTGGGTATCGCCCGACCCAGCTGATAAGCCGCGTGCGCATAAAAGGTTCTCAGCAAATCGCGAGGTTGCCATTGCTCCAATACACACGACAAAAAATGCTCCTCGAGCCACTCGGTCCCAAGCGACTTAGGACCCGTTCTTTGGTAAAAATCAAGCGAATTCCACCTTTCCAACAACGGAGTTATAACCTGTCCGGAGCTACCCAAGTGTCCGGATGCGTCAAATGGTTTTCCCAATTGGGAAGCAAAATAATTGGCAACGGTGTTAAACGGACAACAATCGAAAGCCAGCCGTGCACTGGGTTCGGCATTTCCGGGTTGCGGATAGCTCAGATTGGCAAATCCGCCCAGATTCACACATGCATCATAGGAAGGAAACAGCAATGCATCTCCAACCGGAACCAGTGGAGCACCGTTTCCGCCCAAGGCAATGTCGACAGATCGGAAATCGGCAACTACGGGTAGTTCTGTTAAAGCGGCAATGTAAGCTGGGTCGCCTATCTGCGTAGTGACGCCAAATTCGGGTTGATGAAAAATAGTCTGACCGTGAGAACACACAAAATCGCATGAAAAACCGCTATTCTGCAAGAAATTTCGGGCCGAAGCACCGATAAATTGCCCCAAATGAGCATGTAAACTCATCAAATCCAGCGCCCTGCTTTTTTTTGCATGTTGAATTCGGCTCACTAAGGTATGAGGAAGGGAATCAGTTTGAGCGGCAAGAATTTGATAATGCCAGCGAGATGCATCCCAATCGAACCTGCATATCGCCATATCCAAGCCGTCTAGAGAGGTACCCGACATAAGTCCTAATACCGTGTAACTTTTCGTTGCCATTCCCACAATTAATGTGATTTTTATATCTGCTTGAACGGTCCTAAGTTATACTTTTGCACCACGCAAAGACAAAATAAAGAAATATGAATTTTCAATTCACAGAGGAGCAATTGGCGGTGCGTGACGCAGCGCGCGAATTCGCTCAAAACGTACTAAAGCCGGGCGTTATTGAACGCGATGAGCACCAGCGCTTTCCTGCCGATGAAATCAAACAAATGGCAGAGCTGGGATTCATGGGTATGATGGTTGACCCCAAATACGGGGGCGGTGGAATGGATACGGTGAGTTATGTTTTGGCGATGGAGGAGATCTCCAAAGTGGATGCATCGTGTTCGGTGATCATGTCAGTGAACAATTCACTGGTTTGTTGGGGATTGGAAACGTTTGGAAATGAAGAACAAAAGCAGAAATACCTGGTTCCTCTTGCCAAAGGCGAGAAAATAGGAGCTTTTTGTCTTTCTGAGCCCGAAGCAGGTTCTGACGCCACTTCACAGCGCACCACCGCTATCGATATGGGCGATTACTACTTGTTGAATGGAACCAAAAACTGGATTACAAACGGAAGCAGTGCCTCCACTTACCTAGTAATCGCACAAACCGATGCAGCCGCTGGTCACAAAGGGATCAATGCACTGATCGTTGAACGCGGCATGGAAGGTTTCATCGTTGGTGCTAAGGAAAACAAACTGGGCATCAGAGCCAGCGACACCCACACCCTACTTTTCAACGACGTAAAGGTTCCTAAAGCCAATCGAATCGGAGAAGACGGCTTTGGTTTCAAATTCGCCATGAAAACCCTTTCGGGTGGCCGCATTGGAATCGCTGCGCAAGCCCTTGGAATAGCCTCAGGCGCCTACGAATTGGCCTTGGGCTACTCGAAAGAGAGACAGGCTTTCGGCAAACCCATCTCACAACACCAAGCCATTCAATTTAAATTGGCTGATATGGCCACTCAAATTGAAGCTGCTCGCCTGCTGTGCCTTAAAGCTGCACAGAATAAAGACAACCACGAAGACTACGATTTGAGCGGAAGTATGGCCAAATTGTTTGCCTCGAAAGTGGCTATGGACACCACCGTTGAAGCTGTTCAGGTGCACGGTGGATACGGCTTTGTTAAAGAATATCACGTGGAGCGTTTGATGCGTGATGCCAAAATCACCCAGATCTACGAAGGAACCTCTGAGGTTCAAAAGATTGTAATCAGTCGCTCGGTTCTAAAAGGATAAAAGCCAATGGACGGACTTCGTCCATTTTACCCTTGCGAATCGCTCACTGATCTTGATGACTGCAGCGCTGCCTGGAGCAGAAAATGGAGTCATCCCGATCGATATACAGAAACAACCATACCGCAGGGGCTGCCTAAGTAAAGGTAGCCCCTTTGTTTTTCAAGCCCTCAACCAAAACATGCAGGCCTGTGAAAATTTGGTACGTGCCGCCTGCAAATTCACTCACTCCAGGCATTACACATTCCAAGGACGAGGGGCGATGATAGAGAGAAGGCCATTCGTTCACCAACTAGAAATATGCCACCAGCCAATTCGAATGCCTCTTACCCGGCTCTGCAGATTTTTAAAGGATTGGGGCGAAACTTTTCAAATAAGCTAGGTTTTTTTGAACCCATTGTCTCAAAAATGAGTCAATGCTGTTAAATTTGTTTCTTAATAATACCCTTCGATTATGAGCCTAGAAGTAAACGGACGTATCATTCAGATGATGGACCCTGTGACTGGATCCGGCAACAACGGACCATGGACTAAGCGGGAGTTTGTCATTGAAACTGCCGATCAATATCCAAAGAAAATTTGTTTTTCAGCGTGGAACGACAAAGCGAGTCAACTCGAATCTTTTCCGGTAGGTTCATCGGTTAAGGTGAGCTTCGATGCCTCATCGCGCGAGTACAATCAGCGTTGGTATACCGAGTTGCGCATTTGGAAAATGGAAATGCTTGGCGGACAAAATGCCCCCGCACCTCAAGCTCCTATGGCCGCACCGGCTCCAGCTCCCGACACCACCGCCTTTATGGATGGCGACGACAGCGATCTACCTTTCTAAACAAGATTATTCAACAAAAAAGCCACCTCGAAGGGTGGCTTTTTTGTTTTCATACATTATCGCTCGTCTAAACGTCAGGCCACTCTGAGTTTGCTCAATTCCGATTTCCCAAACTGTTCCATGGCGTAGGTCAAACTAACCTTGAACTCCTTTACATCGGGACTCGAGGGCAGATCAAACATAGCCTGAGTGAGTATGGCCTCACAAATACTTCGCAAACCCCTTGCACCCAACTTAAATTCTATGGCTTTGTCAACAATAAAGTCGAGCACCTCCTTATCGAAGCTCAGTTTTATTTTGTCCAATTCAAACAACCGAACATATTGCTTGATCAGTGCATTCTTGGGTTCTGTCAAAATCCGCAACAGCGAAGAACGCTCTAGGGGGTTGAGGTACGTAATAGAGGGGAATCTACCGATTAACTCCGGAATCAATCCAAACGACTTGAGATCCATAGGACTGATGTATTGCATCAGGTCTTCATCTTCCACATGCAGGGCATCTTTTGAAGCGGCATATCCCACTGCAGCCGTGCGCAATCTTCGTTTAATGATTTTATCGATATCGGCAAAAGCACCACCGCAAACAAATAAGATATTGCGGGTATCGATTTGAACCAGTTTTTGTTCCGGATGTTTCCTGCCGCCTTGGGGTGGAACTCCCACTACCGAACCTTCCAACAACTTCAAAAGCGCCTGTTGCACCCCTTCACCACTCACATCGCGGGTAATAGATGCATTATCGCCTTTGCGGGCTATTTTATCAATTTCATCTATAAAAACAATTCCTTTTTCGGCACGCGCTACGTCGTAATCGGCAGCTTGCAACAACCTGGTCAGCACACTCTCCACATCCTCACCCACATATCCCGCCTCGGTCAAAACCGTTGCATCGGCAATACAAAAAGGAACATCTAACATCTTGGCTATGGTTTTGGCCAATAGGGTTTTACCCGTACCGGTTGGCCCCACCAACATGATATTCGATTTCTCCAGTTCCACCTCATCCTTGCCCGATTTGTGCAGCAAGCGCTTATAATGGTTATAAACGGCAACGGCAAGTACCCGTTTAGCCTGATCCTGACCAATTACATAATCGTCGAGGTAGGTTTTGATCTGACTGGGCTTCTGAACATTAAATTTCTCGTTCGTTTTCGCTTTGTCGAAACCGCGCTGTTCTTCCGCCAAAATTTGTCCGGCTTGACCAATGCAATTGTCACAAATATGCCCGCTAATACCAGCGATTAGAAGGCGTGTTTGCGATTTTGGCGTTCCGCAGAATGAGCATCGAATCTCATTGACTCCCCCGTTGTTTTCTTTCTTTGCCATACCACAAAGGTAAAAAATAAGGGAGGCAGCGCCTCCCCTATTCGGATTATATCGTTGGACAAGTTTTAACCGTTATTCTTCGGATTGCGAACCAATACCTCATCGATCATTCCGTATTCTTTGGCTTCTTGAGCAATCATCCAGTAATCGCGATCGCTATCGGCATAAACCTTCTCATAGGTTTGTCCAGAGTGTGTGGCGATGATGTCATAGAGCTCCTTTTTTAACTTCTGAATTTCCCGAGCTGTAATTTCAATGTCCGAAGCTTGCCCCTCAGCTCCACCCATGGGCTGGTGAATCATAATTCTCGAGTGCTTCAATGCCGTGCGTTTTCCTTTTGCTCCGGCGCAAAGTAGTACAGCGCCCATCGATGCTGCCATTCCCGTACAAATTGTGGCCACATCGGGATTGATGTATTGCATCGTGTCATAAATACCCAAACCGGCATACACGCTTCCTCCTGGTGAATTCATATAGATTTGGATGTCTTTGCGATTGTCCAAACTCTCTAAGAAAAGCAGCTGAGCTTGTATGATATTGGCCACTTGGTCATTGATGCCGGTTCCCAAAAATATGATTCTATCCATCATGAGACGGGAGAATACATCCATCTGAGCCACATTCAGCTGACGCTCCTCGATGATGTAAGGAGTCATGGACGAGGTAATGTAGCTATCAACTACCATACTGTTTATTCCTTGGTGCTTTACAGCGTAATCTCTAAATTCTTTTCCGAAGTTCATGATCTTGATAATTGTTGGTTAAATCTACTAATTGATTTGATTGATGGTTTTATCCATCGGCAAAAAACATTCCCTTGCCATTCATCTGACAAACTGTCGCAAAAGCCAACTGGTTTCTGGCACTACATCCAACCCAATATCCTTCTTATCCTTAGACCAAAGCTCCATTTTATCCGCAGGGTAATGGTGACCCGTCATCAGCCATCATGGGTATGTGGCTGATGATTTGGACATCGTTCAACAACGAAACTGAAATCCGAAGCATTGCAAAACCTAATTCAAAATCACAAGCACCATAGAAGCATGCGGAATGAAGGCCAAGGGTTATGACAATGGAGCATAAAACCATCCTTTTCGCGGGATAAGTCCATAAAAAAACCGATCGCTTGGATCGGTTCCTTTATTTCAGTTAACTGCTATTATGCTTCTTTAGAGGCCAGCTTGCGGAATTCGTCGATACTCACTTCTTTCTCAGCAATGGCAATAGAACCTTTGATGTAGTCCATGATTTTGCGTTCAGAAACTTGCTCGTAAACATATCGCATCTCCTCGCGATTGCTTAGCATACGCTGAGCGCTTTGCACGAGGAACGAGTCGTCGGTGATGGGCACACCGTATCTCGCAAACTGGGCTGCCATAATGGCTTTTGCCTCATCGATCAGGTCTTGATTCTCTACCTTCAATTCACCTTCTTTAAACAATTTCCCCTCAATCAATTGCCACTTCAGTCCTGTCGCGAAGCTTTCGTACTCGTTGTTCAATTGCTCGTCGGTAATGGGTTTCTCGTTAGAGGCCTTAATCCATCTTTTCAAGAAAGCATCGGGTAAAGTCAATTCGGTTCGCTTTAGCAACCACTCAGTGATATCGCGCTTGAACATGCGATTGCTCTCTGCCAAGAAGCTGCTGGACAGTTGTTCTTTGATTTTGCTGCGGAATTCGGTTTCATCTTGGATTTGGTCTTTGCCAAATACTTTGTCGAACAATTCTTGGTCTACATCAGCGGGTGTAAGTGCTTTTACATCTTCAACTGCGAAGGAAAATGAAGAGGAAATGGTGCCCAATTGCTCTCGGGTAATCGAAAGCATGCGGAGTAAATCTTGCTCGTCTTCAGATAGTTTTTTGGGATCCAGTTTGAATTGATCGCCAATTTTGGCGCCTACCAATTGTTTTTTGGTGGCTTCGTCTTTAACAAACTCAATGCTAACCGTGGTTTGCGCAGTAACACCGCCTTCGAGTTCATTTCCTTCGGCGTCGAGCTCGGTGAGTTTTCCAATCAAAAGATCGTTATCGCCCGCCACCTCTGGCGAGCTTACTTTTCCGTAACGGCGGGCGAGATCAGCGATTTGTTGGTTGATCATCTCCTCGTCAACTTTTATGATATAGAACGACTCTTTGTCTTTCTTTGAAAGTTGGATATCGAATACCGGTGCGAGGCCCAATTCGTAGCTAAACGAAAAAGCTGAGGGGTTGTCCCAATCGCCGCCTTTCGACTCGTCGTTTGCGGGAAGAGGATTCCCGAGAACTTCTAGTTTGTTGGTTTCAATATGCTGAGTAAGTGCATCGTTGATCAACTTGTTTATTTCATCAGCCAAGAGCGCTTTTCCAAACCTTTTTTTCACCAAAGCCGCAGGTACTTTCCCTGGGCGAAACCCAGGTAGAGCTACTTTTTTACCGTAATCTTTAAGGGCTTTTTGATAGCTCTCCATGTAATCATCGGCGGTCAAGTCAATATGAACCTTGGCATTGAGTTGGTCTAGATTTTCCTGTTGGATTTTCATGCAATGTGAGTGTTATGTGGTACCCTTTTCGGGGGTGCAAAGGTACGAAATTTTCTCGTTCAAATAAAGGAGTTCTCTTCGCATATCCATGTCAATGGCCAGCCGTGCTATCCGTTTCAGATCGATCCAAAACCATCCATTCCACGACCTAGATGCCTTGGGTTCAAAATCGATACAAGCGCCCAGACCCAGCTGGACCTGCACTTCCTAATCTGCCGTATTGGAAGTTGGACGACTGCTCCATTGGAGCGGAAAAACCATCACAAAAAGGACCCCCCTATTGGGTTTGGAGTAAACGGAGATGGTAGCCGACATGGCCTCCAGCAAATTCTTGGTGCGATACAGTCCAAATCCGCGATTGGATATGCCTTCATGATAGGTGGAATACAAATCGAATATACGTTGCGGCCTGTCGTCGAGATCAACACCCATGCCCCGATCCTTGAACCAAATCTCCAACCGATCGTCTATACGTCTTACTCGCATAAAAATATTGGCCCGATGTTGATCTTTGGCAAATTGCAGCGCGTTGTCGCGCAGCGAATCGAGGATCCATTCCATATACTGTGCCTGACCGAAAATAAATACCTGATCATCTATCTGAAAATTAACAGCGATACGAAGGCGATCGGCGTTCTGTCTCTCTATCCAATTCAGCAGGAATGACTTGATCTGTATGGATTGTCCTTTACCGTTCCCATCGAGGTGAAATTGCATCACGGTATTGATATCTCGGATGGTAACCTCCAGGGCATCAACTGATTTCTCTGCCATCTCAACAATATCCCGCCTGCCCTGTGGAGATTCATCGCCGTATAAAACCAGTAAACCCTTTAAATTGGCCGTGTGAGAGCGCACGTTGTGACTGAGGATTTTGGCGAAGTTGATCAGTCGATCTCCCTGGGTCTTCAGCAGCTCAATGGTTCGTTGTTGCTCTGCACTCAGGGCAACCAATCGACTCTCTGCCTTCTGCAATCGTTTTACTGACCTTCTGATCCTATTTTCATTCTTGAAATTTTGGATGAGAAAAGAATACAAGAAACCGCCCAACAACATAAAAATGACATTGTTAATCAGAAAGGCCACCATTTCTTGAGAACTTTTGTCGATGCCCCAAAGCGAAACGAGGTTAGCCTCTTGTATGCCATAAAAATTGGCTACGGTTACCAGACTGCATACGAGGGCAATCCATCGCTTCGACCACTCAAACAGCATCCAAGGAAGCAACGAAAAGGCAAATAGAGCGTAGTACACTTTTGATTCATTGCCGAAGCCCATGCAAAAGACAATAACACACACATTACACCAAACAATCAGCCATACGCGCGCTACTCGGGTGTAAAGTTTTTTGTTTAACCAAACGGTCAGGAGTATCCCACCAGCGGCGGGTATCATGAGCAATGCGGCACTGGGGGTAGCAACGGCGTAAAAAATTATACCGTGAATACCCGCCACCACAAAGATGAACAAGGAGATCACATTGCTCAGCCTGACATTCTTACGCTCAACCGAGCTCTGGGCGGTACTTTGCCCACTAGCAATCAATCTAAACCAAACTGATCGGATCTTTCTCATAGCGATTACACCACAAACATAATCAAATCGACTTCGGTATAAATTATTTATCCCCTTCAAATCAATTAGTTACATTCATAAAATAACCATTAGTCATTTTTTTTCGATTACTGATAACCCTGCATCCAACACACCAATCCTGCGATTTGCACTTGGCCAAGTGTTTTTTTAGGACCCCATAAACCAAGTCGTCATTCGGGGCCAACGGTGGGATAAGATTGGAATGAAGTATGCAAAAACAGGGATTACCTGGCCATTTTAAGAAACACAATACCGCGCGCCATCGATTTGGGGCATAAAAAAACCCCGAATTTCTTCGGGGTTTTGATCACTTTCGCTGAAGCTT
>DASUEB010000123.1:0-12136 GCA_036275295.1 Luteibaculaceae bacterium | reverse complement strand
CATTTGGGTTATTAAGGAGGGCTTAGAATTCTACCCTCGAAATACGGTTACGTTGTTCAACCGATGGGGTAAGGAAATCTTCAAAACCAAAGGATACAACAACACCACCAATGCATTTGATGGTGAAGGATTTGAAGATGGTGCTTATTTCTACGTCATCGAAATCCCAGAATTGGGTATTCAAAAAACGGGTTACTTAATGATTGTACGCTAAGAAACGGACTATGAAAAAAATATATATTCTTTGTAGCATAGCCCTTGGCCTCGCCTCTGCGGGACAGGCACAGCAAAGTATTCGATTCTCTAACTACCTTTTTAACCGGATGATCATCAATCCAGCCGCTGCGGGAAGCAACGACTATGTAGAAATCATGGGTAGCTACCGCAAACAATGGGTAGGTTTCAACGGTTCGCCACAAACCAGCTTCTTATCCCTTGACGGATCGGCTCTGGACAAGCGAATTGGTTTAGGCCTTCAGGTTGTTGACGATCAGATGGGAGCATTAAACACGACGGGCGTCATGGGTAATTTGGCGGGTCGAGTTCGAATTGCTGACGACAAATGGTTCTCTGCTGGATTTGGAGCAGGTTGGTTCAGAAACAGTTTAAATGGATCAGAACTGACCTACCAGGATCCAAATGAGATCGCCATACCTGCATCTACCCGGGCTGTTGATGTATTCGACTTTAAGGCGGGCGTTTTTTACAAAGACACCCGAAATTTCGCAGGTGTCTCCGCTTTTAACATCCTTCGGCCACGGATTAATTACACAGGCATTAACCGACGCAATGAAGGTGTTTTAGCCAGGCATTTTTACATCTTCGCCGGTCGCGTTTTCCCTCTTAATGCCGATTTGGCTCTTATACCATCGGCTTTGGCAAAAATCAGCGGTCAAAACAACATTAAGAATCAACTTGATCTCAACGCCAAGCTTTCATACCGAGGTATGTTAGCTGCGGGTATTTCCTACCGAAACAACGAGTCGGTTGGGGTAATAGCCGAATATGTGCATAAACAAGTTTGGAGATTCAGCTATGCATTCGACTACAACACCAACATGTTGCAGAATTATCAGAACGGTTCGCATGAAATCATGGTGGCCTATCGCATCATAAACAACCGTCAGCTAACTGAAAATCCACGTTACTTCTATAACAATTGATCATGAAGCGCTTCAAATTCCTCATCATACTGTGCCTCACTTTCGGTTTCGGATATACCCAAGCCCAAACCTCGCTTCATATTGCGAATGAGTATTACAAACAGCATCGGTATACCAAAGCCGCTCAATTTTATTCAAAAGCCATTAAACGCAAACCCACTTCTTTTGCGACCGAGCGCTTAGGCGACTGTTATCGAAATATGAAAGACTACAACCGTGCCGAATTCTGGTACGAAAAAAGTCTTGCTTACAACGAATCATCGGCTAAGGCACTCCTGAACTACGGACAGATGCTAAAAACCAATGAAAAGTTTGAAAAAGCAAAGACCATCTTCTCAAGGTATGGGATTCTGCCCGGGGTGGATGTGGAAATGGCCAAAAAATTAACTGCCAGCTGCGACTCGGCCATGAAATGGAACGACGAGAAGAGTCAGTTTTTACTCGTTAACCGCAAAGACCTCAACTCGGGATACTCCGAATTTGGGGTGAGCTCGCTGAGCAACGTGGCATTTGTCATTTCAACCAACCGACCAAATCTAGGCAACAAGAGAGAAAGACTTTCGAGAGACATTGAATTGCCCTATTTTCAGATCGCTATCGCGAATTTAGACAGCAACAAAATGGCTTCGGGGGTTTATCCGTTTCCGTTGGATCAGGCCAACTATCACCAAGCCACACCGTGCTTTTCAGAGAACCTCGACACCATTTATTTCACCGAAACCCGAATCACAAAATCTACCAAGGAAGTCATAAACCGCCTTGGAATCTATTATTCGATTAGATTGAATAACAAGTGGAGCAAACCCATTCCATTTGCCTTTAACAACGAAAATTACTCTGTTGGACACCCCTTCTTGACCAACAAGGGCACTGAACTGTACTTTGTTTCAGACGTACCGGGAGGCCAAGGTGGATTTGATATATACGTGAGTACCAAACAAAACGGACAGTGGTCAACTCCCATCAATCTGGGTCCTGAGGTAAACAGTTCAGAAGACGAGTTCTACCCCGTTGTAAAAAACAATCAACTCTATTTCAGCTCAATGGGACACATTGGCATGGGTGGACTTGATATTTTTATGGCCGACTTTGACGGATTAAATTGGACTCGCGTACAGAATATGAAGACCCCATTTAACTCAGCTCAGGACGATTTTGGTCTTTATTTCAACGATGAACTGCAAACTGGATTCATATCCTCCAATCGCCGCGGGGGTTTGGGGTTTGATGATATTTATGCATTCGACTACAATCAACGACTTCCCGACGCCTACTTTGTGGAGCTTCGTCCTTTTTGGAAGGAAAACGGGCAGAGCATCTGGGCTACGGAGGCAAATACCAAACTCACTGCAGTGGGCAGGGATACCGAGATTCTTCCCTACTTGATCAATGGCAAAACTTATTATCCCGTTGAACAAGATGTAAACTACCTCGTTCAGTCTGAGCAAGGCAATCGACGGGCAAAAAAAGAATTTACCGCCCTGGGAGGTCTTCAATTTGCCGATTCAAGTGCCGTGAGCACCCTTCCATTGCAAATGGGGGTTTTCTACACCTTCGACGTGGAGTTGTTGAGCAAACTCAAAGGAGTATATGCCCTAAACAATATCTATTACGATTTCAATAAGGCTACCCTAAGACCTGAGGCCAAAGTTGAGTTGGATAATTTGGTTAAAATTCTTCAGGACAATCCAGAAGTAAGCATTCAAATTGGTTCCTATTGTGATGCTAGAGGCAATGATGCATACAATCTTGCCCTTTCTCAGCGAAGAGCACAGAGTGTGGTTAGCTACTTGATTGAAAAAGGTATTCCCAAAGATCGCTTAAAAGCGCGAGGATTTGGAGAAACAAAACCTGTTAACGGCTGTATTAACGGAGTTGATTGCACAGAAGAAGAGCATCAAGAAAATAGAAGAACAGAATTTGAGGTAGAAGAAGAAAACTAAACCTACACCTTAAAAACAAAAAAATCCCGGACGAAAGCCCGGGATTTTTTTTATTCGGTATCAATCTACTTGTTTTCGAGAGCTTGATTAATTTGGTATACAATATAGGCCCTGTGAGCCTTGGTACTGGCATCGGGGCTAACGCCGGCCGACTGTTGTTTTTTGATGGCTGTAAGCTGTGCCAAAGCCTGGGCCTTAGCCAGATTATCGTGAAATTTACTTTTAAAAACCTCTATCAGATCGGCGGTGTAACGAACCTGCAAATTCTGACGAATACTGGTCACTTTACCCGTCAAATCTTCTTCGAAAATCGACTTGGTGAGGTCTGTCATAAACTCGTCTAATTTGTATTGATTTCCGTACAGCGTGGCATCTGATATGCGAAGCATCACTGTAGGATGAAGCAATTGATCGAGAAGATCAGCCTGAACGGCAAGAATTCTATTGTGGATTTGGGGGTCTTCGTTATTGCCTCCAAAATTGAAGCCACGGCGCTGAAGCTGGAGAAAGTTGTAGAGTTCCGCAGGTTCTTGAAAGGCCGTTTTGCCAAATGCATGTAATTTTAATTGGCGCATCGCCTCTTTCTGCGTCGCATATGGAACCGGTTGCAAAGGTTTACTTCCCGCACGCTCGGTACCTACAAAAGAACGATCTACATACACACCACCTACTTGACGAGTCATGATGCGCAATTGCGTGGCGATTTCACCCGTTAAAGCCATGTAACTCATGCGCAAATTGTGGTAGTTGTCGCCGCTTACAGTATACTTTTGTTTGAGCTTGGCCAACAATTCATTTACCAGAGTAATTCGCTCGGCCCCGTATGCTACCGGGTCGCTGCTCAAGTCGTAAATGTTAACCCGAGGGTCAATACCGCTTCCGTTGCTTCGCATATCATCGGCATCGTTTCCAAATGCCAGCATAGGATCAGATGATCTGGCGAGAATGCGCTGTAAACGGGCTTCCTCATCTGTTTCACTGTCTAACGATGGACTGTATCCATATTCAATTACCCAATCGTCATACGGTCCGCAAAATTCGTCGTAAAACAGCGTTTGATCCTCGGTTCGCAGGGCGTTATTGATGGCGGGATACTCCATAATAGAATTGCTCAACCATCCATCGCGGAGACGCGATTTATCTTTTATTTCAGCGGGCGAGAGTACTGAACTCGCTTTCATGTTGTGATTCAAACCCAAGGTGTGTCCCACCTCATGCAGAACCAGTCGGATTAATGCTTGGCGAACCAGATCAACGCTGTCTTTTGGACTCATTTCACGGGCCTTAATGCTTGTCATCCCGAATGCCAATTGATTTTGCATAACGGCTCCGGCCTGACACAGGGTTGGGTCAAACTCGGTGTGCTCCTCCACATCGATGGCTCCTAAACCTGCCCTATCAAAGCGATCGTATCGGCTTACAATATTTTTGAAATACACAAACTCGAGCATCACATCGGCACCCAGAATTTGACCGGTCCGCGGATTGACAAAACTGGGTCCGTAACCCCCAAATCGAGGATAAGGAGATGCCGTCCAACGCAATACGTTATATCGAATATCGCCTGCGTCCCAATCGGCGTCGTCAGGTTGTATTTTTACCTCAACCGCATTTTTGAATCCTGCCTTTTCAAACACCCGGTTCCACCGAAGCACGCCTTCACGAATGGTCTCTCTGAATTCGATGGGAGTAGTATTTTCAATCCACCATGTGATGGGCTCCACCGGCTCAGACAAGGCCGCAGTAGGATCTTTTTTCACCAAATGCCAGCGGTGAATCATATCGTGATACGGTTTAGACGATAAGTCCGTCATGTTCTCCTGTTGAGTCATAAAATAACCCAAGCGGGGGTCATCGCGACGCGGTTTATAGTCGTTGTTGGGCACTTCGATGAGATTGTGCACAATTTCAACATTCACAAATCGCGCGTCGGTAACGCTTGGATCGCCATAATTGGTTGGATAGGGATTGGAGAATGCCACAGACACCACCACATCGGTATTGGCTGGGTAATTTTTGATCGATTTAACTCGACTGCGTTCCTTGCTGATACTGCCTAAATTAAATCCATTGCCAGCCCCCGGGAAGCTCGACGGTTTGATCTGATTGAACCCTTCTCCCAAGAATAGGTCATTGGCTTTAATCAGAATACCCGTTGAATCTTGTGCGAGGATCTTTTCAGTGAGTACAATGGGTTTGTTTATGTTGGCTTTGCCTACTTTACTCAATGGATTAGCGGGATCGTAGTAATACGAAGTATTTTCAACTACAAATTCAATTTGATCGTAGTATCGCTGTACTTTGAATATTTTTGAACCCCTATAACTCCCTCTAAAATAACCGGATGCATTAGCACCGTCGGCTATCTGACTGAAGTAAATATATTCTTTGTTGAGTTGCGACGGTTCTAGCTTTAACATCAATTCACCGGTCAGCGTATCTTGGTAAACCGCAAAGAGGCCTTTGTACAGCTTAGCTGACTTGGTTAAACCAGAGATGTCCTTCTTTTTGTCGGCAGACGGAGCAGGTGCCTCCGCTTGTTTTTTGCCCTTTTTGCCTCGCTTTTTCTGGGCAAATCCGGGTGCACTAACCGAAAGGGCCAGTGCAATGAGTAAGATTTTTTTCATCAGAATGGGTATTTCCGTCGAAGATACTCATTCACTTGGAAGCACTTTCAAAATAGGTATGAATGGTCAATCCCATTCTTCTAATTCTAAGCGCAAAAATTTCAACTCGCCTTCTGCTTTTTGGTTTTTGGCTTCGCGGGCCACATGGATTCCTAAATCAATCATCTCCAATGCCTTTTTCGTTTCGCTCTGCGAAATCAGCAATTCCACAAACGGGTAATAATGGGCTAGGTAATCTGGAAATCTCGAGTGCAAACGCTCAAAAGTTTCCATGGCTCCTTTGATATCGCCCTCTGACCTCAATTCCAATGCCAACAAGTAATAATTCCCGGGATCGTTGGGCGACTCATTAATCCACTGTAAAATATGTTCCTTTCTATTCGACATCACCATTCCATTTGAACCCATTCGCCAGCGGAAAATTCCAAAGACGAACGGCAATGCATTTCCTGTTCACCCCGATTAACGGTGTAGACATAGTAGCCGTGCATGAATACTTTGTTGGTGATCTTCCAGTCACCACCGGATTTTAAAACAAGCGATTCGGGGCGAATAAATCGCACCTGTTCGCCATCGTGTAATTGGTTGATGGATCCTGTTAAACTGGCTACTAAACCATTTATTGGGTTGCGATACACCTCAGCAGGAGTGCCTCGTTGCACTATGACTCCGTTGTTCATTACGGCCAACTCATCGGCCATTTGAAAGGCATCTTCTACATCATGGGTTACGAAAATGGCTGTAGTGCCTCTTTTTTTGAGCACTTCCCTAACCTCTTGTCTTATCTCATAGCGCAATTCCCGATCCAAGCTATTAAATGATTCATCGAGCAAGAGCAAATTTGGATTTATTGCCAATGACCTCGCAATAGCCACCCGCTGAGCTTGACCGCCTGACAATGTCGATACGGGCTGACCGGCCAAGCTCTGCAATTGAAAAAGCTCCAACATTTCCTCCACTTTTTGTTGGCGCGAGCTGCGATCTCTGAGACCAAAACCAATGTTCTCGCTTACGTTCAGATGCGGAAACAAGGCCAAGTCTTGAAAGACAAACCCCACATTTCGCCGTTCAGGAACCAGAAAAAAATTGTCGTTGACCAGCAGTTGTCCCATCAAACTGATTTGACCCTGATCAGGGCGGTCAAAACCGGCAATCATTCGCAGCAAGGTCGACTTCCCGCAACCACTGCGGCCCAGAAGAGCCAGAATCTGGCCCGACCCCAATTGCAAATCCACCTGTTTTAACACCGGCGGACCTTGGAAGGATTTACTGACTTGATTAATGACTAGCACCGTTGATCAATTTTTTGCTGAGTAAAAGTAAGACAAGCGCACTTACCATAACGATTAGAAGCGAGGCGTTGGCCGATTCGCGCAATCGCTCATCGCTAGCCATAAAAAAGGCCTTAGTGGCAAGCGTATCATAATTAAAAGGTCGGGTAATCATGGTGATGGGCAGTTCCTTTAAAACGTCGACAAAAACCAGCACAAACCCCGCAATCAACGCCGGGCTCAGCAAGGGCAAATCAATCGAAAATACGGATCGAGATAATGGAACCCCGAGTGACTCAGCCGATTCATGCACATGCTTCCCAACTGTAGCATAACCCGACTCTGCGCTCTTAACGGCTACAGAGGTATATCGAATAACTAAAGCCAAGACGGGAAGGACTAGAGATTGCGAAATGACCGCCGTTGTCCATTGATTCTTAATCATCCAGCGATCCAATCCAACAATGGGAAGCAGTAAACCAAGAGCAATGATAATTCCAGGCGTAGAATAACACAACAACACAATGCTTTTACTTCTTCGGCCTAAAAAAGAGGGGAAGTGGCGCAAGCCAAACTCAATCGCAAAGGCTACCATAACGGCAATTGCGGCAGAGAGGCAGGCCAGCGAGCAAGAGTGCCATGCGGCTAGAGCAAACGAGTGATCGAATACCCTTGACCCTGTGGCCCAAACCCCTTTGATCATGATTGACAAGGGCAATAGTAAACTCAAAAGGGCGACCAGTGAAGCAAATAAGGCCCCAAGGGCATTGTATTTTCCGGCCTTAGCATCAGTGCGATCTAGGCGTTGATCGTTCCCCTTCTGGGACGGCTGCAATATGAGAATTACTGCCACCAAGGTCATTAATATCAGGGCCAATCGAACGGCTGATACGTAGTCGCCATATCCCGTCCATATTTTCATGATGCCCACCGTAAGCGTTGGGATTCCAAAATACTTGCAAACCCCAAAGTCGTTAAGTACTTCCATCACCGCTAATAGTGCTCCTCCCATGGCAACCGGTAATACCATGGGGCGAATCAAACGCCATTGGCTCTGATACCTGCTTAAACCCAGCGAACTTCCTACCTCGTACCAATGGCTTTTCTGCGCCAAGAAAATTCTACACGGCAGGTAAACGTATGGAAACAAGGTAAATGTGAAAACAAATATAGCCCCCCAGATATTCTTGATATCGAGGGTTGTGCCAAACCAAGTATCCAACCAACCTCCGTAACCAACCAACTCGGCATAGGAGTAGGCGAAAACGTACGGAGGCACGGCCAGCGGCAGAATGAACAATAAATCGAAAAATCTTTTGCCTCGGTTGGGCGTTGCCGCCACCCAAATGGCCAGCGATAGTCCCACTATCGACGTTCCAACAAAGGCTCCAGCGGCTAAAATCGCCGATGAACCCAGAATGTGAATCAGTAATCCCTCGGTAAGGGTATTCCAAGACGGAGCCTCGCCCCAAACCGAGTGAATGGCCATGGAGCCAAAAGCCAATCCAAACAAAATAGCAAAGAACCCTTGAAGGGCAAGCCAAAACCAAGAGCGCTTAGCCGATCCGTGCTGGGGTGATTGAAACTTACTTCCAACCAACTCGATCAAAGATTTGAATGGCCTCTGGGTTCTTCTCGCCGAGTATTTGAAGAGGCATGGTATCTACTTTGAACTTGCCCAGTTTTCCTAAAACGCCTTCAGATGTGAAGGAACCATCAACGGTATACTCTTGGTTGGCACCGGCAAATTGGCGCTGAACCTCCGGTTTAACCAGATAGTCCAGAAGGGCTTGAGCCTGGCTTTTGTTCTTGGCGTATTTTGCTATGCCCGCACCACTTACATTGATGTGCGCACCCCTATTATCTTGATTCGGCGCAATTATCCTCACTTTGTCGAGGGCAGACTTCTCGATGGGATCATCCGAAATTTGCATTTTGCCCAGGTAGTAGGTGTTGATGAGGGCTATTTTGCCTTTTCCCGCAGCGATGTCTTTGATCTGATCTCGATCATTCCCTTGGGGATCTCGCGCAAAATTGGCCACAACCCCTTTCGCCCAATTCTGAGCAGTCTCTGATCCGCCGGCATGAATAATCGAGGCGAGCAGGGCTTGATTGTATGAGCTGGAAGATGACCGACTCAGAATCATGCCCTTGTAAATGGGCGATGCAAGATCCTCGTAATTTTTCGGTTCCGCCACCTTTAGATCAGTAGATACGGCTATGACACGCGATCTCATCGTCAATCCGGTCCATAAATGCTCAGTATCGCGATAGGCTGGCATTACGTTTTTTTCGATAACAGCAGAAGTATAAGCCTGAAGAAGCCCTTTGGCCTTTGCGCGAGTCAAGCCACCCGCGTCGACTGCAATAAATAGGTCGCAAGGACTTAATTCGGCCTCAGTCTCTAACTTCGCCAGAAGCTCATCGGCACCTGCCGTCACCACGTTAACGACAATGCCTGTTTCTCGGGTGAAGTCTTCAAATACCTTCTTATCGATATCGTAGTGTCGCTGCGTATAGACGTTTACTTCACCCTTCTCCGTGTTTTTATTCGCAGAACCCGAACAAGCCGCCAATGCTGAGGCCACTGCTAGGGTAAATATCTTGCCAAAATTTTTCATAAGCACTCAAAAGTAAGGGGTTGAGATGGATTCCTCAGAATTCAACCCCTAAAAATCCATTTGTTTTTTTATTAATGTAGCAGTGGCTTCAATGTCTAAGGGCACATCTAACCACTGGACATCCGTCTCCCGCCGCAACCAAGTAAGTTGTCTTTTGGCGTATCTACGGGTATTTTGTTTGATCAGTTCTATCGCCGTGGGCAAATCAATTTCGCCGTCAAAGTACCTAAACAATTCGCTGTAACCAACAGTTTGAAGTGCGTTGGAACTGCGATGATCAATGAGCGATTTGGCCTCGTCAATCAAACCCGACGCGATCATTTGGTCGACCCGTGCATTGATTCGAGCGTAAAGTTCCTCTCTGGGACAGTTCAAACCGAGGAGGATGGTCTCAAAAGAACGATTGTGCCTGGCACCCGTTCGGAATGAGGAAAAGGGGCGACCCGTGCTTAAAGAAACTTCTATGGCGCGCATCAAACGCTGTTTGTTGTTCATATCCACCTCTTCCGCATACAGCGGATCCAGTTGGCGCAGCCTAGTCTGCAATCCTTCCAAGCCTTGATTTTCATAGATCATCCTGGCCTTTTTCCTCGCGTCGAGCTGTACGGGAGGAAATGCGTCCATGCCTTTGATCAATGCGTTCATGTATAGTCCCGAACCTCCTACCACAATTGCCACGTTATGGTTCTCAAAGATCCTTTCAAGGCAGGCTAGTGCTTCCACTTCAAAATCTCCGCAGGTGTATGTCTCACTGATGCTTTTGTGACCGATAAAATGATGTTTTGCTCTCTCTAGTTCAGCCGGCGAGGGTTTTGCCGTACCGATGTTCATTTCTTTGAAAAACTGACGAGAGTCGCATGAGATCACTTCGGTGCAAAAAAAATTGGCCATTTGAATGGCCAATTCTGTTTTGCCTACCGCAGTTGGACCTGCTATGGCTATTACATATTTTCTGTGCTCAGGCATTAAAAATAATCGTCGTAATCGCTCTTTGAGCCGTAATCGTCATCGTCGAAGCCGTCCTGAAAATCGTCGAAGAAATCTTCTTCCTCATCATCATCGCCTTTCGAGCCCTTGCCCGATGAACCCTTGCCCACCTTGGTGTAATAACTTTCGGCTAAATCCGGATCTCCTGCGAATACATCGTCTTCTTCATCCTCATCCAGACCTTCGTCGTCGGTGTCTTCGGGTATTTCACCCACCGAATTCACCACAAGGGGGTACTTTTTTCCCTCAGCCTTCTTGCCTACTTCCTCTAATTCAATCAAAAAAGTGCTCATTTTGATGAAGTCGTAGATATACACCAGTCTATCTCCCGGAGTCGCCAGCACCTCTTCCACTTTAGCCTTTTTCATGGGAACGATGTCTTCACCATCTTCACCCATGTCTTCTAGCGAGAATTCCTGACCTTTTTCCCAATTCTCATCGGCCTTGTAAAACGAAGCCATCTCATCGCCGTCGAAATCGAATGATTTGACGATGGACTTGTGTACCTGCTCCAGGTTTTGGCCTTCTGCAACAACAATCTCGCGAAAAATTTCTGAATCATCTTTCGCCTCGTACTGGACTTTAACTTTATATGTCTTCATCGGGTTAAGGTTTTCGAGGATTTCCCACACTCAAAAGTAATGTGAAAATTGGTCGGCAAATCTATATCGATTTTTTTTTTCGGAAAATAGCAAAGCCGCAATATCACTGAATTTATCAACACTCGGAAAAATCTAAGCCGGCAATTCACTGACGCACATCGTCGGCGAGGCATTACTAACGAAAAAGCCAATTGATTGGTTGTGTGTGACTGTGAAACCAACGGCAAGCTATTTAACGCACAAATAGCCCAGAAATAAGAGGTGTAAGCCCCCTATTACACTACCTTTGCGGCGGTAAAGTATTTTAGATGACCCTGTTCAAAAGCATAAACCCTTACAATCGCGAGCTGGTAGTTGAACGACCCTTGCATAAAAAGCGAGAATGGTTGGGGCTGTTGAACAAAGCGCATGAGGGTTTCTTGGAATGGCGGTTGCTTTCGCTGGATCAACGCGTCGACGAACTGCAAAAAGTTCGGGCGAAACTGCTCGAGCGCAAAGAGGAGCTCGCCCAGATGGCAACGGTGGAAATGGGAAAACCCATTCATGAGGCCCGAGCCGAAATACAAAAATGTGTGGTATCCATGGAGCAACTTTTCGAATTTGCTCCTGAAGCCTTGGCCACAAAAACCATAACCGCTGACTATTACCTTTCAGAAGTGAGTTACGAAGGAATGGGTGCCATTTTGGGCATCATGCCTTGGAACTATCCATATTGGCAGGTTATTCGTTTTGCCATTCCCACCTTATTAGCGGGAAATGCAGTTCTGTTGAAACACGCGCCGAATGTTCCCGGATGCAGCATGCTTCTCGAGGCTGTCTTTCAACAATCATCACGCTTGGGAAAGGTCTATAACGCACTTTACACCGATTCAAAAACAACCCTAAAAATCATTCAGAAACCTGAAATTAGAGGTGTGAGCTT
>DASUEB010000122.1:0-3379 GCA_036275295.1 Luteibaculaceae bacterium | reverse complement strand
GTAGAAGGTTACCATGGTGGTGTTTCTATCGGCAGGACAAACCGTCCCATTTTGCTCTTCCCACACAAAGGCATATGTGCCGTACTCATTAACCGTAACGTTGGTTTGAGAGGCATCGAAGTTTTCGAACGACGCCGTTTGTGTTCCGCTTGGCACAATAAACCAAAAACCGTCGCCCACCGAGGGAATGGCTTCAAGGCCTGCCACCAATCCGCAAACCTCCTGATCCAAGCCTGCATTGGCCACCGGCTGCTGATGGAAGGTAACTTCAACGTCGTCAAACGAACTCACGCAAGGGCTTGCGTTCGTTTCGGTCCATCTCAACACATAAGTACCGAAACCGTCATTTGGAATGGTTAGTAACGTGCTTGCGGTAAAGGGTGAGGTAATCGTTGGATTAACGGGGCCAGAAACCAATGACCATTGCCCGAAACCAACGGAAGGTTGGGCTTCTAAGTTGAGATTTTGGCCACATATTTGGAAATCACTCGGGCCTGCTTCAGCCAGAGGTTGTTCAATAAACAACACCGTTAGGGTGTCTGATTGTGCGCCGCAGATAGCGGTTTGAATTTCGGTCCAGACCAATACAGCTGTGCCATATCGATTTGACGAGAGCGTTGTATTCGGCGCGTTTACATCGCCAAATGTGAGGGTCCAGCCGGGTTCAGCAATGGCCGACCAAGTGCCCAGTCCTACAGATGGGGTGGCACTCAGAACGGTGTTCAACCCACACACTTCCTGATCCAACCCAGCCTGTGCAAGAGGTCGATCTTCGAAAAGAACCACCACATCGTCTGAGGATGAGGCACACACGGTTCCGTTGGTTTCTGTCCACCGGAATGTGTAGCTACCCTGTTGATCAACAGTAACCTGGCTCTGCGGATCGGCTGGGTTAGCGAAAGAAGCTACCCCCAATCCGGCGACCTGTGTCCATTGTCCACTTCCAACGCTAGCTATTGCGCTTAGGTTAATGGTTCTAGAACAAGTAACTGTATCGTTGCCCGCAAAGGCTACAGGCTGTTCAAAAAGTGTTATGCTCACGCGGTCGGAATCTTCAGGGCAAATCGGCGTGTTTCGCTCCAAGCGGATGAACTCGTAGGTTCCGAAGTCCGCCATCCGAGCTTCTGCATTGGGTGTAGCGGCGTTGTTGAAGAAAGTGAGCAAACTGTCGGGGCCGTTAAAAATCCAGTTGCCCGTTCCTATACCCGGTACCGCGTTTAAATAGATGTCTAAGCCACACAGCGAGGCATTGACGCCTGCCTCTGCAACCGGCTGTTCGATAAATATAACCGACACCTCATCGCTGGCCGAACAAACATCTTCGTTGCTCTCGGTGTATTTAAATACCACCAAACCGTAGTCAGACGAGGCGGCTGGGTTCAAACGGGTAACCGGTGCTAAAATGTTTGGGTTTGAGAACGTAACTGCGGGTTTGTTGATGGTGCTCCATACCCCGGCAAAACCTCCAGAGGTTGCCGCCAATCTCGCACTGTCGCCGCAAATACTGAAGTCTATTCCCGCTTGCGGACGAGGAGTGTCGAAAAATCCAACCCGAACAGTGTCGAAGGAGGCCACACAAGGGGCGCCGTTTTCTTCGCGCCAAACAAAATCGTATACGCCGTAGCTGGGTACCAGCAACGAGGGTTGAGCCACTCCAGGGCCCGGAATGAAACTTACCCCGGGTTGAAGCGATGTCCAAAGTCCATTCCCAACAGTGGGACTGGCTTGCAGAAAATGACTCAAACCACATACGGAATCACCCACACCCGCATGGGCAACAGGTTGCTGAACAAGGTTGAGGATGAGGGTGTCTGATGATGCACAGAATCCACCACCCGTAGTCTCCGTGAAAACGATTTGAAAGAGTCCAAAAACACCTGCTGTAGAAACATCCGTAGTTAAGGCGTTTCGATCTGAAAATTGAATCACAGGTTCGTCAGGAGATGTCCATGTTACATTTGAAGTAGCCACCGACTGAAATCCAGTAAGGTTAAGTTGATCACCGCAAATAGCTGTATCGCGACCAGCATAGGCAGTCGGCTGGGGATAAAAAGTAACGGTGAAATTATCACTGCTTGAACACTGGCCACCGTTAAACCCAAAATTGGTCTCGGTCCAAGTCAGGTTGTAAGTACCAAAACTATCCACAACTGCAGTAGCCTGCGGATCAAGTAGGTTGCTGATGCTAATTCCCGATGAAGGCGTGCTGGTCCAAAACCCACTTCCCACCGATGGAATGGCGGCTAAAGGCAGTTGCTTGCCACACCATTCAGAGGGATAAGTTCCTACATCGGCAACGGGTGTCTCAAGAAAACCAACCTGTACGCTGGATATTGACACGGCGCAGCGGCTTCCGTTGACCTCTGTCCATGTGAAAGTATAGGTGCCGTAGCCCAGTGCACTCACATCTACCGTGGCATTGGGATCGTGTATATCGCTGAAAATAGCCCCCAAGGGTCCTGACCAGCTGCCAACATAATCAGGGCCTGACACCGATGGCAATGCTCCCAACTTTGCAATCAACGAGCAAGTGTCTTTGTTGATACCTGCATTGGCCAAGGGTTGTTGATTGAAGTTGATGATCGTAAAGTCGGAATTAGCAAAACAGGGACTATTGGCTTCCAACCAATCGAAGCGGTAACTTCCGTAGTCGGGTACCGAAACAATGGTTTGGGGGTCCGCCGGATTTACAAAAACAGCCGATCCTGAATTACTTGGATGGTTTAACCAAAGGCCTTGTCCAAAACTGGGTATCGCACCTAGGGTATCCAATAAACCGCAGATTTGCTCATCTGGACCCGCATTCGGACTCGATGGATTTACCAATTGAATGCGCACCGAGTCGATAGAGGCGGGGCAGATGCTGTTGTTTTCTGTCCAGTAAAAAGTGTAAAAACCAAATTGATCAGCCGTCACTGCCGTGTTCGGATCATTAACATCGGCAAATACTACCGTTCCTGGTCCGGTATACCCCGTCCAAGACGCACTGTAGGAGGGCGAGGAGGAAGCTGCACTTGGAATGGCGAAGAGGTTTTGAATCAAACCGCAATATGGTTGATTCGCTCCGGCATTCGCAATAGGTCGCTGTCTAAAAGTGATCTGTATATCGTCTGATGCGCTAGGGCAACCCAGATTGCTCTCCGTTCGACGCAAGGTGTAGGTTCCATAAGCACTGTCGGGGAGGCTAATAGTGGTAATGCTGCTCAATGTATCAGACAATACGGCTGTGCCCGGACCTGAAACAACGGTCCAAACCCCACTGATTCTTCCGGTTAAGGCATTGGCTGCGAGGGCATATGAGGTTGAACAGGTGCTATCGTCTAGTCCTGCGTTGGGGTTAGGTTTGGTGCGGAAATCTATGGTAACCGCATCGGTAACG
>DASUEB010000121.1:0-2284 GCA_036275295.1 Luteibaculaceae bacterium | reverse complement strand
ATGATTTCCATCCGATACATCACATCATTAGCTTTCAGTGCCTCAGGTAAGAACTCATCATTCTGGCCGTCGTCGTTTGGAGTAAAGGCTGTTGGAGCCAGTAAATTGTAGTTTTCGTTGATACCTATAGCTTGTACAGCCGTATCGTAACAGCCAAATTCGTTTTTAACGACCAACTTGACTTGATAGTTTCCTTTGCTCGAAACATCCAATTTTGGATTTTCCTCGCTGTAGTACTTTCCGTTTACCAACCATTCAAATCCAGTAGTGTTCCTAGATTGGTTGCTCAAGAACAACAGGCGTTTGAAGCCAGCGTTTTCCTCGGTGTCGAAGTTAAATTTAGCAACAGGGCTTGCGTACACGGTAACCGCACCCCCTTCGTTGAGCTTGAGTACTTTGCCGTCTAAAACCGAGGTCATGGTTAGGGTAATATTGTATCTACCGGGTTTATCGAAACGGTGAGCGGGGGTAGGAAGGTTGCTCTCTTTTCCATCGCCAAAATTCCATTTATATGAAACGGGTACGTTGGTCTCGGCTTTGAAAACAAAAGGCTCATTGGTACAACCCACGCTTCTGCTAATGGTAAAGCTGCCGTTGAAGGTTCTGTCGCCCACTTTTTTGGTGGTTAGAACAGGGGTGGGGCTCAGGCGAATCTCGCTTTCTGCTCTCGACAAAGGCGCAATGCTGCTGGGTTTGCTTATCTCAATAGACGCTACTTCCATTTTGGAAGGCTGCTGCACGGGTGTCTGTACGTTTTTCTTCGGCGACGATGTGTCTTCGGCTTTAGCGGCCATCCGACTTTCGGTTGTTTTGATTTGCGCTGCGGGTTGTGGTGAGCGTGGAGTGTCATCGGAGCTCGATAAGAACCACACCAATCCAAGTGCACCCAATACAGCTGCCCCTCCCCAAAACCATTTCGCCGAACCTCCCTCTCGCTTGTCAAGCGATTGAGAAACCCGAGTCCAATGCTCTGGATTGTAGTCAACATCGTATTGGTCGACCGACTTCTTTACAAATGATTCAAAGTTCTCTTTCATCTCTTAACCGGCATGTTTCATGCCAAATTTTTTTTCCAGTATTTTTTTTAACCTAATCTTCGACTTCAATAAATTCGACTTAGAAGTGCCAATAGATATATTCAACATATCGGCAATTTCCTTGTGCGAGTAATCTTCTATAACGTACAAGTTGAATACGGTTTTGTAGGCGGGTGTCAACTCTTGGAGGGCTTCCATTACCTGAGCAGGACTATATGGATATTCAGTTTCCTCATCGGGGTCATCGTCTACTAACTCCAGTCGCTCCAGACCGTTTTCCTCAGGCATGAGCATGAAGTCGTTCTTTCTGCCGCGGTAGTAGTCAATAGCGGTGTTCACCACAATGCGTTTCATCCAGCCGTCGAAACTGCCTTCAAACTTGTATTTCTCAATATTGTTAAAGATCTTGATGAAACTGTTTTGCAAAATGTCTTCTGCTTGATCAAAATTGGTGGTATAACGCAGACATATTGCCATAAATCGACGGTAGTACTTCTTGTGAAGCAACTGCTGACTCTTTCGGTCGTTACGCGCGCAACCTTCTATGATTTGCTCAAGCTCTTGACTTATCTCCGACATGTTTCTTACTGCATTAACGACAACTCCGCAAATGGTTGCCCCGTTAACTTAAAATTCTTGTAAAGCTATCGATAATTCAACCTTCAGATCAGATTATCGACGCCTATTATACTACAATCAACCGTGGGAAGCAAGGGTTGTTAGTTTTTGTTCGATCAATTGCTGAATCAAAGGACTTTGTTTTAGTACCTTCGCGCCAACGAATTACATTTCCATAACACAATACACATAACAATGAAAGTTTCAATCGTAGGGGCTGGTGCCGTTGGAGCAAGCTGCGCCGAGTACATTGCCATGAAAGACTTCGCATCAGAAGTGGTGCTGGTTGACATCAAAGAAGGTTTCGCCGAAGGAAAGGCGATGGACTTAATGCAAACCGCTTCATTAAACGGTTTTGATACCCAAATCAATGGGGTAACCAACGATTACGCTGCCACAGCTGGCAGTCATGTGGCCGTGATCACTTCGGGTATTCCTCGCAAGCCAGGTATGACTCGTGAAGAATTGATCGATATCAATGCAGGTATTGTAAAAGACGTTGCCGCTAAACTGATTCAGCACTCGCCAAACGTAATCCTTATAGTGGTATCTAACCCAATGGATACCATGACTTATCTGGCTCATAAAGCTACAGGTCTTCCCAAACACCGCATCATTGGTATGGGCGG
>DASUEB010000120.1:0-4242 GCA_036275295.1 Luteibaculaceae bacterium | reverse complement strand
GCATCGGTAGTATACAGGTCAACCATCATCAACCCCTTATCGGTTTTAATCTCTGCTTTCATGTGTATTACGTGTTGTTTTGTCTTAATGTTGGGCAAAATTACCCAAGTTCTTGTATTTTCGATGGAACATCCATAACATGAAGCTCCGCAATCACTATTTAGAGGAATTTATTTTTGAGCCCTTGCGGGTTTACCTGAGTTTTTTTGTCCAAATAGTCCTCTTTGTCACTGTTCTGCGCGCATACGAGTGGTTCCAATACAGCCGGCCTTTATTAATTAACGCCAATCATTGGCTTCAGGCGGTTTCAAGCGACCTCATTTTTGCACTTCAACTCAGCGCGGCTTTTTTGCCCCTTTTTGGCTTTTTTCATTTTTTGTCCTTCGCATCTGGCCGACTTTATAAAATAATTGTGGGTATTGCTCTAGGGCTTGTATTGGCCGCATTGAGTCAATATTATGTTACCGCCACCGTACCGTTGGGAGTAGACTTTTGGGGTTATTCTTATCAGGATATTAAAACAACAGTCCTAGCCTCATCTGGTATGGATTGGAGGGATGCACTTTTATTTGCGGGACTTTTTTTGTTGCCATTTAGCATAGAATTCAGCATCGGCAAATGGTATTCTAAAAACAAATGGCTCCCGGGTTTCTTGTTCATTGGAATGATTCTGAGCATTGTGCTTCAACCATGGATTCAGCTGGAGCGGAAATCATTTGATGCAGAGGATCAATATCTAGCGATTGAAAACAAAGGCCGCTATTTTGCGAGCAAGTCGATTGCTATGTTCATCAAAAACCTCGCTCAAAAAGACGAGGAAACGAATGTTGTAGATCAAAATTTTAACCAAAAATTCCCTTTTGAACGCAGTACAGCTCAACCCGATGTGCTCGATGACTACCTAAATAAATCAGATACCTTACCGAACCTTGTTTTTGTTTTTGTTGAAGGTCTGGGCAAAAGTTTTACCGGACCCAATGCCATGTATGGCGGATTCACCCCATTTTTAGACAGTTTAGCAGGGTCTGGACTGCAATGGGATAACTTCATCAGCTCTGCTGGGCGAACATTCGGAGTATTGCCCTCTGTGCTGGGTTCGCTTCCTCTCGCAACCGACGGATTTATGTCGCTAAAGCAGGATATGCCCAATCACACATCGATGATTAGGCTTCTCAAAACAGCGGGTTACGAGTCGAGTTATTTCTATGGTGGGAACGCCAACTTCGATTACCAGGATATTTTTCTTGAGGCTCAAGGCATCGACCAGCTAGTATCTGAAGAATCTTTCCCCAGCTCATATGTAAAGATGAAGCCCAATAGCGGCGGATTCAGCTGGGGGTATCCCGATAAAGAGGTCTTTAGGCGGGCTTTGGAGTTAAAAGTGAAATCAAAGGCCACACAGCACCTTGATATTTTCATGACACTAACTACGCATGAGCCATTTGTGGTGCCTGAGGACAAGTATAAAGCAGAATTCCTGAAATACGAGTCGAAATCACCTGCCCCCACTCCAATCAAAAAGGAATTCAGAAATATTTTTGAATGTCTTTTGTACACCGATGACGCCATACGCAGTTTAATCGCCGGCTACAAAAAACTTCCGGGCTTTGAGCGAACCATCTTCGTTATCACGGGCGATCACCGCATGATTCCGGTACCCCATAGCAGCTCAATCGACCGATACCACGTACCATTTATCATTTGGTCGCCGCTGATCAAAAAACCCATGCGCTTCAAGGGAGTGGCATCGCACCATCAAGTTATGATGACCTTTATGACCCATTTAAATAAGCAATACGAGGTACCTCTGCCTGAAAAATTGCCCATGTTAGGTGGAGTGATGAGCACCAGCACCTCATTCGAGTCGAGTTTAAATCAGGGTATCATGCGAAACAAAGGCGATTTGAGCAACTACGTTTCCAACACATATTTTTTGAGTGATGGTGCTGTTTTTGAAATGGAAGACGGGCTGTCTTTGTCAAAAATGAACAACGGTGAGCTAGAGACTGCGATGGCAAAAAAACTGGACGACTTTCGGTCGGCCAACGAACGCGTTTGCAAAGACAATGCCTGGATGTCAGCTGCTAAAACTTGGGTTTATAAAGGAGCATACCAGCTGGATAGCAATGAAACCTCGTTGATGGTTAAATTCGGTATAGAAAAACTATCCGTAGATGATCAATTTTTCAAGGCCCGCGATTTAGCCTTTGCAGGCAAATACAAGGAAAGTAGAGCCATTTTGAAACACATCCTAAACGGATCGCCCAACTATTCTGATGTTCGTATTTTGCTTGGTCGGACTTACAGCTGGGAGGGAAAATACGCCCAGGCGCGACAGGAACTCAAGGAGGCCATCAAAAGATCGCCGAATTATTACGACGGGTACTTGGCTTTGATCGATTGTGAGTTGTATAACAACCAGTTGGATTCGGCCAAATACTGGCTTCAGAGAGGACTTGAACTAGCGGACGATACCACCCAATTTAAACCCAAAAAAACAGCTATTTATGATGCGCTTAGGTCTAAGAAATAGACAACACCTCATACCTGCCCTGCTTCTTGTGTTGTTGGGTCTGAGCAGTCAACCTTCGCAGGCGCAGACCGATACTGCCCTGCTCGATAGCGATGCTCTATTTAAACTGGGCAGAAACGAAGCCTTTTATGGCGAGCGAAAAAAAGCCCAAGTGATTCTTAGAGCTGCCTTAGCAAAAAGCCCAGAATATCAAGAAATTAAAATTTTTCTTGCGCGCACTTATGCTTGGGATGGACAGCGCGATTCAGCTCGATATTATTTGGCTGAGGTATTGCGTGCTGAGCCAGCCAATACAGAGGCGCTAGTTGCGTTGATCGATGTAGAAAATTGGGACGAGAAATACCAGATTTCCTTGGATTTATGTTTGGGGGGGCTGGAAAGACAGAAAACGAATACCGATTTGCTGTACCGAAAAGCCCGTGCAGAGGCGAATTTATTGCAACAACAAACCGCCATGAGCTCGTTGCGTCAGCTTTTGCTCATTGATCCGGCCCACAAAGAAGGGCTCCAATTGCTTGAATCGCTGAAGACCAGTGTGCAGAAAAACAATATTTCGGTTAACTACGCCCAAGATCGATTTGAAAGGGTGTTTGATCCCGCCCATTATGCCTATTTGCAGTACGGCCGACGCACAAAACTGGGAAGTGCTTTCCTGAGGTACAATTACGCCGGTCGTTTCGAAAAATCAGGTCATCAGTTGGAGGCCGATTGGTATCCCAATCTCTTTAAAGGGGTATATGCCTATCTCAATGCCGGTTTTTCAGGCACCGATTTATTCCCAAACAGTCGATTTGGAGCCGAAGTATACACCAAACTTCCAAAAGCTTTTGAGGCCTCAGCAGGTCTTCGTCAACTGCAGTTTGGCCGGGGTTCTGATGGTTCGGTTATTCTGTATACCGGAACCATTGGTAAGTACATTGGCAATTACTGGCTGAATGTAAGAACCTTTATCACGCCTGGCGATGCAGGAACGTCCAACTCTTATATCTTCTTGGCTAGGCGTTATCTGAATACGGCTGAAGACTTTATTGGATTGAGCGGTGGATTTGGCTTCAGTCCAGATTTCTCTAATCAAACGGTAAGCAATACCAGCGAAGAGCGGCAAGTGGTAACCCTCAACTCTCGGCGCTTTGCCCTCACACTTCAGCACACCTTGGGCCCGAAATGGTTATTCAACGTAACGCTCAATTATCAGCGACAGGCCTACGTATTTGATCCAAATGAGCTGATCTCTCTCTACGGGGTGAATCTGGTACTCGAATACCGCTGGTAATAGGCAAAACTTTGAACTCTTTTGAATTAAAACCTCACGGCTAATCGTATAGCTGCCTGGCTTAGACGAGACGTCTAAGTAAAAAGGGTCAATTCCGATTGGAATTGACCCTTTTTATTTACCTATCATGTGAATGGACTAGCCTACTTTGGCCATCACTATCATTTCTTCAATGGTTGGCTCTGCTTTCCCGCCAAAAGGCTCTCTAGTAATCGCGAAGGCTTGAGCACCTTGCACTGATTTCAACATAGCAAGCTGGTCTTTCCCGATCATATCGTTCGGGATCATACCCATGTCAACGGGTTTGCCGTCAATTAATGCCCACAACTGGTATTGATGCTGATTGTCTAGAGCGGGAAGACCCATTGGTTTTACCGCCACTTTACCCGTTTTAAGGTCGCAGTACAACATGGCGCGGCCTTGTTTGTTGGGCATG
>DASUEB010000119.1:0-2996 GCA_036275295.1 Luteibaculaceae bacterium | reverse complement strand
CCTTTCGGCCAAATAATAAACAATCAACACCTGTTGGTAAATGATCTTCGGGCAACAGATGGAAAGCGCTATTTTTAAGCCCTAAAGTCAACGTTGTGTCGCAGTCTACCAAATCGCTTAGCGAAACCCCACTTATGAAGCAGTACTTGAGCATCAAAGCCAAGTACCCAGATGCGGTGTTGCTGTTCAGGGTTGGCGATTTTTACGAGACCTTCAGTCAAGACGCCATCATAGCAAGTAAGGTGCTGGGCATTGTGCTCACCGCCCGCAAAAACGGTGCCGCAGCCAGCGTGGAGTTGGCGGGATTTCCCCACCACAGCCTCGAAACATACCTGCCTAAGCTCGTAAAGGCGGGTTATCGCGTGGCCATTTGCGACCAACTTGAAAATCCCAAAGAAACCAAAACTATCGTCAAACGAGGGGTTACCGAATTGGTTACCCCAGGTGTGGCCTTCAGCGATAAGGTCATCGACCATAAATCGAATAATTTCCTAGCCGCCATTCACTTCGATCGCATGGCCATAGGAGTGTCCTTTTTGGACATCACCACGGGCGAATTTTATCTCAGTCAGGGAACTGCTGAATACGTCGACAAACTCATCCAGAGTTTCCGCCCGTCGGAGGTGCTTTTTCAAAAACAGTTTGTCAAAGAATTTCAGACCGCCTTTGGCGACAAACTGTTCACCTTCAAGCTCGACGATTGGGTTTTCACCCCCGATTTTGCCAATGAACTGCTCACCAAGCATTTCGACGTTAAATCGCTTAAGGGCTTTGGGGTTGACCAGCTCAGCGCCGGCGTGATAGCCGCGGGAGCGGCCTTGCATTACCTGGGCGAAACCCAACACCATAAGATTGGGCACATCAGTCAGCTGACCCGCATCGAAGAAGACACCTTCATTTGGTTAGATCAGTTTACGATACGAAACTTGGAGTTGACCTATTCTCCCCATCCCAATGCTCGTACCCTGATCGATGTGCTCGATCAAACCCACACCCCCATGGGAGCTCGACTCTTGAAACGATGGATGGTCCTCCCGCTCAAAGACCTCGCCCCGATCCAAGACCGACTGCAATTGGTAGAGCAGTTTGTTACGCATCCCGACCTCAGTTTGGCTGTACAAAAGCTGATTGGCGATATGGGCGACTTGGAGCGCCTCATCTCCAAAGTGGCTACCGCCCGCATTGGTCCCAGAGAGGTCGTACAGCTCAAGCGCTCGCTGCAACGCATTCCTCAATTGAAGCAACTATTCGAAAACAGTACCAACGAAAACCTGAGGGCCATTGGAGACCAGTTGCACCCGTGCCTGCATCTCATTGAGCGCATCGAACGCGAGCTCGAGGATGAAGCGCCGCTGTCGACAGGCAAAGGCACTTTCATCAAAGCCGGAGTAAACAGCGAACTCGACGAGTACAAAAATATTTCAACCCTCGGAAAAGACTACCTCATTCAAGTCCAAGAGCGAGAAGCCGAACGCACCGGCATCCCCTCGCTGAAAATAGCCTACAACAATGTGTTTGGATACTACATTGAAGTGCGAAACACACACAAAGACAAGGTTCCAACCGACTGGATCCGAAAGCAAACCTTGGTCAATGCCGAGCGCTACATTACAGAGGAGCTCAAGGAATACGAAACCAAGATTCTGGGAGCTGAGGACAAGATCAGTCAAATTGAGCTGCAAATCTTTAGTGAACTGATCCGCTTTTTATCGGAATACGTCATGCCGATGCAGCTCAACAGCTCCTTGGTTGCCAAAATTGATGTGTTGCAGTGTTTTGCTGAAAACGCGCGCGCTCTGAAATACACCAAACCCGAGCTCGACGAAAGCTTTCAAATTGATATCAAACAAGGCCGCCACCCGGTTATTGAATCGCAATTGCCGCCAGGCGAGGAATACATCGCCAACGATGTCTATCTGGACAACGAAACGCAGCAAATCATTATGATCACCGGGCCCAACATGTCGGGTAAATCGGCCATTTTGCGACAAACAGCCTTGATTTGCCTGATGGCGCATATGGGCAGCTATGTTCCTGCTGAACAGGCCCGCATAGGACTCATCGACAAAATCTTCACCCGGGTTGGGGCTAGCGATAACATATCAAGCGGAGAATCGACTTTCATGGTAGAGATGAATGAAACCGCGAGCATTCTGAACAACCTGAGCAACCGAAGCCTCATCTTGCTCGATGAGATAGGCCGCGGAACCAGTACTTACGACGGTATATCGATTGCTTGGTCGATAGCAGAGTACCTGCACAACAATGGCAAATTTCGACCCAAGACCCTTTTTGCCACCCACTATCACGAGTTGAACAACATGGCCGATAGTTTTGATCGGATCAAGAACCATCATGTCAGCGTCAAGGAGCTGGATAACACCGTGCTTTTTTTGCGCAAGCTACAACCCGGCGGTAGCGAGCACAGTTTTGGAATTCATGTGGCCAAAATGGCGGGTATGCCGGCCAAGGTGATTAGCAGAGCCAACGAGGTATTAAAATCGCTTGAAAGCAATCACGACAGCAAAAAAATGGTTCGAAACCCGCAAGAATCCATGCAACTGAGTTTTTTCACCCTCGATGATCCGACTTTGATTCAAATCAAAGAAGAGATCAGTCAAGTCGATATCAACACCTTAACTCCTGTTGAGGCCTTGATGAAGCTCAATGAAATCAAAAAAATCATGGGTTCGGCATAAATTTTTGGCAAAAAGACTTGACAGAAATCAAAAACCCATTACTTTTGCACTCACCATTACGCGAGAATAGCTCAGCTGGTAGAGCGCAACCTTGCCAAGGTTGAGGTCGCGAGTTCGAACCTCGTTTCTCGCTCAAAGCCCTCTCTCACGAGAGGGTTTTTAGTTTGTGTCGCCCGGGTGGTGGAATTGGTAGACACACAGGACTTAAAATCCTGCGATCATTGCGATTGTGCGGGTTCAAGTCCCGCCCCGGGTACTAGAAAGAGGTTGACCGTACAGGCAACCTCTTTTTTTTGC
>DASUEB010000118.1:0-9203 GCA_036275295.1 Luteibaculaceae bacterium | reverse complement strand
CAGTGCGATCCTTGGGCCAGAAAACGAAGAAACCGTTTTAAAGGAAAGTGGAATTCCCATGGTGGCCCTTGCGCTGATTCCACAACCCGGCAGCAACTACATTGAAATCGCCGATGAGTTTTACAAGCGCTACGAAAAAATTAAAACTGACATTCCCGATGATATCCGGGTGGATATTGCCCTCGACAAAACAGGATACATCAAAGCTTCTATCAGTGAGGTAGAAGAAACGCTGGTGATTGCCTTCTTGCTGGTGGTGGTAATCATCTACCTCTTCTTCAGGGATTGGCTAATTGCGCTGCGGCCACTGGTAGACATCCCGGTGTCGCTTATTGGGGCATTTTTTATCATGTATTTATTTGATTTCTCGATAAATGTGCTCACGTTGCTGGCCATTGTGCTGGCCACCGGATTGGTGGTTGACGACGGTATTGTAGTAACGGAAAACATCTTCAAGAAACTGGAAGAGGGCAAAGGTCCCTATGAAAGTGCCAAAGAGGGCAGCGAAGAGATTTATTTTGCGGTGATTGCCACCAGTTTGACCTTGGCTGTGGTGTTTTTGCCCATTATCTTTTTACAAGGTTTTGTAGGGGCGCTGTTTAGGGAGTTTGGTATTGTCGTTGCGGGCGCGGTGCTCATCTCGGCATTTGTTTCGTTGACCTTAACCCCGGTTTTGAATGTGCGTCTGGCGCGCTCTCACCAGCGAAAAACATGGTTTTACAATAAAACCGAGCCGTTTTTTACCGGGCTTGATCAGGCCTATCGCAACAGTCTTACTGCGTTTATGCGTCGCCGCCGGTGGGCACTCGCGCTGGTGGCTCTGTGTTTCGCGGCTATAGGGTGGCTTATTTCCGTGTTGCCAGAAGAATTGGCGCCGTTGGAAGACCGGAGTGTCTTTCGCATATCGGTATCTGCCCCTGAAGGTACTTCTTTCGATGCTATGGATGCCTACATGGCCGAATTAGGCTCGTTTTTGGATGACAGTATTCCCGAGAAAAACATCTTGTTGAGTGTAACTTCGCCTACTTTCACGGGTTCGGGAAGTGCTAACACCGGATTTTTCCGAATCGTACTGACCGACCCAGAGGAGAGAAAACGCAGTCAACAGGAGATTGTCGATATGGTGAGTCGAAATGCGGCCCGCTTTAATTTTGGTCGATCCTTTGCGATTCAGGATCAAACGATCTCTGTGGGTGCCGCCCGTTTTGGCCAACCCGTTCAGTTTGTGATTCAGAACAACGATTTTGAGAAGATCAAAAAGGCCTTGCCCGAAATACTCGACAAGGCGCGGGAAAGCAAGGTTTTATCAGGGGTTGATGCCAATCTCAAATTCAATAAGCCCGAATTGCTCATTGAGATCAATCGACTAAAAGCCAATGAGCTCGGCATCTCGGTTCAGGACATTTCATCGGCGATACAATTGGGATTAAGTGGCCAGCGTTTTGGGTATTTTACCATGAATGGTCGGCAGTACCAGGTAATTGGTCAACTCGACCGCGGTTTCAGAAACGAGCCGCTTGACCTAACCCGACTCACGGTTAAAACGCGATCAGGCGAATTAATCACCCTCGACAACTTGGTTAAACTGACTGAGGTGAGTGCTCCGCCACAACTTTACCATTACAATCGATACAAAGCGGCTACCATTAGCGCGGGTCTGAATCCCGGATTCACCATTGCCGATGGGATCAAGGAACTGGAGGGTATTTCAGAAGAAGTATTAGACAAATCTTTCACCACCTCACTGACGGGCACCTCGCGCGACTTTGTGGAAAGCGCCTCCAACACCAGCTTTGCCTTTGCATTGGCTTTGGTGCTGATTTACCTTATCCTGGCGGCTCAATTTGAAAGCTTCCGCGACCCGCTGATTATCATGATCACCGTGCCCTTGGCACTGGCTGGAGCATTGGGATCCCTCTGGATATTCGACCTCTCTCTGAACATCTTCAGCCAAATTGGTATCATTATGTTGATTGGACTGGTGACCAAAAACGGTATTCTCATCGTTGAGTTTGCCAACAGTCGCAAATCGGAGGGTCTGGATAAGATACAAGCCGCCATCGATGGCGCCGCTCTTCGACTAAGGCCTATCCTCATGACCTCGCTGGCCACAGCCTTAGGTGCATTGCCTATTGCGCTGGCGTTGGGGGCAGGTGCCCAAAGTCGGGTTCCCTTGGGAGTGGTCATAGTTGGCGGTCTTACTTTTTCGCTGGTATTAACGCTGTATGTCATTCCGGCCATGTATTCACTGATGTCGAAAGCAAAGCGAAAAAAGGAGGGCGAAATATGAAAAAATGGATTTTTTCACTTGCGGTACTTATATCGCCCTTGCTGGGTTGGGCCCAATTGGTTTTAACCCTCGACGAGGCAATCAAAATGGCCTTGGAGAAAAACGTGAACGTGGAGATCAGCGCCCTGGCCCGAGATATGCGTTCGCTGGCGGCCCGGAACAATGTGTCTGACTTACTGCCTACCGCTCAAGGAGATCTTGGATTAAATAGATCCAAAAACGACGTCAGTCAACAGCTTTCTGATAATCGGATCATCGCCCGAAACGGGGCTGTATCCACCGTTCAGAATGCCTCGGTCACGCTATCATACACCCTTTTTAACGGATTTAAGGCCTATTCCATTATTCGACAGAGCTCTTTGCAGGAAAACTATGCTGATGTAGTCTACAAACAGCAACTGGCCGACGTGATTGAACAGACCATTCTGGTTTATTCGCAATTGCATGCGGCCCGACGCGGCGTGGAAGCGCGCGAGGAAGTGCTGCGTATTTACAGCGACCGACTGGACATCGTGGAACAGAAACTGGCTTCGGGCTTGGGTGACAAAACCGCAGTATTGCAAAGCAAAATTGATGTCAATCGAATTCGCGGCGAACTGATTGCCTTAAAAGAGTCGATCAGGCCCCTTCAAGAGCAATTGGCCCTTCTAATGGGTTGGCCCGAATGGCGCGATTTTGCCACCGCCGATTACACCCTTGACCGCCAAGCGGGTAACCAGTCGAGTGCAGCCAACAACCTTTTGGTTCAAGCAGAACAGATCAATCGATCGATCGTCCGCGAGCAAATTGCCATCGCCAAAGCTGATTTCTTACCGCGATTATCGCTCAATGCCGGAGGGGCATACGCACTCAGTCAGAATCAGGCCGGATTCTTGCTTCGCAATCAGAACCAAGGTATTTCCTATGGTTTCACGCTGAGTGTGCCATTGTTTGGCGGCTTCAAGGCCAGCCGGTCCATTCGAATGGCGCGTATGGCAGCTGAGTCAGCTCAACTGACCTTTGAACAACAACAGCGAACCATTGCCACCGAATTGAGTGTAGCCAGAACCGAATGGATGGTTAAGCTTCAGCTACTCAGTTTGGAGGAGGAGAACTTGACGCTGGCCAAGGAAAATGCCGCGTTGTTGTACGAGAAATTCAAACAAAATTTGATCAGTTTGCTCGAACTGCGCACAGCGCAGGAGCTCTACGCCCAGTCGCAATTGAGGCAAATCCAACTGTTTGCAGAGAGCAAGACGGCAGAAAGCAAGGTGCTCAATTTATGTGGCCTTTTGGTCAAGTAACGCAGGGGTGATCGATTGAATCAAAAACGCGTATTCCATCGCAATTTCTCGGT
Source organism: Luteibaculaceae bacterium (assembly GCA_036275295.1). Taxonomy (GTDB): domain Bacteria; phylum Bacteroidota; class Bacteroidia; order Flavobacteriales_D; family Luteibaculaceae; genus DASUEB01. The sequence goes on along the minus strand of DASUEB010000118.1, from coordinate 5,577 downwards.
AGCGTTCAAATCGGCCTGAGGCGCCGCCATGCCCGGCGTTCATGTCGCACCACAAATAAATGGGTTTGTCCGACAATTGGTTCAACCTCAACTTGGCCACCCACTTGGCTGGTTCCCAATACTGCACCTGGCTGTCGTACAGTCCTGTGGTAACCAAAAGGGCGGGATAATGTTTCGGGGCCACCTGATCGTATGGTGAGTAGCTCAGCATGTACGTAAAGTCGCTTCGTTTATTTGGATTGCCCCACTCTTCGTATTCTCCGGTAGTGAGGGGGATAGAGTCATCGAGCATCGTAGTTACTACATCCACGAAAGGAACCTGCGCAATGCAGCAATTAAATAGCTCTGGACGCTCATTGATGACCACACCCATCAACAAACCTCCCGCTGATCCACCCATAATGCCCAACAGACTGGGTTTGGTATAGCCTAGGTGTATGAGTTCGCTAGCGCAGTCGATAAAGTCGTTAAACGTATTCCACTTTGAACTCATTTTGCCGTCTTCATACCACGAACGCCCCATCTCCTCTCCTCCTCTCACGTGGGCGATAGCGAAAATATACCCGCGGTCAAGCAGGGACAGACGCACCGAAGAAAAGTAGGGATCCATGCTGTAGCCATACGATCCATAAGCGTAAAGCAGCGTTGGCATGGGTTGGCCCGCCACCCGTTTGGCTGTTTTATACACCAGCGAAACCGGAACGCTGATGCCATCGCGGGCCTTTATCATGATTCGCTCTGAGGTATATTGATCCGGGTGGAAGTCACCCCGTACCTGTTGTCGTTTTAACACCGCCATTTCGCGGGTTTTCATGTTGAATTGATAAACCGTATTGGGGGTAGTAAGCGAAGTGTATTCGAAACGGAGAAGGTGCTGGTCAAAATCCAAATTAATTTCCAAATCAACCACATAGGCGGGGTCGTGAAAGGGAATGGGGTAAGAATCGCCGGTCGTCCGATCCATCACTTGAATGTGCGTTAGGCCTGCTTGGCGCTCCACCCATACCAAAAAATCGGCGAACACCTCAAAATCCTCCAGCATCACCTCAGGCCGATGAGCAATCAAAGGCTTTAAATCGCGAATAGAAGGCGTTAGGATCGAGGTAGCGGCCAATTCGAAATTGGAGGCTTGGTAATTGTGCAACACAAAAAACTGATCGCCTGCATGATCAATCATATACTCCACATTCTTGCGCCGTTTAAAGATAATTCGAGGTCTGCTCAAGGGCTTATCGGCCGGCAGGTAGCGCACCTCATCGCTGGTTGAACTCGACGACTCGAGGAAAATCCACTTGCGCGACTTTGATTTGCTAATCGACAGAGAGAAGGCTTCGTTCCGCTCTCTGAAGACACATTGGTCCGATGAGCTGTTCGTTCCTATCTCGTGGCGGTAAACGGCAAACTCCCGGAGGGTAGTAGGGTCCTTTTTCACGTAAAAAAGATAGGTGCCACAGGCAGAGAAACAGGCGTCACCGCTGGTTTGTCGTATGCGGGTAGGCAAAAATCGACCGGTAGATATTTGCTTGATTCGGAGGGTATACAAACGCCTTCCCGTAGCGTCTTCGGCGAAGACCAGTAAATTGTGATTTGGACTCACTACCAGGCCGTCTACCTGATAAAAAGGCTTGTTTTTAGCCAATTCATTGACATCGAGGATACACTCCTCCTCTGACGATGGCGAAATTATTCGGCGGCAGTAAATGGGATATTCCTTTTCTCCCTCCACCTTGGAGTAATATTCGAAATGGTCTACCCTGTAAGGAACACTGCTGTCGTCCTTGGCAACCCGGGCCACCATCTCGTCAAACAAGGCATTTTCGAACGACTTGACCTTTTTAAAGCCGTTTTGAGTGTACTCATTCTCCCTGTTGAGATGGGCTAGCACCTCAGGGTTATCTCGGTCGTTGAGCCAGAAAAAGGGGTCAGATCTGCGATGGCCGTGCTTTTTGAGCACATAGGGTTTTTGTGTGGCAAGGGGTGGTTTCAATGCGTGTAGAATCTAATTCAAAAGTAAAGGAAAGCAGCTGAGAAAACATGCCAATTGAATCGCAAAAACTACGGATGACTGAATAAACAGAGAATCACTACTACAGCGGAGTGAGTAAAGCGATATGGCCGTTTTGCACAACCGTTGAAATCCAAGCCGCCTGCTTATGGCGTTTGTAAGTCATAAATTGGGATCAAAGGGTCAATATGTTTACCTTCGGGGCTTAATCGCATCACGTTTATGTTAGAGGCTATAGTAAACCAGAAAGAGAAATTTGAAATCCACATCGACCCTCGTCAACCTCAAAAAGGAAGTATCAATGGTGAAGCCTTTGCCCTTGATGTTCAGCGCAGCGGCGATGTCATGCACATCATCAAAAACAACAAGAGCTACAATGTAGAGGTGTTGTCGTTGAACAAGGAGGAGAAAACCGGAGTAATTGCCGTTAACGGAACGCGATATCAAGTAGAATTGCGCAACGAGCTAGACCAACTGCTTCGTTCGATGGGATTAAGTGGCGCTGGATCAAAGCAAACCAAAGAGATTAAGGCGCCTATGCCCGGTTTGGTGCTGAACATTGAGGTAGCGATTGGGCAATCGGTTTCAAAAGGCGATGCTTTAGTGATCCTCGAGGCGATGAAGATGGAAAACGTGTTGAAATCACCCAGCGATGGAAAAGTGAAGTCGATTGAGGCCGTAAAAGGCAATGCGGTAGAGAAAAATCAGGTTTTGATCACCTTTGAATAACGAACTATGAAACGCCGAACATTTTTGAAGAGTACTGCCATTGTAGGGGGCGTGGTGAGCTTGAGCGGAGCCATACAACCGCTTTTCGCCTCAGGTGAAAAAACAGCCGATGCCTACACCCTGCCTGCCCTTGCCTTTAAGTACGGCGAATTAGAGCCTTTTGTAGACGAGGCCACCATGATTTTACATCACACCAAGCACCACGCGGCCTATGTAGCGCGGTTGAATGCAGAAGCATCTTCTTGGGAAGTGAAACCCACGGTAGAACAGTTGATGGCTTCTGTCTCAAAATACAACACGGCCACCCGAAACCACGGCGGTGGACACTATAACCACACTTTTTTTTGGTCGATTTTGACCCCTGAAATCGGACAGGAAATTCCATCAGAACTGGCCACCGCACTCGAGCAGAACTTTGGATCTATACAAGGATTTAAAGAGGCATTTGCCAAGGCTGCAACGGGTGTTTTTGGTTCAGGTTGGGTTTGGCTGGTAGTTAACCCCGACGGAAAACTGTCGATTGGAACCACGGCCAATCAAGACAATCCCATCATGGATCTATCTGCTTTTAAAGGTAAACCGATACTAGCCCTCGATGTATGGGAGCATGCCTACTACCTTAAACACCAGAACAAACGAGCCGATTACATCGCTGCCTTTTGGAATGTGGTCAACTGGAAACAGGCCAATTCATATTTCAAGCAAGCTCGTTGATGTCGTTCTTTAGCACCAAAAAAGACAAAGTATTTCTGATCCTTGCCGGATTTTTTATCACCAATGCCATTCTCGGCGAGATGATTGGCGGTAAGCTTATTCAAATCGGACCGTTTTTGATGAGTCTCGGTATACTTCCTTGGCCTATTGTCTTTTTGACCACCGATTTGATTAACGAATACTACGGAAAACCCGGGGTTAAGCGACTAACCCTGCTAACGGCGGGTTTGATCGGTTATCTATTCATAATGCTGACTGCAGGGCGATTTATTCCCGCCAGCGCCAACTCGCCCATCGGCGATGACGTTTTTTCTGCCGTATTTGGCCAAACCAGTTGGTTGATTATTGCCAGCTTGGTGGCATTTTTGCTTTCACAATTGATCGACGTTACCGTTTTCTGGCTGCTTCGCAAGAAAACCGGTCGCGGAATGATTTGGCTGCGTTCAACAGGTTCTACCCTGCTATCGCAATGGGTTGACACATTTACCGTTGCGGGTATTGGATTTTACTTGCCGGGCAAACTAGACTTTGAAACCTTCATGATTACCGCTGGAACCGGCTACTTGTTTAAGGTGATGGTTGCTGTTGGCCTTACTCCCCTTATTTATCTGGGGCACTCCGCGATCGACAAATACTTGGGTCAGGAAGCGGATGTATTGATGGACGAAGCCGCTCGCGAAAGTATTTAGCACCAAACAGCCCCACTACTCAGAAGGTTTGAAACCCGCTTTGGTCCCTTCTTCTATTTGTATTTATTAATACCATAAAAAGTCGCGCTGACAAAAAAAACGGGGGCCATAAGCCCCCGTCCAAACATCCCTGTTTTTTGCGCGTGTATCGTGTATGAAAACTATACTCCGCAAAGATAGTTAGCCGTGGCAACTCACACACAAAAATTCGCCCAATTGCCCATTCCTGTAGATCAATCCCTAAATATGAAATAGGAGGTTGAAAATCACGCTATCCTCCGTTTCGAAAGACCCGTATTTTAGCTGCCATTTTGTTTCCAAGACCAATCCGTTCCTTGATTTTTTTGGACGAATTGTTATTATTTTGTCCCTTGTGATGACGATCAATCGACCAAATTGGTGTATTCATCATTAATTCCGCAACAATTCCCGAGTTTGAAGTAAGAAATCGGGATAAATTACTAGTTTAGTATAAACACCCATTCCTATTATTAACGCAACCCAGTCATGGCAAAAAAAGTGCTCGTCGCCGAAGATGAAAAAATGATGTTAAAAGCAATCTCTTTCAAGTTGCAGAAAGAGGGATACGAAGTTCATGCGGCTGAAGACGGCAAACAGGCGCTGGAACTGCTCAGGACTGGAGAATTCGACCTGCTGGTATCCGATATCATGATGCCCTTTGCATCGGGTTTGGAATTGGTGACGGAGATAAAAACCAACGAGCTCAAAACCAAAACGCTACTGCTCTCAGCCCTGGGGCAAGAAAGCACGGTTTTAAAAGCCTTTTCGCTCGGTGCCGACGATTATATGACCAAGCCCTTCAGTCCGAATGAACTCATTGTGCGAATAAAAAAACTAATCGGTTAACCCATGATCCAGTGGCTGTCGACATATCTATTTAACAGCTACCCGCCGGTATTCATCGCCAGTTGGATCATCGTGATTTTGACCTTTATTGTTGCGATTTTACTCACCATAATCATGGTCAGTCGAATCCGGAAAACACTCAAGATCAGGAAGATCAATAAATACCTGAAGGAGTTTGAAGATGTTTTAACGGAATTCATCTTTGAAGAGGATGTTTACGAAGTGGGTAGCGACCCATACACCGGACTGCTCAACCAACTTCGCGGCGTACAGCGAAGCAGCTGGAAAAGAGAAGCTTTTGTGAAAGTGGTAATGCGTTTACACCGCGATTTCAAAGGATTGCCAGCAAAACGTCTAGAATTGCTCTACAAAGACTTGTCTTTGGAGACTTATGCCCAAAAGAAGTTTCGCTACAGCTCCTGGTATGAAAAGGCTGCCGTACTAGCTGAATTGGGCCAAATGCAGATTGAAAATAGCCTGCCTTTCGCGGCCGAATACATTGACCATTACAATAAAATTTTGCGCGAAGAAGCCCAATTTGCAGCGATCAAAATGGGTGGCGTTCAGAACATG
>DASUEB010000117.1:0-9883 GCA_036275295.1 Luteibaculaceae bacterium | reverse complement strand
CCCACTGAATTGGTTCGAGATCAGCATTCATATGCGGTTCCGAGTGAGGCGCGAGTGAGTCACCTCAGTTGGAAGGCCAAGGTGGATATGGATCAGAAGGTGATCAGCGCAACAGCTACTTGGAGCATCAGTGCACAACCTAACGCAAAAGCGATCTATTTCGACTGCAAGGGTTTGACCATCGAGCGGATCTGGTTTAACAGCGATAGCAGCAACATAAAATATGAATTGGGGAAAGAGGACCCCATTTTGGGAGCCAAACTGACCGTGCCTCTAACCCCGGGTGTAAAACAAATCAACATCCAATACCGAACCTCGCCTGAGGCAGAGGCCTTGCAATGGCTCAACCCCGAGCAAACCGCCGGAAAAACGTTGCCTTTTTTGTTTACCCAGTCGCAGGCTATTCTGGCGCGAACTTGGATTCCCTGTCAGGACAGTCCCGGCATTCGGTTCACCTATCAAGCTGAGGTGGCTGTACCCAAGGGATATTTGGCTTTGATGAGCGCCGTCAATCCGCAAACGAAACAAGAAAGTGGTTTGTATACATTCCGGCAAACGAAGGCCATTCCGGCGTACTTGATGGCCTTGGCGGTTGGCGACTTGGTTTTCAAACCCATTGGTCCGAAAACCGGGGTTTATGCCGAGGCGGTTACGCTTGATCGCGCGGTGAATGAGTTTGCGGACCTCGACAACATGTTAAATGCGGCTGAGCGGCTATATGGGCCTTATCAGTGGAACCGATACGACGTATTGGTCTTGCCTCCCAGCTTCCCCTTTGGCGGAATGGAAAATCCCGAGCTCACCTTCGCGACCCCTACCATTTTGGCTGGCGACCGGTCGCTTGTATCGCTCATTGCTCACGAATTGGCACATAGTTGGAGCGGAAACTTAGTTACCAATGCCACTTGGGATGATTTTTGGTTAAACGAGGGATTTACGGTGTATTTCGAAAGGCGCATCATGGAGGAGATAGAAGGGCGTGAATACGCCGATATGTTGGCACAACTGGGATATGAAGACCTTCAAGCAACGGTGAAGGAACTGCTAGAAACGAAACCTGAAGACACCCACCTCAAACTCGACCTCACCAACCGCAATCCCGACGAGGGAGTTAGCGACATCGCTTATGAAAAAGGCTACTTGTTTTTATGTGAGCTTGAAAAAGCCGTTGGCCGGAAAAAATTCGATGCATTTCTGCGCAACTACTTCAAAACTTTCGCATTTCAAACCATGACTACCGAGGCGTTTATCACCGAACTCGACAAAACCTTCTCGCGCGAAGACAGCACCGCATTGGCATCGATTGCGCTCAAATCGTGGATCTACGAATCTGGGCTCCCAAAAGGGTTGCAAATCCAGCCTTCGCAGCGATTCCAAAAGGTGGCTCTGGAGGTGCAAAAGACCACCAGCGGCTCATTGCCTGCATTGGAAACCACCCAGGCCTGGTCCAGCCACGAGTGGCAGTACTACCTTCGTATGTTGGCCCCTTCGCTGACTGCCCAAAAAATGAAAATAATCGACGATAAATACGGCATAACGAAGTCGGAAAACAGCGAAATTTTGGCCATCTGGCTGCAATTAGCAGCCAAAAACAACTATCAACCGGCGATGAAAAAATTGGAATTGTTTTTGAATGAGGTAGGCCGTCGCAAATTCATCAAACCCATTTACGAAGCATTGCTGGCCAATCCCGAAACGCGCGATCAAGCGAAGGCGATTTACACCTCAGCTCGACCCAATTATCACTCGGTTAGCACATCGGTATTAGACAGTTTGCTGCTGAAGTAAGGGATAACCTCGATGTTTATTCCCAAATTTACGGAGGAAGTATCCCACAACGCGACGGCGTAAACCGATATTACTCGCGTTGCTGGCTGTCTATTACAATCGTCACGGGGCCGTCATTGCACAATGTAACCTTCATATCGGCGCGGAAAATTCCGGTTTTCACCCTCGAACCAATGGTTTGACGCAATAAATCGACAAAATAGGTATACAAATGGAGAGCTTGCTCGGGTTTTGCCGCTCGAATGAAAGAAGGACGATTGCCTTTCTTGGTTTGGGCGTGAAGGGTGAATTGACTGACCACCAGGACCTCGCCAACCGTGTCCAGCAGGGATAGATTCATCTGTCCTTCCCCATCGCCAAATATGCGCAAGTTGATGCATTTTTGCGCCAACCAATCGGCGTCTGAATCTTGGTCTGCATGTTCAACCCCCAATAAAATCAGCAGGCCATGGCGGATGGCAGCAACCTCTTCGTCATTCACCTCAACCGATGCCTTGGAAACCCTCTGTATTACAACTTTCATAAATCCAACTTCATTTCTGTGTGCTTTGGGCTATCATGGACAACTCGCAAGGAAGTAATTTTTTGAACGGCAGGTGGAGTGCAAGTGATCAGCGATACGGCCCTTCATCATCTTGCATAATGGCCTGATAAGAGGCATATCGCGTTGGAGGTATCAGTCCTTCATCGACAGCGGCCTTAACGGCGCAGCCCGGCTCGTTTAAGTGCTTACAGTTGTAGAATTTACACTGATCCAGTAGCTCCTTCATTTCAGGAAAATACAGTCCCAACTCCGTTTTCTCTATATCGATAATTCCAAAGCCCTTTATTCCCGGTGTATCTACCATATAACCGCCATCGGGCAACTGATGCATTTCAGCAAAGGTAGTGGTGTGCTGGCCTTTCATGTGGGCCATAGAAATATCGCCCACTCGAATATCAAAATGCGGATACATGGCCTTCACCAGCGATGACTTACCCACCCCGCTATGCCCGCTGAATAGGCATACCTTACCCGCCACTCTTGCGCGCAGAGCAGCGATGGAATCAGGCACATCTATAGATGTGCGAATCGTCTGATAACCAACCGACTCATACAATTGAACAGCTTCGTCTAAGGCCTCGGGGAAATCAACCAATAAATCGACCTTATTAAAAACCAGCAAAACAGGTATATCAAATGCCTCAGCCGTTACCAGAAATCGATCAATAAAACCAAACGAAGTTGGGGGTGCGGCGAGCGTAACCACCAAACAAGCCAGGTCGATATTGGCAGCCACGACATGGGCCTGCTTCGATAAATTGGTGGAGCGCCTGATCAGGTAATTGGTCCTCGGGGCAATATCTACTATCATGCCTCGGCCCTCCGCCTCCGCCTCCAGCTCAACCTCAACCCAATCACCAACAGCCACTGGGTTGGTGGTAACCAATCCCTTCATTCTGAACTTCCCTTTAATTCGACATTCTACAACACCCGAATCAAGCTGAACTTGATAAAAACTACCCGTCGACTTAAGCACTCTACCTTTCATAGTAAACGCCAATGATTTTTTACGTTGATTCAGCGATTGCATGGGGCGATTAACTGGATCATCTGCATTGACCGGGTTAAAATTAGCTAAAATCAATCGCACCGATCGATTATATCCTATCCGCCATGCGATTGAAAATCAATTATTTTCTGTTCTATGGGAAAAATGGGGAAATGATCTGGTCCTGCACCATCTGGTTGCTGCACCATGGATGCAGCGCACCTGAGCATCTACCCTATTCCAGTCCTTGTACTCCGGATGAAGTGATTAGAGAGCAAGGAATCAGATGGTTTTTAGCACCAAGGCATTTTTCATCAACTTCCCGAGACCCAGAAAAATCTGAGTAGCGAGGTATGAGAGAAACCGAATTTTTACCCACTAAGCGGGCAGAAAGCACCTTAATGGCGCGTCTTCTGGGATTTCACACAAGATAAAAAGGCGTTTTTGATGAGAATATAGACTGGTGCAAGTTGATGACATGGCTGACCGATGGAAAAATTGCGCGGAATCCGTTACCTTCGCAGCAAGTTCGCAGCTATGTCGATATCGGTTAAAAACGTTACCAAACTTTACGGGGAGCAGAAGGCACTCAATCAGGTGTCATTCGACATCCAATCGGGTGAAATTGTTGGCTTCTTAGGCCCTAATGGCGCCGGGAAGTCTACCATGATGAAAATCATCACCTGCTATTTGCCTCAAACGTCAGGAGAAGTTACCGTATGTGGTTTCGACGTGAACGAGCAGTCGATTGAAGTGAGGAAAAATGTGGGTTACCTACCTGAGCACAATCCGCTGTATTTAGAAATGTATATCAAAGAATACCTCCGCTTTTCTGGAGGAATCTACGGCCTGAAGAACATCAATCAGCGAGTTGACGACATGATTCAATTGGTGGGATTAGACCGGGAAAAACACAAAAAGATTGGCTCCTTATCAAAAGGATACCGCCAGCGCGTGGGACTGGCCCATGCTTTGTTACACGATCCGAAAGTATTGATTCTCGACGAACCTACTTCGGGTTTGGATCCGAACCAGATTGTTGAGATCAGAAACCTCATAAAAACCATTGGCAAGGAAAAAACCGTAATGCTCAGCACCCATATTCTGAGCGAGGTTGAGGCCATTTGCAATCGGGTCATCATCATTGATCGCGGAGTAATCAAGGCAAATGACGAGACCCAGCGGGTGGTGCAGTCGAGTGCTAAGCGCCGGGTACTGACGGTTGAATTCAACGACCGCATGAATCGAGCCGCATTGGAGTCGGTTGAAGGAGTGCATTCAGCCAAACACATCCGGAACAATTTGTGGGCGATTGAATTTGATGCCGACCGCGATGTGCGCAAGGGCATCTTCGACAAGGCGGTATCGGAGCGCAATGCAGTGTTGTCGTTGACGGTTATAGAAAAGACCTTGGAAGAAGTCTTCAAAGAGCTAACCGAAAATTAACACTACTAAACAATCATTGTCTGGGTAATTTTTCTAAATCCCTCACCAAACACCACCGATTTCCGTAAAATTGCGCGGATCATTTGCATGCAATCGGCTAAATTTTTGTATCTTTGCACCCGCTTGAGTGGATAGATTTGACTGATTGCAACCACTGGAAAAAAATGCTAAAACCGTTTTTCTACCGCATTCCTTTCAAACATCTGATCAGGCTTAACTCTAACTTATTTTCGCAGTTATGCCGTATTTATTTACCTCTGAGTCGGTTTCTGAAGGGCACCCCGACAAAGTTGCAGATCAAATTTCAGACGCCCTCATCGACAATTTCCTCGCCTTCGACCCCACTTCTAAAGTGGCATGTGAAACACTGGTAACCACCGGACAAGTGGTATTGGCGGGTGAAGTAAAGTCGTCGGTTTATCTCGATGTACAAAAAATTGCTCGCGAAGTGATCGCTAAAATTGGCTACACGAAGAGCGAGTATATGTTCGACAGCAATTCTTGCGGTATTTTATCGGCCATCCACGAGCAATCGGGCGACATCAACCAGGGTGTAGAGCGCCAAAATCCAGAGGATCAAGGTGCGGGTGACCAAGGCATGATGTTTGGTTACGCCACGCGCGAAACCGAGAACTATATGCCCTTGGCCTTGGACATTGCCCACAAACTGTTGATTGAACTGGCTGCTTTGCGCCGCGAGAACAACGAAATCAAATACCTCCGTCCCGACGCAAAAAGTCAGGTGACCATTGAATACAACGACAACAACGAACCCATTCGCATTGATGCCATTGTAGTTTCTACTCAGCACGACGAGTTCGACAGCGAGGCCAACATGCTTGAGAAGATCAAACAAGACATCATCCACATTTTGATTCCACGTGTGAAGAAGCAGCTTAAGCCCGAGATTCAGGCGCTTTTTGGAGATGGCATCAAATACCACATCAACCCCACCGGCAAATTTGTGATTGGCGGACCACACGGCGACACCGGATTAACCGGCCGCAAGATCATTGTAGACACCTACGGGGGTAAAGGAGCCCACGGTGGTGGTGCTTTCTCAGGAAAAGACCCTTCAAAAGTAGACCGCTCAGCCGCATACGCAGCCCGTCACTTGGCCAAAAACCTGGTAGCGGCCGGTATTGCCGATGAGGTATTGGTTCAAGTATCGTACGCCATCGGCGTAGCCGAGCCCATGGGTATCTACATCAACACCTACGGCACCAGCAAGGTGAACAAAACCGACGGTGAGATTGCCGCCATCGTGAGCCAGTTACCCGAATTCAATATGCGTCCATATTTCATTGAGAAACGCCTAAAACTGCGCACGCCAATCTATTCAGAGACCGCTGCTTATGGGCACATGGGCCGCGAATCGGTAAAAACCACCAAAACCTTCAAGGCACCCGATGGCCGCCAAGTTGAAATCCCGGTAGAACTCTTTACCTGGGAAAAACTTGACGGTATCGATGCGCTCAAAAAAGCATTTGGAATTTAATCGATAGCCACAATAACTTGAAAAAGCCTTCTGAAAAGAGGGCTTTTTTTTGGGGTATATTATCTTCGTCATTCGTGTGAAACCATTTCTCAAGGGGCTAATGCCACGTGAAGCAAGGGTTTATCTTGGTGAGGTAGATTAGGCTTAAAAAATTTAGACAGACTCTAAATACACTACTGGGCAATATTTAATTAGTGTTAAATTCGGGAGCGAAACGATCTGGAAATCATTTGAAAAATATTAGTTTCATGTCATTTAAGGAAGCCACAGTTTATGCCTTGCTGATATTAAGCAAGACGGTTCAATCCCAAAGCTATGTAAACACAAACTATTTGTGCACTATTAACAGTAGTATCGTCAAAAATTCTTTGGAAACAAACCTATGCAAGTCGGAAACAACTGAAACCGAAGATAATTTCAGAACACTAACAAGAAGTTCTTGGCGTGCCAAAAAAGCTCTGACTGATTTTTTACGCGGTGAAAGGGTCACTCCGAGGCATGGTGTTGGGGTAAAGTATTCCCCAACAACAAAGTTTTTCAAACCTGATGGAATTTCCTCCAATCTATCAATAGTATCTATTGAAAATGTGATAGAGTATCGACTTAGAAAATCAGAAAGGCTCAGTTTTCAGGTAAATCAACTTGTTGAATACGCTAGCTACGAGAGAATGGGCTATAGCGGGAAATTAACGGGTTTCAAGCCTGAACAAAGAGTCATTTTCAGCATCGGCTTACCCCTGATGTTTCAGTACAAAACTGGAACGTATCGCGGTGTAATATTTGGGTTGGGGGGCGGTCCAATTGTATCCATCGGAGACGAAGCGAAACTTGAAGCCAGATTTATGGGAAATCTGGGTTATGTCTTCTGTTTGGCTGGAGAACATCAGTTGAGAGCCATGTTGACCATTCAAAATTTTCCTGTAACCAAATACTATCAATTTGAAAGAGCGCAAAATTTAGCCTTGGGCTTTAATATGGTGTTTATTTATTGAGCGAAATTTTTTGAGCGAGAGTCTAATAGGTGAGCCGCGTGGAAGGTAATGATTGTATTCAAACGCCAATTTGGTCAATCCCTCCCATACTTCATCTAGCTATCAATTCAAGCACCGTGCGAAAATCAATCCATTTTGACATTGGAAACCAGAATCAAAGTTGCTTGATTATTGGACAATTCACAATTTGAGAGCCAACAAATTTTGTCTCTCAAATTGCACAATCAAGCTATTTTTAGTTTTAAGAGGCTGCCTAAAAATCTTAGCTAGCCTCTCATGTCCGGAAGTTTTTCACTCACCCCTTACTTCTTCCTGAAAAACACATTAATTGGCACCCCGGTAAAATCGAAGTGCTGGCGCAATTTGTTCTCCAGAAAACGCTTGTACGGATCCTTGACGTACTGTGGCAGGTTGCAGAAAAATGCAAAAGAAGGGGTATGGGTAGGCAGCTGCATGCAATATTTGATTTTTACATACTTGCCTTTTAAAGCGGGTGGAGGCTTTACGTTGATTACATCCAGCATCACTTCGTTGAGTTTTGAGGTCGGTATTTTTTGCGTCCGGTTTTGGTAAACCTCCATCGCTGTTTCAACCGCCTTGTGAATGCGCTGCTTGGTGATGGTCGAGGTAAAAACAATGGGCACATCGGTGAAGGGCTGCATTTTGTTGCGAAGCTCTTTCTCAAACTCGGCCATGGTTTGGGTTTCTTTTTCTACCAAATCCCACTTATTCACTAATACTACAACGCCTTTCTTCTGCTTCTCGATCTCGAAATAAATCTGAAGGTCCTGTTTTTCCATCCCCAGCGTAGCGTCCAACATCATAATGCAGACATCAGACTCCTCGATAGCGCGATAGGTGCGCAATACGGAATAGAATTCCAAATCGTCTTTTACCTTGGCTCGTTTGCGAATTCCGGCGGTATCGACCAACATAAACTCGTATCCAAAAGCGTTGTAGTGCGTATCAATGGCATCGCGCGTGGTGCCTGAGATGGGCGTTACAATATTGCGCTCAACCCCCATCAGCGCATTGATGAGCGATGACTTGCCCACATTGGGTCTACCCACCACGGCAATTCGAGGAAGGGTGTTTATTTCCTCTGGTGTTTTCACAGGAAAACTATCGACCAAGGCATCGAGCAAGTCGCCCGTTTGAGACCCATTGGCAGCCGATATGCTGTAGACGTCTCCGAGTCCAAACCGATAGAACTCGGCTGTTTGCGGTATCCGATCGTAGGTATCGACCTTATTGGCCACTACAAAAACAGGTTTTTTCGACTTTCTGAGCAGTTGAGCGATGGCCAGGTCAAAATCGGCAATTCCCGCCTCGGCATCTACCACAAAAAGAATGGCAGTGGCTTCATCGATGGCCAATTCAACTTGCTTGCGGATTTCCTCCTCGAAAATATCATCGGTACCGGCTGTATACCCCCCGGTATCCATCACCGAAAATTCAATTTCGCGCCAGATGGCCTTTCCGTAATGCCTATCTCGGGTCACCCCGGCTATTTCATCAACTATGGCATCGCGAGATTCCGTAAGTCGGTTAAACAAGGTCGATTTCCCTACGTTGGGCCGACCTACTATCGCTACAATATTTGCCATAATTAAGAGTTGTATCCGTATTTTTTAAGTTTACTTTCTTCGTTTCGCCAGTCTTTGTCGACTTTTACAAAGATCTCCATAAAAACCTTTTTCTGGAGGAATTTTTCAAGGTCTTTGCGCGCCTCGGTTCCCACGCGTTTGATGTCGTTGCCACCTTTGCCAATGAGAATACCCTTCTGGCTATCTCGCTCCACGTAAATAACCACTGAAATCCGATCGATTTCGGGCTCTTCGGTGTACGACTCCACCACCACCTCGCAGCTGTAGGGAATTTCTTTATCGTAATGAAGCAGTATTTTCTCGCGGATGGTTTCAGTAACAAAAAAGCGCACCGGCCGATCAGTAAGTTCTTCTTTTCCGTAGTAAGGGGGCGATTCGGGCAGCAGTTCTACGATTTTGTTTTTTACAAAATCGATGTTGAACTTGTGCAAGGCCGAAACGGGAGTAATGATGGCGCGAGGCAACTCGTTTTTCCAGAAATCAAACGCCTCGTCGAGCTGGGCATTGTTGCTTTGGTCCATCTTATTGATGAGCAAAATAAGCGGAATCGACGATTTTTTGATGCGTTCGAGCACCTCGGGATTGTTCAGCGATCGCTCTCGGGGTTCTACCATGAGCAGCAGTACATCGGCGTCTTTGAGGGCAGTGCCTACAAAACCCATCATCGACTCGTGCAACTTGTAACTGGGGCGCAATACGCCGGGAGTATCTGAGAATACGATTTGATATTCGGGTTCGTTTACGATTCCAACGATGCGGTGTCGGGTGGTTTGAGCCTTAGATGTAATGATACTCAGGCGTTCACCAACCAATTCGTTCATTAGCGTGGACTTTCCTACATTGGGGCTTCCTATGATGTTTACAAATCCAGCTTTGTGCATGAACAATAAATTTACAAGAATATCTTGCAAAGAAACGAAATCTACTTATATTTGCACTCACAAATCGCGGGGTGGAGCAGTTGGTAGCTCGTTGGGCTCATAACCCAAAGGCCGCAGGTTCGAGTCCTGCCCCCGCAAC
>DASUEB010000116.1:0-11132 GCA_036275295.1 Luteibaculaceae bacterium | reverse complement strand
GAAATTGATCTTTGTTTGCGACTGAAAAACAGAGGTTATTCCGTAGCCTATTGCCCCGAATCGGTGGTTTATCACGTGGGGGGTGGAACCTTGCAAACGGGATCACCATTTAAAACGCTACTCAATTTCAGAAACAATCTGGCTTTAATCGTCAAAAACCACCATTCATCGCCTCTTATCCCAAAGGTGTTGGTGCGCATGGTGCTCGATGGGGTAAAAGGTCTGGAGGCTCTGTTAAAGGGGCGCTTCAGCGAAACCGCAGCCATTCTGCGAGCCCATGGACAATTTTACCATCGGCTTCCAAAACTCTTGAAACAGCGCCGCAACGAGCAAAAGGCCCGCATGGAACCCAATGAAAACGGCTTGTATAAAGGAAGCCTTTTGTGGAATTTCTTTGTACTGAAAAACAGGCAATTCAGTCAATTCAAACCAGGAGTTCCCATCAAAGATCTTTGAGGTATTCAACAGCAAGATCATAGCCCCGTAGACCCAATCCTCCAATCACCCCTTTCGCCACCGGACTAATAAAGCTGTGCCGGCGAAACTCCTCGCGCTGATGCACGTTACTGATGTGCACCTCAACAACGGGCGCAGGAATGGCCTTTATCGCATCGGCCAAGGCAATGGACGTATGGGTATAAGCCCCTGGATTGAACACAATGCCATCAACTTCAAAACCGTATTGATGCAAGATGTTAATCAGTTCTCCCTCTACATTCGACTGATGATGAATCAATTCCACATCCGAAAATCGCTCGGAGGCAAGTTTTAACCAATCGGCGATTGATAAGTTGCCGTAGACCTCGGGTTCTCTTGTCCCCAATAAGTTTAAATTTGGTCCATTCAGGATCAGGATTTTTTTCATCAAGCGTAGTTCGAATGAGTTGGGAAATATACAGAAAAGGTTACACAAGCTTTCTAAAATTGGAAAAAGCCTTGAGTGACA
The DNA here is from genome assembly GCA_036275295.1 of Luteibaculaceae bacterium. GTDB lineage: Bacteria > Bacteroidota > Bacteroidia > Flavobacteriales_D > Luteibaculaceae > DASUEB01. Next base: position 10,186 of record DASUEB010000116.1, on the reverse strand, counting down.
ACACCCTGGAAAGTTACTTGCGCGACTTGGACAAATTGATAGCCTATGCGCAAGAAAACGGCCAAACCGTTAACGACCTGCAACACGACGATTTCTTAAAATTTCTGTCGCTCGTGGCACACAACGGAATGAGCGCCAGAAGCAGGGCCCGATTGATCAGCGGCATCAAATCGTTTTACGGTTATTTGCTGATCGAGGAGATTATCGAAGACAATCCAACCGAATTGCTCACCACTCCTAAGATTACTAAAAAATTGCCCGAAACCCTTACGGTTGAAGAGATCAACGCCTTGGTTGCCGCGATCGACTTGAGTCAACCCGACGGACTGCGCAACAAAACCATATTGGAAACGCTCTACGGTTGCGGACTTCGAGTAACCGAGCTCACCGAGTTAAAAATCAGTCAGCTCTTCTTCAATGAAGGCTTTATACGCATTATTGGCAAAGGAGACAAAGAACGACTGGTACCCATGGGGGCTACGGTTAAAAAGCTCCTTATGCTCTACTTAGACACCGACCGGCAATCGCTCGATGTGAAACCGGGCAACGAGGATATTGTGTTTCTCAATTACAGAGGCAGTAAACTCAGTAGAGTGATGATTTTTATGATCATTCAAAAGCTGTGCGATAAACTCGGGATTGAGAAAAGTATCAGTCCTCACACCTTCCGACATAGCTTTGCCACCCACCTCATTGAGGGCGGAGCCGATTTGCGTGCAGTTCAGGAAATGTTAGGGCACGAGAGCATTACCACCACAGAAATCTATACCCACCTCGATCGCGACTACCTGCGATCGGAGATCATAGAGCACCACCCCAGAGCCTAGATGAAACCCGCTCGGAGCCTGTCTTTATGGCTGCTCCATCAAACGAGCCACCAACGGAACAGGAGCGCTGCCATAACTCAAAAACTGTTCGTGAAACGCTTTGAGATTAAAAGCCTTACCTTGTTTCTGCTCTAGGCGATCGCGAAGCGAACAGATCTCTCTGAAACCCGTGTAATAGCTGCACAATTGAACCTGAGTTAGGGTTGCACGCCTCCATTTCCCCTCGGCCTCGGCCTGCTGTTGAAAGGCCTCGCGCGTTAGTAATTCCATTACCTTTTCCTTGCTCCAATTTAAGTTATGGATGCCGTAGTCGAGAATGGTGTTGCACGTGGTACGCAGGTTCCATTTGTAATACATAAGCCACATCTCGGGCGATTGATTGCCATACCCGTTTTCCAACATCATTTTCTCGGTATACACAGCCCAGCCCTCTACCATGGCTCCATTGCCGAGTATACTCTTGATTAAGCTGGGTGATTGATTGCTGTAAACCAGCTGAGTATAATGCCCAGGTATGGCCTCGTGGATATTGAGAATTTGGAGAATCCAATGGTTGTACTCACGCAAATAACTCTCTGCGCGTTCCTTATCCCAATTTCGGATGTTGCCGACATTGTAATACGTATTTCCGTTTTTGTCGTAGGGTCCAGGAGCCGAAATGGACGCACCTGCTACTCCGCCCATATAGTCGGGTTCTTTGCGCACCACCAAGGGTTTAGAGGGATCCAAGTAGATCAGCTTCTTGGCATTGACAAAGTCGACCAACTCAGGGATCTGCCGCTCAATGGCCAATTGAAATGAATCTTGCGTGGTGTGTTTAACGGAGAGGGTATCGATCAACATTCGGATGCACAGGAGCGAGTCGGCAGGCATGGGCTGGTTGGCGAAATGCGTTTTCCAAAGTTGCTGAGTAATGCCATACATCTTGGCGTGCAGGTCGGCCTTGTGAGCCAAGGCATCGGCATAAATGGCATCGGGGGTATAGGCCGATTGAATGTCGTACTTGAATTTTTGTTTGTACAGCTCACTGCCAATTCTAAAACTCCGAGGATTGGGATTGTTGAAATTGCTTAGGTAGTCGCAAAAGTTTTCAATGGCTGCAACAGCCCTTTGCGCATCAGCAAGCATGCTCTGTTTGAACGAACTGTCGAGGCCAGACTGCGCCAGAGCAGCGGGAAGGTCGGTGGTGAAAATAGAGATGCTACCCCGGTTTTGCTCAACCGCCAGCTGCGTGTGCTCGTAGGTCGGATTAACGATGTTGATCTTGGCTTGGCGATAGTAGTCGGGAACCCATTTTAAACGCTTGCTCAGGTTAATCAATCGCGTGTCTAAACTGTCGTAGTTGTTGTTTAACATCTCGGCAAAGACTCCACCGAGGTTGTACTCCGAAGGATTCCATTGCCAGGCCTTAAACTCGTTGATCGACCAAAGCGAGCCGTCTACAAAATTGCGTATCAGGGCGTAATCCACCAGCGCCGATGCCTCCAGTTGGGTGGTATCGAAGGTCGCCAAGGTATCGCCAATGCGCTCCAAAAAAGCCAATTCCAACTTTCTATTCTGCTCACTGGGAACGACCAATACGCTGTCGTAGCGATGATATCCGGCACTCGACGCCCAAGTTGGGTATTGCCGCCAAAGTTGCTCGACAAATTGATCGCTAAATTCCTTAAAACGCTTGTTCTCCGTTTCCTTCGTCCCTTTAACCCCGCACCCAACGGCGCAAATAACGACAACAAGCAATGAGCATACGATACGCATATCCCGTGATTTGGTGTCCCAAGATAGCGAAATTGTCACAGATGACCGCCAGTCGCCTGTAACGCAGTTTACCGACTAAGATGACCATATACAGTGTTTAAATTACAAACATTACAGCGTTTGTAATATAAACAATACCTATTCAAAATGCAAATTTTTTCGACAAAATTAAATCGCCAATCAAGACAGGTTGGCGGAAGAATATCCCGTCTAAAACCAAAAATGAAGCCGTCAAACTAGCCTGCATCTTTGCCAACTGAAACGAAACGCGGGGATCTACCGCCCATTTTGTGGTCAAAATAAAGTATCACCCGCTACTCCCTATTCTCAGGGAAACCTGGTTTATCGAACCACCTTGATCTCGGCCATGATGTTCTGGGCTCCGGCATATTTATCGATGATAAAAAGCAAGTAGCGGGTATCCATGGCTATGTTGCGACACATTTCTGGACTGAACATCAAATCGCTCATGGTGCTTTCCCAGGTTCGATCGAAATTAAGCCCTACCAAATGGCCATCGGCATTGATAATCGGACTCCCCGAATTACCACCCGTGGTGTGCAGCGAGGCAGTAAACGCCACCGGTACACTTCCCGCTACGGCATAGGGACCATAGTCCTTCGTGCGGTACAAATCGCGCAATTTGATGGGCACATCAAACTCGTCGCTCGACGGAATGTATTTCTCCATAATGCCATCCAATGTGGTGTAATGTTTGTAAGCCAATCCGTCGCGAGGTTCGCTTCCCTCCACTTTGCCGTAACTCAATCGAATGGTTCCATTGGCATCGGGCCACAGTTTTTTCTCGGGGAAGAGCTCCATCATGCCCTTGAGATAAACTTCCATGCGCTGATCGACCTCTTTGGTGAAGGCATTATAGTCGGGACTCAGAAAGGCAAATCGGGCAAAAACCTCCTGCATCAGCACAAACATGGGGTCCTTCTTGAGTCGGCCCAGCGAAGTAGGATTTGGGCTTTTCAGGATACCGGTAATCAATGCGGCGTTGGTGAATTCGGTTCGACTGTAGAGCTTGTCAATCCATTGATTCTGCTCAACCTCCGTTTTGGCCGCGTATTCGGTGAGTTGTGGCCCGAGGTAGTCGGATTTAATGCCTTTAACAAACATCTTAATCAGCGAACGCGCTACTTCCCTATCTACTTGTGCGTTGAAATCCTTGTAAAAAGCCTGAACAGCTGGCAGGAGGTCACTGGCCATCCTGTTCATATCCGACTGCGGCAAGTTGCCGTATTGCGACAACAATTTGTCGAAACGATTGGCAAAACGAAACATTTCCGGACCGAAGTAGATCAACTCCACAAAATAATCGTAGGCCAGTTGCAACTGGGTATTGTCGTCAATCAATTCACCTAGTTCCTTGACCCCATCTGCATAACTGCTTTTGTCGGCTTTGAGGGCGCGCTGAGAAAACTCGCGTTCAAAGTCCTGTTTCCGTGCCACGGCATTCATCAATTGCAAGCCGCGGCTTTCACCCTGCCATTTTTTCCAGGCATTGGCGATGCGGCTTTGTTTGGCCGCATATTGAATGCGCAATTGATCGCTGCGTTTCATCGCCTCATCAATCACGGCCAGACTCGCGGTTCTCATCGCTATTTTGGCTGGATTCCCATAATCGAGGGTATACTGAAGCGAAGCCGAGTGCAAGTACTGTTGGGTCCGGCCCGGAAAGCCATACACCATGGCAAAATCGCCTTCTTTCACTCCTTTTATCGAAATCGGCAGCGAGTGGGCGGGGCTCAGTGGTTTGTTGTTGTCCGAAATTTCGGCGGGCTGATTTTGCGCATCTGCGTAAATTCGAAAAAGAGAAAAATCGCCTGTATGTCTTGGCCATGCCCAGTTGTCGGTATCCCCTCCAAATTTCCCTATGGATGAGGGAGGAGCACCCACCAAACGCACATCCTTGTAGGTTTTCGTTACAATCATGTAGTATTCATTCCCGTAGAAAAAAGGTTTGATCACCGCTTCGTATTTCGTGTTTTTCGTTGCCGATTCTATGATTCTGCTGATGTTGCGCGCAATGATCTGATTTTTGGTGGCGGGCGTTCCCACGGTGCCATCGAGAACCTGATTGGTCACATTTTCGATGTACACAATGAACGTAGCCGTCAAACCCGGGTTTTTGAGCTCTTGCGATCGGTCGTATGCCCAAAAACCGTTTTTGAGATAGTCGTTTTCCAGCGAGCTGTGGGATTGAATCTGACCGTAACCGCAGTGGTGATTGGTCAACAGCAAGCCCTCACCGCTGATGATCTCGCCTGTACAGCCGCCTCCAAATTGCACAATGGCATCTTTAATGCTGCTTTTGTTAATCGAGTAAATGTCCTCTGCAGTCAGTTTAAGGCCCATGGTCACCATGTCGCTTTCATTGAGGCGCGCCAATAACGACGGTATCCACATCCCCTCGTGTGCCGAGAGTCGGAGAAAAACAAAAAACAGCGCAAAACAGGTGATGAGACGGCGTGTGATCGACATGAAAAGGATTTTTGCAGTTTGCTAATGTAACAGATATGGACCAAAAAGTCGATTGATTTGTAAACGCGCAAAAAAAATACGCCAAATGGGCTACCCGACTGGCCATTTCACTGTCTTATTCATGAGCCGAGACCTCTGCCCTTTCAGATGCTAGGGTTTTGGAATCGGATGTTTAAGAACAGGGGATGATGCTGATAAATAGGCCGTTTAATGGCCGGATAGCACACCATCCCAGTTAAATATGTATCTTGCAGCTATGATGCGCTTGGTGGTATTGGTTTTAGGTGTGATCTGTTCGATGAACCTGTGGGCTCAGCAAAGCCCGGTACTGTTTATCGAAAACAAAGGCCAATGGCCCGATCACGTGAAAGCAAAGGCCGAAATGCCCGCAACCGAGGTGTATTATGAGCGAGACGGGTTCACCTACGTTTTCTACGATGAAGAAGTACTCCAAACCAGATCGCTGGCTCATACCGGACAAATCCCCTGGTCTGACGTGCCTGCAAGGCTCAAAGCCCATGCCGTTAAATTTACCTTCGAACAAACCCAAAGCAACACCGTAATCCAAGGAATAGAAGAGCAGCCAACCCGATTTCATTTCCTTCGCGGCAATGACCCAAAAAGTTGGGGGCAAAATGCGCGATCCTACGCCGAGCTGAATTATAAAAACTTATATCCCGGCATCGACATGCGCTGTTATGCCGAAACCGCAGGACTTAAATACGACCTGGTGGTTGCGCCGGGCAGCGATCCCTCGCAAATTAAAGCCCGTTACCGAGGCGCCCAACGTGTCTCGCTTAAAAACAACCGATTGCTCATTCAAACCAGTGTAAACGAATGGCAAGAACTCGAACCCTACGTGTATCAGGAAATCAACGGCCGAAAATCAGCCGTTAGTTGCAAATACACCCTTAAGGATCAAGTGATCGGCTTTGAGTTGGGCGAATACGACCGCAAGCTCCCCTTGATCATTGACCCCCTTTTATTGATCAGCACCTATTCCGGTTCCGTGGCTGATAACTTTGGGTATACCGCTACTTTCGACAGCAAAGGATTTCTGTACAGCGGTTCGTCTGTGCTTACAACAGCCCCTTACCCTACAACCCCCGGGGCTTTCGACATCAGCTTTAACGGCGGAAGCAGCGATTATGCCATAACCAAGTACGACACCACCGGAACAACCCGAATTTACAGTACTTACGTAGGGGGATCCGACAGCGAATTGCCCCATAGTTTGGTAGTCGACAGCAAGGACCAATTGATTATCTACGGCACTACGGGATCGGCCAATTACCCTACTACCACCGACGCAGCTTACCGAATTTTTCGCGGCGGGCCAGAGGTGAACCTCACCCAAGGACTGGGTGTGCGATATGCGGCTGGAGCCGATATTTTCATCAGCAAACTCAGTTTCGACGGTTCAACCATGTTGGCTAGCACCTTTTTTGGAGGCAGTAACACCGATGGTATCAATCAGCACCCTTCCGTTCCCAACGGATTCCTCAAATACAACTACGCGGATGAAATTCGCGGTGAAGTTATTGTCGATGACTTAGATCAGATCTACATCGCTTCTACCACCTTGTCGACCGATATCCCCATTGCCGACAATCCCATTCAAGGCACTTATGGCGGGCGGTTAGACGGCGTCGTTGCCAAGTTCAACTTCAACTTAAGTCAGGTCATTTGGGCCAGTTATTTAGGCGGTCAAGGCGACGATGCGCTTTTTGCTGTAGACATTGACGAAAGCGGCGATGTAGTGGTTTCGGGCGGAACGTCGAGCAACAACCTACCCACTACCCTGCAGGCCGTTCAACCCAATTTTGGAGGTGGACGTGCCGATGGTTTTTTCGCCCGCATTAACCCAGCTGGTAACCTGCTCAAAACCCTAAGTTACTGGGGATCGACGGCATATGACCAGATCTATCTACACGAATTTGGTCCCGATGGCAGCTTGTATCTCTTTGGGCAGACCGAAGACAATACGGGTAGGTTTTACATCAATCACACCGGTGGTTTTGGACAACCCAATAGCGGCCAATTTATCAGTAAATTGACCAACGATGGATCTGCCGTGCAGTACTCATTGACCTTTGGCAATGGAGTACCCCGACCACAAATCTCGCCAACTGCATTTTTGGTCGACAACTGCGGTTTGATATACACCGCCGGTTGGGGAGGAACCCTCAACGCCGCCGGATCAAACCTGGTAAACAACAACGCTCAGGGAGTAGCCGGAATGCCCGTAAAAGCAGAATCCAATCCACTTTTCCGCTCCAATCCCGACCAAGCCGACTTCCACATCATGGTGTTGGACCAAAATGCCAGTCAAATTATTTCGGGATTTTACTTTGGTGAACAAGGCGGTAACGACCATGTTGACGGCGGAACCAGCCGATTTGACAAGAGAAGCCAAGTGTACCATTCGGTATGTGCCAGCTGTGGCGGATCATCAGGTTTTCCTACAACACCTGGTGCTGTCTCTCCCACCAACCGGGGAACATTGAGCAACGGTCAACCCCAGGGTTGCAACAACGCAGTGTTTAAAATGGACTTTGTTTCGAATGCGGTGGCTGCTGACTTCCAGTGGGATGTGGCCTCTTGTTCGAATGATACCGTTTACTTCGACAACCTGTCGGATGCAGCCACGCAATTCACTTGGTTTTTTGGCGATGGCTCACCGCCGGTAACCACTGCCGAACCCGCTCACTTTTACGCTCAGCCGGGAGTTTACGATGTAAAATTGATTGCCCGTAATCCCGGGGCCTGCAACACCATTGACTCCATCACCAAGCGCGTAGTCGTTTATCCCATTGGTTCAAAATCCCTTCCCGACTCACTCATATGCCTCAAAGATACCATCCAACTGGGTTTCCCAACCCTCCCTGGGGCGATATACGATTGGAGTCCAGGCATCGGCCTGAGCGATTCAACCATTGCCAACCCCCTCATTTTTCCAGAGAGCGGCAGAACATATCGCTTGGTAATAAACGGATTTGGATGCCTTGACACCACCATCATTACAACCAGTGTCGATGGGGTTTTGGCTCGTTTTAACGCAGACCAGAGCAAGTGTGAGGGTCAAGCCGTTCAGTTCAACAATCAAAGTCTTTTAGCCGACAAATACCTCTGGAACTTTGGCGATGGATCGTTCAGTACCGATCTGAATCCGCAGCACACCTATCCCGAACCGGGCGAATACGTTGTGACTTTGTACAGCACTACTTTTGATCCCGGTTTGGTTTGCGATGCTCAAGACTCGGTACAAAAAACGGTAGTGGTTTATCCCAACGGCTCAACTACCCTCGCTGACACCCTTTTGTGCAAGAGTGATAGCCTACAATTGGGATACGATCCACTACCCGGCGCTACCTACCGCTGGTTTCCGGGCAGCGCCGTTAGCGACAGCACCGTATCCAACCCCTATTTACAGCAATACGCGGTCTCAGAGCTGATCCTGGTGAGTCAGGGCGGTTCTTGTGCAGACACCTTGAGGTATCGATTTTCCTCGGTGGGGGTCAATGCGCAATTCACTACCCCGTTGAATACGTGCGATGGCGGACCGATTCAATTCACCAATACCAGCGAAAACGGCACCAACTACCGCTGGACCTTTGGCGATGGCAACACTTCTACCGCAGTTAATCCATCACACCTCTACGCAAACAGCGGAGTTTACCAAGTGCGGCTCATTGCCGATGCCATTGTTGCTGATCCGCGTTGTGCCACCAGCGATACGATCATCAAAACCGTTGTGGTATATCCCAATTCCCGGCGCAATTTGGGCGATCAGGTGTATTGTTTGAATGATGTTATTGTCATCGGAGTAGCGCCTTTGCCCGGTGCAACGTACCGATGGGTTCCTGCAACCAACTTGAGCAGCGATACGGTCTCGAATCCTACCTACTTGGGGTCTACCACCACCTCATACACCTTATACACCTCTGCATTTGGATGCCGCGATACGCTTCAGGTTCGAATCATCACTGAGGGAGTAAAGGCCGATTTTACATTCGACTCCAGCGTCTGTCAGGGTGGAAGGATGCAGTTTAACAATACCAGCTTATTGGCCACTAACTATCAGTGGACCTTTGGCGACGGCAGCCTTCCCTCAACCGCAACCAATCCGTCGCATGTTTACGCTCAGCCGGGAACCTACGTGGTGAGGCTGATCGCCTCTCGATCCAATCCAGGCGCCAACTGCTCATCGAGCGACACCCTTTTTCAGACCGTGGTGATTTACCCCAATCGGACCCGCAACCAGAGCGCTACGCTGTGCAGAAGCGACTCCATAGTACTTGGCGACGCCGGTTTTCCAGGCAGTGATTACCGATGGACTCCCACCTTGGGCTTGAGCACCCCCGACTCCAGTCAAACTCTCTTGCTACCGGGAGATCCCAATTTTTACGTTCGTATTGGAACCGCGGGTGAATGCCTTGACAGCCTGAGGATCAGTTTGACCCTAAACGGGGTGAAAGCCGCCTTTACCTTCACCACCGCTACCTGTGAAGACGACACCATTCGGTTCAGAAATTTAAGCAGCGGCCAAGAGCTGCTCAATTGGGATTTCGGCGATGGAACTACCTCAACAGCTCTCAATCCGACAAAAAAATACCTCAACCCCGGAACCTACACGGTTAGGTTAATTGCGCGATCTACCACGGGCAATGGATCTTGTCAGACCAGCGACACCGCAACGGCGGTACTAACCATTTATCCAAACAAAAAACAAGTTCTTCCACCCGCTGTCATCTGCGGAAACGATACCCTTCAAATCGGCACCCCTGCGGTGGGCAATAGCACCTATCAATGGACACCGGTTTCAGGATTATCAGACCCCACTGCAGCACAACCCTTTGCCTATCCCGGTACCTCGGGTGTTTATACCCGTGTATCCGTTTTTGGATCCTGTGTCGATAGTCTAGAAGTAACGCTTACCAACGAAGGGGCCAAAGCGGGTTTTGATCCCAGTCCACTGCGCTGCCAGAACGGCCCCATCTCATTCAACAACACCAGTGTAGGCGCGAATCAATTTGAATGGAACTTTGGAGATGGGGGCACCTCAACGGATGCTAATCCGCAATACACCTTTGCAAACCCCGGAAACTACA
>DASUEB010000115.1:0-5044 GCA_036275295.1 Luteibaculaceae bacterium | reverse complement strand
CTCATCCCCATGGCCATGGCAAATCCCATCGCCATAGGGATGGCTGTCATGGCCACAATCAAACCCGCACTGAAATCCTGATAAACGGTCTTACCCCAATTATCGGCCTTGAGATCCTCCCATCTCGCATCGAAGAAGGTGAAAAATAATTTGATTCGCTCTTTCGGGGTGCTGGGAACTAACGTTTTACTCATGGTTTTGTTTGTCGTTGGATATTCGTATACCCAAACCCTAAACTGGCTGGGGTGTTTTATTTTTTCATGCTTTTCTAAAAACCACACTCTCCGCCTGCTGTCTCGGTCCTAAACCCCGCCCGAAGGAAGAGGCTGGACCTCTACATCTTTATTCACCCTCAAAACGCCGACCCCTCCAGCCCCACTTGGGTATATTGTGTCTATCACACCAATGGCAACTTTTCACCGCGTGCAACGCAACGCGCAAAAGGTGAATATACTACTAAATCCTTTTGATTTTGAATAATGCCAGCAAAAACCAGACTGTCAATTCAACTGCGATTTGAAGTGTCTTCAGCTGTTTTAAACGAGCACACCCATCCTAAATATGCCACTTCCTAAAAGGCATTATCGGATGGGTGTATTCTTCTGATTGAGGAAATCGATTAATTCTCGGTCATATGAAACTCATATCTCTCTCCGCCATCCATTACGTAATACCAAAACTCTTTTTCCTTCAATTTAAGGATGAAATAGGTTTCAGATGATTGACTATCTACCCCACTCACTTTTATTTGCTCCTTGTCCTCTTGAAACTCCCATTTTCCCGTTCCATCTCCCGAAGCAGATTTGAAAGAGTAATTCCCATCTTTGTCAAAGGTTTCCAAATAATTTTCTCCAGAGATCGATGCGGTTTGGTCTACACCATTGATCAAAAAAGCCTCCACTTTCCATTCGTTTGCTAATCGGGCAGTTTTTGAGCGCAGACTGAAGGCTGGCCCCTCCTCGTACTTGCTGCAACCTGCTACAAAGAGGGTGAATAATACTAGACACGGCAAAAAGGCTTTTGTTTTCATTGTTTTTGATTAAAGGTTAATAAATAGACATTGCTAATCATGAGGCGTGAAAGTCACGTCAAAATGTTAGCGCTTGCTAACACGAATATACACTTTTGCAAAACGGATGCAATTATTTCTTAAAAAATCACAACGCGTATCACCATTGAGCCACTCTCAGGGCAAGGTGATTTAGCAGCGGATTGGATCTCAAACGCTGGAGCAATTGGACTCGTTTTTTATCCCACTTTTCGATTCTTTCGAGGTTCGCAGCGCTATCGAGCAACCTCGGTCTATGCTCTCTCTCTTGCCAGAGCGATTGATACGCTTTGCCCAAGGCAAGCGCTGAATCGCTGAGGTAGGTCATTTTCAGTTGATCCCATATATAATCAACCGCCATTTCACTGGGATGAGCCAAATCGCCTGCATAGAATCTATAATCCCGCAGGTCTTCGGTAAGCAACTCATACGCCGGGAAATAGGCTATTCCTGTTTTTTCCAATTCCGCCGCGGCCAGCAGCAACTGTGCCTTACTTCGAAGGTTTTGCACCAGTCCATCGCGAACGTGTTTAACCGGACTAACCGTAAGCACCAATCGCACGGCTGGGTAGCGCTTTGATAGCGAGCTCACCAATAAGCTGATCTCATCTGCAATTCGTGGATACGACAACCATTCTCGTTTAAAAGTGGAGGCCGGTTCTCGGTGACAATTAGCCACCAAAATGTCTAAGGCCAAATGCCGATACACATAACTCGTTCCCAAAGTCAAGAAAAGGGTCGCCCCGCGCTCCAAATACTTCTCAATCTCTGCATCGACCGTGGCGAATTGATGCTCCAAATGCGACATGGAATCAGCGTGAAAAGAACTGTGACAATTCCAGCTGTACCAATGCTCTCCCCCTTTAAAACCGAACGTATCTTTAGACTTGCCTTCCACCACCCGAAGCATATGATCGGTTAGGCTAAGCGGATTGTAAATAACCCCGAACGGATTTTGCAACACATCAAATCCCAACTGGCTCAGTCGGTCCCCCATTTCGGTACTGAAACAAGAGCCCATCATGATGATGGGGTTGGTTTGATCCAGCTTCCAAGGAGAGGGGGGAATTTCCAGCTCGGTTCTAAAACGCATTATTTCAAAAGTGAAATGTAGCCCTGTTTACTGAGCACCACTCCTCGGAAGGTTTCGCCACTAACCTTGAAAATATAGGTTTCATCGCTTTGAATTTGCCCTTTGTAAGTACCGTCCCAACCCCTGTTCATATCGGCAGTTTCAAAAACAACCTCTCCAAAGCGATTGTAAATGGTAAACTGGATTAATTTCTTAATACCATATCCTTTGGCATAAATAATGTCGTTTGTACCGTCACCATTTGGAGTGAACGTGCTGGGCACATCTAAAGAGTACTGCTCTGCAATGGTCAAACAAAAATTCGCTGTCTTGGGATAACAACCGGGAATATCAATAAGTGATACGGTATAACAGGTACTATCCAGCGGACCAAGGGTATTCGAACTGCAAGTAACGCATGGAATGGCACCTTGCGATTGCCAAAGAATATTTACCGGCGTACCTATGGGATCCAGATCAATGAAGGTGCTTTGACCAATAATAAGCGTGTCATCCTGGGGCACATCGTACGTATAGTCGGGATGCACCACCACACTTACTTTGGCAGTATCTGTGCAGCCAAAGGTATCACTGCCCAAAACCGTCCATGTTCCGTCGCTGTCGGCAAAACAGAATGGGTCGCGAATGTCGTAGGCATTCAGGTCCTGTTTGGGACTCCAATCGTAAAAATCTGCACCAGAGGCTACAAATTGAATCGAGTCGTAATTGCACATTTGGGTCAGAGAACTGATTCGAACATCGGGAATGGGTCTAACCAGCACCAGGGCCGTGTCGTATTTGATGCATCGAATATCCTTGTCGTAAACCGATAACACAATTTGATAGGTTCCGGCCGCAAAATAAGTGTACGTCGGATTGGGCACGGTGGCTACATCACCGGGCTTGTTTGAAAAACTCCAGAGATAAAAGTTGCCTACCGAATTATTTTGAATGTTCAAGGTTAGACTTCCACAGCCAAGGGTATCGGCCAAATCAAAGTCGGCAACTGAGGCATCAACATCAACGGTTACGGTATCAAAAGCGGTGCAAAAATCATCCGTTACGGTGATGGTATAAAGGGTTTTAACCGTAGGCTTGGCAATGGGTGAATTGATGGTGGTGCTGGAGAGGCCTGTGGCCGGAGACCAATTAATGTTCAATGTACCTGTTCCATTGATGGAGGTATTCAAAATAACAGAATCGCCATTGCACATCAAGGAGGGTGGCGGCGCGGCTATGATAGGTGATGGAAACAAACGCACGGTATCGGTTGCTGTTCGGGTACAGTTGGGAGTTAACTCATAGGCATTCAGGGCAATGATATATACGCCAGGGGTTGAAATCGTTAAGGTAGGATTGGCCTGCGTGGAAAACGTTTGTCCGTTGAGGGTCCAATCGAAAGCTGTGGCATTGCTCAGGTTGACAGGGGTAATCACAAGGCTGTCGCAGCCCGTGTCGGTCGAAATAGAGAACAAGGCCGTGGATCGGTCTACTGTTAGGTTCATGGTATCCGAATTCACGCAACCAAAAGCATCGGTAACGGTTACCCGGTAAGAAGTAGACTGCGAAGCAGAAGTCCACACCACAGCGGAGTCGATTCGATCTAAACCAATCGACGGCGACCAGAGGTATTGGCTTCCACCAGAAGCAACCAATTGAATTGAATCTCCGCGGCAAATCAATTGATCCGGGCCGGCAGTGACCATCGGTTTATTGTAGACTTGAATAAACTGCCTGAGGGTATCGACGCAACCACTTGAAGAATCGCCTACCGCCAAATAGATTTCGTACACCCCGGGATAATACGTTTGGGTAACCACGGTATCGGTATTGTTTAGCGGGCCGCCCAGTCCTAAATCCCAGAAGAATCGGTCTACTTTGCCTGTCACGGGGGGCAGAAAACGCGCCATTAAATTGAGGCTGTCGCATGCGTATATGGTATCTACACCCGGTGTAAAGGTGATAGGCAGCATGGGGAATCGGATTCGAGAAATAACATCGTTGACAAAAAGTGTTTCGGGTATCGCAATCTGACAGTCACCAGATTGCAAGACCACCACAGGAATGCGCGTTCCGGTTACCTGATAACTGTGGTATATGCTATCTGAGTTCCCGCTTACAATGATACCATCACTGAAGTCCCAATAAAAACTGTCAACATTGAGTTTGTTGTCAATTTTGAACAAAATGTCATCCTTGACACATACCACCGAGTCACTTATGGTAAAATCAGCTGAGGGGCCACTGACGTCAATGTAGTCTACTTTGGTTATGGAGTCAACGCAACCCGCTAATCGGGACTGAACCCTGAGTGAGACGGAGAACTTACCCGGTTCAAAGTAACCGGTTGATGAGGTGTCGTTATCGCTGGAGCTACCCTCACCCAGGTTCCAGTTGTAGATGTATCCTGGATATCCGATAGGAGCTGTGGTACTGATAAACTCAACACCGATGAATGGGTAACACGAACTGGAAGTCGGTCCATCGACCATGAAGTCTGCGACCGGAGCCGGCTCTACGATAACCCGTTGAACAGCTGTGTCAAAACAAACTCCACCCACATCTACCACCAGCCGGATATCTATGGTGTCGTGGTCGATTGGCACAAAAAACGGTGTTTTGATATTCGATGTCATCCCGTTGCTGAGCGACCAATTGTAGGCCAAGCCAACAGAGGGAGTGGAGGTATTGTTGACAAATAGGGTATCGCCTAAACAAATGGCGGCTTTTGATAATGTAAACTGAGCATTCGGAGAGGTAACAATGATGGGTGAAGGGGTGCTTACCGTGGTAGAGCATCCAAAAAAATCGACCGAGGTAAGGGAAATGGGGTAATTTCCTATGTTGTTGTATGTAACACTATCGGGGTTTTGAACAAAGGCAACCGAAGGAGAACCCCCTGCACTAAAGTTCCAAAGCCACTT
>DASUEB010000114.1:0-8968 GCA_036275295.1 Luteibaculaceae bacterium | reverse complement strand
AAGTGCTGCCATCGATTCTATAGCACCGCTTTGTTTTGGAACAACGGGCACCATTACGGCCAGTGGCCTAAACGGTTACGGCGGCTACACCTATCAGTGGGCCAGTGGTGAGAGCACCCGCGGGGTGACCAAAGGGGCTGGTACATGGTGTGTAACGGTAACGGATGTAAGAGGCTGTGTGGCACAGAGCTGCCGAGTAATCCAACAGTTAGATACCATGACGGCTGTCATTCAAGGACCAGCGTTGGTGTGTGTGGGATCAACAGGCACGATCCGCGCTAACGTGAGCGGAGGAAAATCGCCATACAGCTATTTGTGGAGCAACGGATCAACCACGCAACAAATTACGGTAGGTCGCGGAACGTATACCGTTCTGGTAACCGATGCCAGCGGTCGCAGTTGCCAGGCCACGGCCAGTTTCACCATCAACGAAGCGGCTCCGGTAGTAGCGAATATAGCTGCTGATTCGCTTTACGCTTGTGGTCCTACTACTGTGGTTACTGCAACAGCTACTGGTGGTGCAGGAACTTCCTTTATATTTAATTGGAGCAACGGTGATGCGGGTCCCTCAACTCAAGTCGGCGCTGGGAAGTATTATGTTACCGTTACGGACAGTTTAGGTTGTCAAGCTATGGATAGCGTGGCGGTAACCCTTCCAGCCGGTGGGTTGTTGGACGCTAAAATCGATTCAATTGCACCTCTGTGTTCTGGTACAACAGCCACTTTGAATGCTTCCGGACTCAATGGGTATGGAGGCTACACCTACAGATGGTCAAGTGGAGAAACTACTCGCTCAGTGGTAAAAGGTGTAGGTCAGTGGTGTGTTACGGTTACGGATATTAGAGGCTGTCAAATCGAAAAATGTATTACGGTTTCTGAGAACCTTCCTTTGAATGTAACTATTGATAGTGGTTTGGTGGCATGTTTCGGTCAAACCACTTCGATCACAGCAAATCCAACTGGAGGGCAAGCTCCATACACATACCGTTGGTCAACTGGAGAGACTACAAGGACTTTAAGCAATATTTTTCCTGGAACTTATACTGTAGTGGTAACTGACAACAATCCCAATGCTTGTCAAGCCGGTATTACGGTTACAGTTACTCAAGCATCTCGTTTGAATACCTCCATGCTTACGCAGTCTGTTCGCTGTTTTGGTGAATCGAATGGTACTGCCGGAGTGGTGGTGAGTGGTGGTATCCCACCTTACCAATATTTTTGGAACCCAGGTCAGTTCTCTGGCAATACACTCAATAATCTAACTGCGGGAACTTATCGCGTTGATATAACCGATGCGGGTGGATGTAAGACATCAGACTCTGTTTCGGTTGCTCAACCGGCTCCCATATCTGTTACTACTTTGTTCACCGACTCCGTGAGCTGTTCTGGTTTATCCGATGGATCGGCTGAGGTTTTTGCTGCTGGAGGAACACCCCAATTCACTTTCCAGTGGCTACCTGCGGGCGGTAATGACAATAAAGCTGAAAATTTACCCGCAGGACCTTATCAGGTTCGGGTAACTGATTCAAAGGGATGTCTGAAGATTCATTCACTAGTAATTGGACAACCCGCTCCGCTGGTAACCAACGCATCGACCAAGAATGTTACCTGCTACAATAACGGAGATGGAAGTATCCGAATGAATGCCTCGGGAGGTACCTTGCCCTACTTTTATGCTTGGAGTCCAAATGTCAGTGCATTAGATTCAGCAAATGGCCTTCAGGCTGGTACCTACGCAGTGACCATAACTGACCGAAATGGATGTTCTATTGTTACCAGTAGAACCCTTGCGGAACCGCAGCCAATAGTACTTTCAACTACCACAAAACCAACCTATTGTGATTTACCCAAAGGTCAGGCTCGGGTAATCGTTCTATCTGGCGGGGCAGCTCCATTTACGTATTCTTGGGTAACAAGCTCCGGTTTACAGACCGGAAATACGGCAACTGGTTTGGAACAGGGTACTTATGAAGTTACCGTTACAGACAAAAATGGTTGCAGCGCCGCGGCTAGCGCTGTTGTGGGACTGGGACCAACCTTCACAGTGACTGCCGTAGATATTAAACCGGTGAGTTGTGCCAATGGATCAAACGGTTCGGCAAGAGCCTCTGTGGGTGGACAAGGGGTAGGTTCCTTCTCCTATCGTTGGATAAAACTTCCTGGTATGAGTGTGGTTGGCACGGAATCGTTTGTCGACGGCTTAACCCCTGGTGAATATGTTGTGGAGGTCAGCGATACGAATGGCTGCACGGTTCGAAGCGAACCTTTTGAACTCATCAATCCTCCCGTTGCTCAAGCTACGGCTCTGAAAACAGATGTCCGTTGCAATGGAGGATGCGATGGCACGGCTACGGCTAATATGATTGGGGGGGTACCGCCATATCAATTCAAATGGTCGGATGCCAGCATACAAACCACCCAAACAGCATTCAGCCTATGCCCTGGAATTTATCAAGTAACGGTTACTGATTCATTGGGTTGTTCAGCGCAGACTAGCGTGAGCATTTCAGAGCCACCTCCAATGACTCTCGATTCCAGTGTGGTGAATACCGATTGTAACGAAAGCAATGGTGAAGCTTGTGTACTGATTAGCGGTGGTATAGGACCCTATCAAACCCTTTGGCCACAAGGACAAACTGAACAGTGTATTTCCGCTTTACCTGCCGGTACTTACGTGGTAAGTGTGACAGACTTCCGCGGTTGCAATCAGGTCTTGCCCGTTACAGTAGCCAATTCAAATGCGCCTAGTCCAATTCTTAAGGAAATAAGCACTCCCGACTGCTTTGGAGAATGTGATGGTTATGCAATTGTTGGCCTTGATGGCGACAGTACCTTTATTTCGGTTGAGTGGGATGCAGCGGCAGGCGGACAAACTTCGGTGGCGGCATACGGCCTATGTGCTGGAATTTATACGGTTAAATTTACCACCGCCGAGGGATGTGTCTCTACTTTGGCGGTAACCATAGATCAACCGGATGAATTGAGTGTGCTGTTGTCGAAAACAGACCCTACTTGTTTTGAATCTTGCGATGGAACAGCTCAGGCGGTGGTAAGAGGTGGGGTTCCTCCCTATCGTTATTCTTGGATCAATGACCAAGGAACGCAAATAAGCGACGGTGATCGAATTGAAAATATTTGTGCAGGTTCAGTTCGTTTACTCATATTCGATGCCAACAATTGCCAAACCGAAAAAACGATTGAATTAATTCAACCCGGTCCGATATCTCTATCCGTTCAGGAGACCAATGCGCTTTGTAATGCTGAGTGCTCAGGATCGGCAGAGGTATTCCCTACAGGCGGTGTTTCCCCTTACAGTTATGTATGGGATGAGGCAACTGGAGATCAAAGCACCCGCAAAGCAACGGGATTGTGCGCAGGAAACTACACCGTAAGAGTTGTGGATAGAAACGGTTGTGAAGCCACAGCTGAGGCCATCGTTCAACAGCCTGATACCTTCACCATTGTCAAAAGGCAAGAAGGACTTCCCTCTTGTTTTGGAATTTGCGATGGATTTATTGAGGTGCGTGCCAGTGGGGGTATAGCTCCATACAATTACGCTTGGGCCAACGGAATTGGATCTGGAACCACGGCACTTAACCTTTGTGATGGAAACTACTCAGTAAGCGCAACGGATGCCAATGGCTGTCTCGCTGTTCTCCCCATATCGATAGCTGAACCCAATCCCTTAAATACATTCATCACGGCAACTTCCCCAGGCTGTGCCGATGAATGCACCGGAACGCTTTTGGCTCAAACAACTGGCGGCACCCAACCCTATCAGATCGTTTGGGACGCACCCGGTAGTCCATCTACACCTTTTGTGGATAGCCTTTGCCCCGGTGGGTATACGGCATACATTACGGATAAAAATAATTGTAAGGTTACCAAAACGGCTTTCATCAGCGAGCCAACGCTCAGAACGGTATCATTCACCAAGGTTGAGCCACATTGTGGAAAATCGGATGGACAACTTTGTGCACAAGTCAGTGGCGGAACGGCCCCTTATACCTATCTATGGAGCGACCTTAATCAGCAAACGGGCGTTTGTGCCGACTCACTAAGAGCGGGATGTTATGAACTGATCGTTACGGATGCCTCTGGTTGCAGCAGTCGTCATAGTATTTGTTTAGACAATGAGTCTGGACCAGAAGTTGCTGTTAATGGATTTAAAGACCTTACCTGCTTTGGTAGCGATAACGGATTTATTGAATTCGCCTTCAGCGGAGGAACCGGTCTAGTGAGGTCGGCCATCACCAATCAACAGGGTGATCTGATTGATTCCAATACCGTATTTGTTGACGGTTTAGAGCAAGGTTGCTACCGCTTTACGGCTGTAGACGCAGCTCAATGTCAGAGTTCAATAACCCAATGCTTGAGGGCTCCGCAACCTCTTGGCGCGTTTATTTTGGACAAAACCACAACCAAATGCTTTAACACCTGTGATGCCCAAGCTCAAGTTAAGGCCATTGGTGGTACAGCTCCGTATAGTTATTTCTGGAATGCTGGCAGTAATCCAAATGATAGCCTGAATACAGGCTTATGCGCCGGATTGCCCCAAGTTACTGTGCGAGATGCAAACTTCTGCACCCTTACCGTGATTACGCAAATTGAGAGCCCCGATATTTTGTCGTACGACAGCAGTTTCGCGAAATCAATTACCTGTAACGGTGCCTGTAACGGTCGAATTGAGGCATTTATGAGCGGAGGAACGCTTCCGTACACCTACCAATGGTCGAATAGTCTTCCCAATTCGCCGCAGGTGAACGGCTTGTGTCCGGGTTCCTATTCACTTACCGTGGTCGATCGAAATGGCTGCGTGGCCAACAACCAGTTCCAATTAAATGAACCCACGCCATTACTTACCTCGAAGGACTCTGTGCCGGCCAACTGTGGTCTTTGCAATGGTCAGGCATCGGTTTCTGTGATTGGGGGTAATCAACCTTACCAATACAGTTGGTTTGGTCTTGGATCAACACCTGATAAACCCCAAAATAGCGGCTTGTGTCCAGGAACTTATGTGGTGAAAATTTCTGATGCTAACGGATGTGAAGTGATGGAATCGATGTCGATCATTGGCATTCAAAAACCCAGAATCGATTCTATTGGAATAATGAATCCAACTTGCAGCAACTCGCTGAATGGGGCATTAACGGCTTACGCCTCTGGCGGATTCGGACCACTTCAGTTTAGATGGGATGCCAATGCATTCAACCAAACTACCCAAACTGCAGTAGCACTTAAAAGTGGTACGTACTGTGTGACGGTTCGTGATGACGTAGGTTGTGAGGTAAGTCGATGCGCAAGCATTCTGAACCCATTCCCTGTTTCAATGGTTATTCCAAATCAAATCACGTCATGTAAGGGTGAATCTGCTTTACTTTATGCAAGCGCAATTGGTGGAACTGGAAACTACACGTATTACTGGTCCGATCCATCCCTGACCGGTCCCGGACCGTTTAATCGAACTCACGACCAAACCACCACATACTGTGTTTCTGCAACAGACACCAAAGGTTGCAGGTCAAATGACACCTGTATAACCATTAATGTAATTCCCGATCCTCAATTGGTTATGAGTCCCGGTAACACCTTCTGTGAGGGAGATACGGTAAAACTATTCGCCCGGGCGAGTGGGGGTAAACCAACCGCTTATAATTGGAGTTGGACCATGGAAAATGGTTCGGCCCTGAGTGCCTTTAATCAATTCGATTACTCTGAAATACTACTTACGCCTGATACCAGTGGGTACTACCACGTTAAAGTTACCGATGGATGTAACCGTCCTGCTTTAGACTCGGTTTTTGTCACGGTTAATCCATTACCCGATTTAACAATCGATGCGGGCCCGCGCAAATACTGTGCCCCTGGAAGGGTTGAGTTGCGCCTGTCAAGCGGAGATCTCAACTCCTATGCCGTCGATTTCCAATGTGACGGAATAGCTGATTACACGGGTCCGGATACACTGGTTGAATTTATTTACCGCAATCCAGGTACCTACTCTTTCTGTGTAGAGGCAACTACGGTAAAAGGCTGTAAAGCCAGCACTTCGTTTACGAACTACTATACCATCAATCCGTCTCCTACCGCTTACTTTGAAGTGGTTAACCCCGTGGTCGATGCTCTCGATCCCAAAATTACGCTCAACGACATGTCGTCTGGGGCAGATGTGATGACCTGGAATTTTGGCAATGAGTGGATGGTGAATGGACCCATTGACACCGTCTTTAATCCACTCAGTTCGGGTGTGAGCGGCCCAATCATCAATCCGACCTACGTATTTAAAAACGAGGGCGATCACCTCATCAAACTCACTGTAGAGAACAGGTTTGGTTGCAAAGCTGAGCACAGTCAACTTATTACCGTTGAGCCGGAGTTTGCGATGTATGTTCCCAACGCATTTACACCCGACGACGACGGATTTAATGATACATTCCAGCCTAAAGGAATAGGTTTTGCGCCTGAGGATTTTAAACTGATCATTTTCAATCGTTGGGGTGAAGAAATATGGCAGTCGAACAATTATAATCACACTTGGGACGGTAAAATTGATGGTCGGGTGGTACAGAACGACGTGTATATTTGGATGCTTACCGTCATTGATTTCACGGGCCACAAAAGACACTTCAAAGGTCATGTGACGGTGTTCAAATGATGCGATCGGAATTAATTCCCGCTGCATGGGCCCGAATGCTGGATAGGGAAGGGGTGGAGGATAAATGGATTGAAATCAATGGTTTACTGAATAACCATCCCAGTGCACTTCGCGCACCTGCCGATGAGCAGTTATTCAGATCACTTTCTTTTTTCGGTCCGTCACAGACCAAGGTGATCTTGATAGGTCAGGATCCGTATCACGGCCTGGGACAAGCGAATGGACTTGCTTTTGCAGTGAATCCTGGCGTTTCGTTTCCTCCATCGCTGCGCAACATATTTAAGGAACTCAAGCGATCGTTAAACGTCGATGTGCCGTGGTCGGGAGACCTTCACCATTGGGCACAGCAAGGAGTGTTATTATTAAATACTTCACTAAGTGTTGAAATTGGAAAGCCCGCCTCTCATTCGAATTGGGGCTGGCAAGTGATCACTGATGCCATTTTGCGCGAAGCGCTTGAAACTAGCCCTTCTTGTGTGGTTATGCTTTGGGGATCCCACGCAATCCAAAAGGAGAAATGGGTAGATCAAAGCAGACATTTGGTTCTCAAATCTCCCCATCCATCGCCTTTGTCGGCGCATCGAGGTTTTCTAGGAAACAACCACTTTGCATTAGCGAATCAATGGCTGGTGGAGAAAAAAATGGAGCCCATTAGGTGGTAAAAAAAAAGCGGGTTCCCGAAGAAACCCGCTTGATATTGGCATTTAAAATAGGTTTATTCAACCACTAATTTGTCGGTTAGAATGGAGTTGTCGGTATACATTTTTACGGTGTAGATGCCGCTGGGCCATGAGCTAACGTCAATGCTTCCTTCGCCGCCAATAATGAGTACAGCTTTGATTAACTTTCCTTGCAGGTCAAAAATTTCAACCTCGCGCAAGGCAGTAGCGGCCACGCTGCTCTTAAACGTGACTTGATGGGTGCTTGGGTTTGGATAAATGGAAATAATACCCTCGTTGGCTTTGTTGGTTATCTCTCTGATGCCTACCCCTTTGGCTTCACGAAGCCATTTCTCCATGCGAAAAGCAGAGAAGGTAACCACGGTATCCATCTCGGTTCTGTACTCCGTTTCGTATGTCGCGTTGTACGTATCTGAGGTGGTCGACCACATGTAGGGTTTGCCAAGGAAAGTGTAAAGACCTCGCTGGTACATGTTTTTCGCACCTGAAGCATCGGGTATATTTACCTGCGGATATCCGTCGCGTGTTTCATTGGTCCAGAACGTGTTGATGTTAAGATCCCAAAGTCTATTGGTGATTACATATGATCCACTTACCTCAAGGACAGGGAAAACTCCGGCGGCACGTACAATATCAGTTTTGTAGGGCGTGGCCTCGTCTTGATCAGAGTGCAAACAAATCATTAATGGGTTAATACCAGAATCCATGACTTTAACTGTGGGTATGGCTCCAGAGATATTAATTACTAGATCTACTCTAGAACTGTAATTAGGAGAACCCCCGGTCACATCAAAAATACCGCGAAGATCCGCTCGGGTAGTGTCGATGTATGGAATGCCATTGGGATTACCGAATGCATTTTTTTGCTGAAGCTCAGGAATAACTACCTCGGCAGGAACATCGATCATCATGGCGTTGGTTGGCAGGTATCCGCCTGCTCCGAAACCACCCGCAATGATTAGATCCGATTTGATTTTGTATGGGTTTCCTTGATCAATGGTGTTTCTGAAATAGCGAATTGCCGTTTTGTAATCCTGTATGGCCCTCCACACGGCAGGTAATACGGCTCGCGCATTTTGTTCCTGCGTGTTTAGTGGACTAAATGCCCAACCTTCGCGGTAGTTAATGCTTGCTACCACATAACCTTTTTTGGCAAGTCCCATCGCAAAGTCTGTGCAATAGGCGTCAGCTTTATCGCCATAGGCATCGATAAATGATCCTCCGTGCGCCACAATAACCAGCGGACGATCGGTAGCCTGATCTCCTTGAGGTTGATAAATGTCAAATTTTAGGTCAACCACCGTTCCCGATTCCAGTCGCCCGGTTCCATATTTAATCTCTGTAGATACATCTACGTTTTGGAAGAGATTATCAATATAACGCGTTTGAGAGAATGCACTCACACTTAGTGCGCATGCCAATAGAAGTAAAGTTTTTTTCATAACGGTTGTTTTTCTTCGATTTAGTTGCGAATTACAGGGTTTGTGTTCGGTATTTACTGCTTTGCTTTTGAAAATTGATAATTAACGGATGCATAAATCAGGCGGCCGATTAACGGTGCTCCATAAGCCTCAATATGCAGGTTATTCAGAACGTTTGAAGCCCCAACTTTAGCGGTTACACCAAATTTAGGAAA
>DASUEB010000113.1:0-6911 GCA_036275295.1 Luteibaculaceae bacterium | reverse complement strand
CAATAAATAAACCAATGGAATGGCAGTGCCCACAGCCAGCACCTTATACCCTATGGCACTCCAATTTTTGCGCTTGAGTTGCTCTTTCACAAAAGGCATGAGGTCGCTGTGTTTGATCTGATCGATCAACTGATAGGGCTTTTGGATTTGTTCCGGGGTCAGGGTCATGGGATGCGATTTAGAGCTTTATTTAATCCACTATGTTGGATAAGGATGGGTCTTGTCGATGTGGCGAATATGAACTCAAAGGTAGCTACTCGACCTGCAATGAAAGCAAGAACGTTACAAACGGTAAATGCAATAAAAAAGCGGGTATGCACAACGATTTGCGGGAACGTGCCAGCGAGGATCTCAAAGTACCATTGAGCAGATCAGGTTTGGGATATTTTTTTCACCAAATAGGGCTGCTCTTTATAGAGGCACCAAGGTTGGGGTTGAAGGTTGGCATTTGTTTTTACGATCATTTGAAACCGCAGTTGGATCACAGTTTTTCTGCATATGACCCAACGATTAGTGGTCGAAGCGTTTGGGGCGAATCGACCTTTACAATGGGACAGAGGGAGTTGCTGAGCAAAGGCCCTCGATAGCCTTAAAATTCAGTTAAAAATTGAGGTGTCTTCCCTTTTCATGCGCACGTTCACTACTTTAGCGCTGGTAATGAGATCCGGTCGATCAAATAAGTCGTGTCAAGCAATCCGCCATCACTATTTCAGGTGGGTTTGGATGCTGCTGTGCCTTCACTTTATCAACGTGAGTATCGACGTCAATCGGCCGGCCTCTTGGTTGGTAAAAGAAGACCTGGGCATCAACAAACAGGAGAGCTTGATTGAGTTTATAATCGAGAAAGTTTTAGGTTATCAAAAGGCCATGGGCGAATACCAAGAGCCGGGTACCGACGACGACGGATTGATTAAAAAAGCAGCCAGTTTGGATTTGATCGATATCCGTTATCACCATTCCATTTTGTTGGATCTGTTTACCGATCAATTTGCGGTAAACTACGCCCCCATGGGCGATGAGCACGAGGTAATGCGATCCTTGCAAGCCCCTTTTCGGCCCCCTCTCAGCTAAAAACTCGCCATTTTCTATTTCTGCAACACAACGCTGTTCAGCTGTAAGACGCGGTAGATACACCAAATCCTTACTGCAGGGAATAATCCCATTTGAATTTCTTTCAGGTGCGTTTGTTTTTTTCGCTGCCTGAGGGGGGCGTTTCCAGATCTCCGTCTGCATGGCTCCATTTGGCAAGCCGTATTGATCTGGCCGGCGGTTTGGTACACCGCTACTGGCCTGATAATCGGTTAAATCTGGTAAGGGCTCGTTGCCATGACACCAGTCGTTGCGGGATATTCATTTCACTTTTGCCCTCTTCGATGAGGTAGTTTTTTAAAAGATTATAATCATGACGTTTCGTATATTATTCATTTGTTTACTCGCAGGGGTCTCAGGAATCGCAGGGGCCCAGATTACCGACTCTCAGCGGGACAGTTTATACATCAACGAGGTTCAGCAGTTGGAGGAGCCCGATAAAGTGCTTCACGCCGAGCCTCTATTTATTGATTTGATCCGAGATTTGGGTGCTCGCAAAGGTGAGCGCGAATGGAACGTCGGACTTGGACTGGTCGACAACCTGAAGTATGATACCTACGAGACCTTGGTGGAATACGAGTGGGCGCCAGTGAATCGATTGGGGCTGGAGGTAGAGCTTCCGTTTACCTTTTATTCACCCCTAAATGGAACCGATAGGGCGCTGCTTCCTTCGCATCGACTTAAAAGTTTGAAGACGGCCGCGCAGTATACCTTTCTCGTCAATCAGCGCCATGCCACTTCAATGGCGATAGGCTACATTCACGAGTTCAAATTGCCGAGTTTTGACGAGTTTCAATCGCCAGGCATCAGGGGACATGTTTACAATCCGTTTTTTATTGCTGCCAAACGATGGGGTTCGCGCATGCACGGTTTGATCTATGCAGGACCAGTGTGGGACAAACCGAATGGATCGAAGGCTATCGATGCCAGCCAGATCAACACCAGTTTTCATTACATGATTCCGGGCACGCGAAACTTCATTGGGCTCGAGGTCAATACAACCCAGCAAGGGCGGGATACCGACATAACTTTTAGACCACAAATGAGGTTGTCAGTCACCGATCGGGTTCTGATTGGCATTGTTGCTGGTATTCCCGTCAATCGCGAAAATCAGCGATTCAGTACTTTTGCTCGACTCATTTGGGAGCCAATGCACAAAAGTCGCTGAGGTAAGCTTTGGCGCCATGGGTATAAGAATTCACTTGCCCTTCATCGCTGTGTAACAGCGATGGAAGCAATTTCTCAATGTCTTTTGACACCATCAGCATTTCCCAAGCTTCCAGATGTGAGGGGCATTTAACCCAGGTGAATTTTTGCTGTAATGCCATTCCCTTTGTGGCAGCGGGTTTCTGCTATGCTTGGGTAATTTCAGGTGACTGGAGCATTTTGCCTAGATATTTATTTCTTGTACAAATAGGCAAACAGGATTGGCATCAAAGTTAATTCGGCTATCAACGCAACAAGCAAGGTTACGCTCACTAAAAGACCTAGGTAAAAGGTGCTGGCAAACGAACTCAGAATGAGGCTAAAGAAACCCGATAGTAGCACCAGGTTGGTTATGGTTACCGCTTTTCCGGTGCTGAAATAGGTGCTGCGCAGCGCCCACATGGGCGATTTGCCCGCGTTCATTTCCAATTTGAGGTTGCTCATAAAGTGAATGGTATCGTCGACTGCGATGCCGAATGCAATGCTGAAGATGAGGGAGGTAGAAACCTTGAGGTCGATACCGGTAAAACCCATGATGCCGGCTACCACCAGCAAAGGGACTAGGTTGGGGATGAGGGCAATTACAATAATTCGCCATTTACGGAACAGGAGCCCCATTAACAAGGCAACCATGAGCAGCGAAAGCCCGAGTTCGTAGCCTATATCCGAGCTGAGGTGTTCGTTGTTGAGGTCTATGAGCATGGGCATGCCGGTTTGTCGAATGCCCAGCAGCTGGCCGTCGATTTGGGTTTCTATGAAACGATTTAAATCCTTGTTCTTTTGTTTGAAGGCAAATCCTCCGTAGTCGGTTATCCGACCCGACAAGCGGCCGCGACTTCCGGTGCTATCGATAAGGGTTCTGATTCGGCTGTCGCGCAGCGCTCGCTCGAGGGCATCTGCTATAGGGCTCCGGTCTTCTTCTGTTTTGGGGAGCACAAAAAAATCTGGATCTCCGCCGTGAGCCCCCCGGTTGAGGGTTTTCAAGATGGTAATTGGCGACTGTATGGCCCCGACACCATAGGTTTGTTCTAAATAGGTTTCTAATTTGTCGATTTGCACGGCAACCGCGCTGTCGAGCAGTTGATGGCCCGATTGGGCGGTTAGTTGAAACTCAACCGGCCGAACCCCGGCGTAGTTGTTTTCAAAATAAACGTAATCCTTTTTTTGGGGGTCGTTTTCGTTCCAGTCTTCCAGTAAGTAATTGTTGATTTTTATCCTCAGCAAACCCACCACCGATGCAACGATCAAAAGGGCATAGGCTCCGAGAACCAGTTTTTTTCGGTTCATAACCCAGCGGAATAACGCGGGCAGGGTTTTCGCCCAGAAGGTATCCTGGTTCTTAACGGCTGCCACTTTTGGCGCTGGGAGACTGAGTAGGGCCAATGGGAGAATGAGGTAGGTGAGGATAAATGCAAATAGGATACCAATGGCCGTGAAAATACCAAAGGCTCGTATGGGCTGTATGTTGCTAATGAGCAGGGTGACAAAACCTATGGCGTTGGTTATGGCCGTTAGCAAGGTGGCAAAACCCACGTGTTTGTAAGCAATTCGCAAGGCTTCGAGTTTGCTCAGTCCATGCCGAAGTTCGTGAACAAATTTCTCCAAGATGTGAACGCTGTCGGCTATACCCACGACGAAGACAATGGTGGGTAAGATGGTGCACAAAATGTTGAGCTCTTGACCAATGGCCGTGATGAAACCCAGCAGCCATATTAACGTAATGGCAACGATGGAAATGGGCAGCCAAATGCCCCATCCCGTCCTGAACGTGAAAAAGAGGAAAAAACAGAGCAAAATCAGACTTATTCCGGTGAACAAGGCCAGTTCTTGCCCCATTTTGATGATGTAGTGGTATTGACCGTGAATTTTCCCCGCCAGGTGGAATTCTTCTCCTTCGAAGGGGATAAGTAAGCGGTTGATGTTTTCCAGTAGTGCATCGCCATCCTTTTTAATGATTTTTGGATTGTTTCGGATGATGATCGATGTGCTTCTTCTGTCGGTGCTAATGAGGTTTTGATATACCAAAGGGTCGTTGCACAAGCGCATGCTGTCGGAGGCGAGTCGACTTTGATTATCGATTTGCAGCTTGGTACCGGGGGTCCATCCCAACGGGCCAAGAATGGGGGTGCGGTAGTTTAGAATGCTTTGAACGCCTTCCACGTTTGGGAGAACCGCAAGCGAATCACAGAGAATTCTGAGTTTTTTGAGGAAAGTGGGGTTGAAGACTCCTTGTTTCGGGGCGATAGCGATCAGGATGAAATCGTTATCGGTTTCAAATTGAGCCCGGTGTGCCATGTAGAAGTCGAGTTCTTGGTCTTCCTCGGGGAAAAAGCGCTCGAAATCGTAACTCAGGCGAGTTTTAGGTAGGAAAAAGAGAAAAAAAACAGTGAGCAGTCCGGCAATAAGGGCAGCCGTTCGGGCGTTTTTGAGGGTGATGAGTTTTTCCAATCCGAGGTGAAATTAATCCGATACCAAGTGCACATCAACGAAAAAAGCCGCTGCTGGGCGGAAGTTCTGCGTAGGCGCTGGGCGTTGTGTACTTTTGACTAAACAAGTTGATTTTTAAAAGGTTTCAGGCAGAGCAGATAATATGATACACCTAACACACAGCGGCAGTTTCAATCAGACATTGGCCAACCGATTCAAGGCCTTAGGGCACCCTACACGTTTGGCCATTGTTCAATATCTTCTCAAAGTCAATCACGCACACTGCGGGGAAATTGTGAAAGTGATGCCCGTTTCACAGAGCACGGTATCCCAGCATCTGAAGGAGTTAAAAACGGCAGGCATACTGCAAAGTCGGGAAGAAGGCACGGCCGTTGATTATTTTATCAAGACCGATACTCTTCGCGACCTTAATCGCTATTTATCGCTGCTGTGTCCGTGATGCTTACAGTTTTTTCAGCAATTCGATAAACAGTTCGCTCAGTTTCAGTTCGGCTTTTCCCGCTGTGGCGATAATGTCTGCGATATCGACAGGTTTGAGGTTGTCGGGATCGCACTCATCGGTTAAAACCGAAACGGCCAAACAGGGCAGTCCCATGTGATTGGCTGCAATAACCTCAGGTACTGTGCTCATGCCCACGGCATCGGCGCCGATATTTCTCAAATAGCGGTATTCAGCGCGGGTTTCGAGCATGGGCCCCGGAACCGAAACATAGACACCACTATTTAACGCAATGCCTCTATCCTTTGCTATGGACAGGGCTAAAGCGCCCAGTTTTTTAGAGTAAGGCTCGCTCATATCGGGGAACATAGGGCCCAATTCTGGGTATGGATTCCCAATGAGTGGATTGCTGGGTTGCATGTTGATGTGATCGTTAATCAACATCAAATCGCCTTTTTTCCAGCTCAGGTTCATGCATCCGGCTGCATTTGAAAGCAAGAGCTGTTGAATGCCCAGTAACTTCATGACCCTTACTGGGAATACAATCTGCTCCATGGAGTAACCTTCGTAGAAATGAAAGCGGCCTTGCATAGCCACAACCTGTTTACCGGCAAGTTTGCCATAGATAAGTTGTCCTTTGTGGAATTCAACGGTTGATAGGGGGAAGTGCGGTATTTCGTGGTAGGGAAGGGCCCGATCTACTTCGATGTGGGTAGCCAGGTTGCCCAAGCCTGTTCCCAAAACAATACCTACTTCAGGTGCTGTAATCCCTTTGGCGCGGAGAAATTCAACCGCTTCGTTTAGTTTATTCATACCAGATTTGTCAAGACGTGTGCCCGAAGGTACGGGAAATGGTTTGTTTAGGTTCAATTTGGCTCTGAAGGTTATTTCAAATCATATTAGGGAAGGTTTATAGTACTCGCGAGGATTTCGAATAACCCGTGAAAATTGAAATGATTTTGGAAATCGACTATTTCGCAATTCCGGAATTCCCCATTCATCCAAGTCAAATCTTTTAATTCCGCCTGACATTTAAACTTTCGTTAGACTGGCTGATGTATTTGAGTTAGGTGTGAAGTTAGACCCGGAAATTTCACCCTTGTCGAACGTGAATACAACCAGCTTATCTTTGTTTGCGTAATTGCAGCCATGAATTATTTCAAACGAATTTGGATCCTTGGTACCCTGTTGTGGGCTGCCCCGATTATGTCACAGACCGTCAATGTACTCAACCTCTCGCAGGATTATCTATATGCCGTAAGAACGTTCTCTTGGCAAGAAGCCGATAGTTTAAAGTCCATCATTACCAAGTTACGACCATCGGTATTGGAGTATCAGTTGAATACAGACAACAGCAAAAGGGCTTTTTGGCTCAATATTTACAACGGAGTGGTTCAGTACGAGTTGAGCAAAGACGCTGAGCGGTATCAGAAGCGATCGGCTTTTTTCAAGGCGAAGCTCATCACCGTTGCCGGCTATGCGCTGAGTCTCGACGAAATTGAGCACGGCATATTGCGCCACTCGAAGAATAAGTTTGCTTTTGGCTACTTGCCAAAGCTCATCGAACACCCCATTATCAAGAAATGGAGGGTGAACCAGCTGGATAACCGGATCCATTTTGCGCTCAACTGCGGAGCGACCAGTTGTCCGCCTATTGCCTTTTACGAAGCCAAGGACTTGGATGCACAGCTGAAAACAGCCGAAGCCTTTTTTATACCCGCCAGTACCA
>DASUEB010000112.1:0-3365 GCA_036275295.1 Luteibaculaceae bacterium | reverse complement strand
GGCATTGGTCAAAAATCCCAACTCGATGAGAATGGCTGGCATGGCCGATTTGTACAAAACCAGCAGTCCACCTTGTTTGATACCGCGATTTACGCGGCCCACCCGCTTCTGAAAGTCCTCTTGAATTTTGGCCGCTAAGGTTACACTCTGATCCAGATACGCACTTTGCATGAGCGACATGGCGATGTAACTATCCGGATCGCGGGGGTTAAAATCTGAATACGTGGACTCGTAATTATCTTCCAAAAGGATAACCGAGTTTTCGCGCATGGCTACTTCGAGGTTTTCTTTGGATCGATGCAGACCCATTACCCATGTTTCGGTTCCTGCTGCCGATGTGGCTTTGGCCGAATTGCAGTGAATAGAGATCATCAAATCGGCTTTCGACCGATTGGCGATATTCGCGCGCTCGTTGAGCGGAATGAATCGATCGTCGCTGCGTGTGTAGACCACCTTAATCGACGGAAAGGCATCTTTGATGTACTCACCCAATTTGAGAGCCACATCTAGCGAGACGTCTTTCTCGGTGGTTCGGTATCTTCCCGTTCCGAGGTTACCGGGGTCGTGACCACCGTGACCCGCATCGATCACAACCGTCTTGATCTCCGTTTGCCCAAAGGCTTGCACACCAACTGCGGTAAACAGCAGCACCTGGCAAAATGCAATAATCGCTTTCGTCATAGGCTCAACTTAAGAATGGCACAATTTATGTAGCTTTGGCCCCTTGAATTAGCAGCAAAGTTAGGCCGATTACCTTGAGCAGATCCACAAAATATAGAGAATTTATTGTTGTCCGACTGTTGATAATTCTCATCCTCGCCTTGGTACATGGTGGGGTTTACGCTCAAACCGACAGCCTGCCCGCGAGTCCAAATTCCGAAACCAAGTCCGATAGCCTAACCCGCGACACCGCGACCCAGGTCATTAAGGATATAACAGACACCTTGCGGGTGAAGGTATCTAAAAACGCCATCCGGTCTGATGTCAGTTACAAGGCGAAAGACAGCATACGATTTGAAATGCAGCAAAAAAATGTGCTGATGTTCCGCGAGGCGAAGGTCAATTACACCAGTATTGAACTCAACGCCGGTTTTATCAATTACGGCTTTGAGAGCAATGTTGTTACCGCAACCCCTATCCCCGATACGGCGGGATTGCCCGATCAAAAACCCTCGTTCAAAGACGGCGATCAGGCCTATCAGAGCGACACCATGCGCTACAATTTCAAAACCAAAAAGGCATCGATCAAAGGGGTATATACTAAACTCAACAACGACGGACATTTGTACGGTAAATTGGTAAAAAAAGACACCAATAACGTGCTCTGGATTGCCGACGGTCAATTTTGTCCCTGCGAAGACAAAGACGCCAAAACCCTTATCAAAACCCGACGAATCAAAGTAATACCATCCAAAAAAATCGTTACGGGAGCGGGCTATCTGAGCATCGGTAAAATACCTACACCGCTGGCCTTTCCCTTTGGACTTTTTCCAAATAGCAACAAACAATCGAGCGGCATCCTCATTCCGAGTTATGGCGAGAACGCCCAGCTCGGTTTTTTCCTGATCAACGGCGGTTATTATCAGCCCATTGGCGAGCGAATGGACCTTCAACTCACAGGAGATATCTATTCTAAGGGAAGTTATGGCTTCACGGGAATAAGCCGCTACAATACCCGTTATCGGAACAACGGCAATGTTGAAGTCAAGTACAATACCATTAAAAACTCCTACCGAGAATTTCCCGACTTCAGCGAGACGCGGAACTTCTTTATCAAATGGAACCACTTGCTCGATGCCAAGGCCATTCCAAACACCTCATTTTCGGCCAATGTAAATGTCGGTAGCGGATCCACCTTTAGGAATAATTTCAATTCCTCGATAACCGACTACGTGAGCAATTCGTTCAACTCCGGTATCAATTACAGCAAGCGCTGGGATGGCAAACCTTATTCGCTCAACATCAGTGCCAACCACAGTCAGAACACCCAAACCCGCGATTTCAGTGTCACCCTGCCCAACGCGGCGTTCAGCTTACAGCGTATCAATCTGCCTCTGGGTTTTCTCAAACCCAAATCGGTTGCTCAATCGCTGTGGTATGAGAAAATTGGTTTCAACCTGAACTCCGCCTTTAGCAATCGGTTAAACACCAAAGAAACCGAGCTGAGATTCGACAATGCCCGCAATTTATCCAAAGAATTCAGAAATGGGGTGAATCACCAAGCCAGTTTGAGCACTTCACTCAAAGCGTGGTACATTGCCATTAACCCACGCATCAACTACAACGAACGGTGGTATTTCGACCGTATTTACAACCGCTATTTTGAGGAGAGTGGCATTTCAGAAAATGGCCGCGAGTACGGATTCTATCGCAACTACGACTACGGCTTCGATTTAAATTTCAGCACCCAAGTGTTTGGAATGTTTGCATTCAAGAAGGGGCCTGTAAACGCCATTCGCCATATGATGACCCCGTCGATCAGTGCGTTTTATCGACCCAAGTTCGATTCCTTCATTACCACCAACTCGGGACCGAATCAAACGCCTATCAAATACAATCCATACGAAACCGGTATTTTCGGTTCGGCCAACAACATGCAATCTGGTGGTTTGAATTTCAGCTTAAACAACAACTTGGAGATGAAAGTCAGACAGCGCTCAGACAGCGCGCAGACCTTCAAAAAAATAAAATTACTGGAGGCGTTTTCATTTAATTCCTCGTACGATATTTTCCGCGATTCGCTCAATTGGAGCGACATCCAGGTACAGGCGCGAACCGTTCTGCTGGAGAAACTGAGTGTACAGTACAGCGGTGCTTACAGTGCATATAGTTTCGATGAAGAGACGGGAGCCGATCGAAATGCGGCGTTGATTCGAACCGACGGACGATTAGCGAGGCTGCGCGGCGCTAACTTAGCGATTAACTGGAGCTTCGGACAGATTGTCGATCAAACCGCGGGAAAACGCAAAAAAGGAGAGAAACTGCGTTTATCTCATATCCTTCCCAGCGGTGTGCCCATCACCACAAACCTGAGCTACAACATCAATTTCACGCGTTTATACGGTCGGGCACAAGACACGCTCATCACCACTCAAAGCTTTAACGCGGGCGGTGACATCCAGTTGTTGCGAACCATCAAAATTGGCTATACCACAGGATACGACTTTGTCTTAAAAGAACTTACCCCTACCTTCTTAAACATTTACTGGGACCTAAACTGTTGGGAACTCAGCGCGGGCTATGTTCCCTTTGGTAACAGAAAATCGTACAACATCCGCCTCAACATGAAGTCGGCTATTCTCAAAGACCTCAAACTCGAACGCCGCCGCAACCTGAGCGATCAGAATTTGTTGTTCTAGGGGTTG
>DASUEB010000111.1:0-47462 GCA_036275295.1 Luteibaculaceae bacterium | reverse complement strand
GCTGGGGCAGTGGCATCACAACGATTTGCCGGCGTTCGAAGAGATTCAATCCCTGATGAAGTAAACACTTTGATAGCCTACCTGACAGAGCGTTTTTTATACGGGCTCTCGGTACTATTTGGTGTAGTTACCTTGGTCTTTCTGCTGTTCAACATCAAACCGGGTGATCCGGCAAGAATGTTGGGCGGTCAGTTTGCCGATGCCACAACCTTGGCAAACATTAACAAGGATCTTGGCCTAGATAAGCCCCTATTGACGAGGTATCTCATGTACCTCAATGACCTCAGTCCGCTGTCGGTTCATGCCAACGAACCCACTGCAAATGCCCGAAAATGGGGAGGGATTCAACTTATGGGGGTGGGCAATTCCGAAATTCGGCTCAAATGGCCTTATCTCCGGCGCAGTTATCAATCGAAACAAGAAGTCTCGGCTATTCTCGCCGAACACATCCCCGGAACGGCCCTATTGGCGATCTCAGCCATGTTATTTGCCACGCTGTTAGGTATCGTATTAGGGGTCTTAGCGGCTATTCAAAAAGATAAATTCACCGATCAGTTTATTTTGGTCTTTTCGGTGTTGGGCATGAGCGGTCCGTCGTTTTTTGTGGCTATACTTTTTTCGTGGCTGGGAGGTTTTGTGCTAAGCAGCACCATTCATCTCGCCGTCTTGCCAACCGTTATCTTCCTGCTCTGGATCAGCGCGATGGGATGGAACTACTGGAGAAAGCGCGAAGCCGATATCAACGCCATTTTGCAGCAGCTGAGCATGGCATTCCTCAGCTCGGGGGTGGTTTATTTGGTCGCTAAAGCGCTCGACTGGAATCCCGGCGTTCTCAGCCTTCCCGGTACTGGATTACCCATGTCGGGTTCATGGAAAAGTATCGACACTTTTGATGGCGAAGTCTTAACCCTTCAGAACCTCATTCTTCCCGCGCTTACCTTAGGAATCCGACCACTCGCCGTTATTGTTCAACTAACAAGGTCATCGCTTCTGGAGGTTATGGCGCAAGATTACATTCGTACCGCAAGGGCCAAAGGATTAAATGAGCGTCAAATTATCGTGAGACACGCGCTCAGAAATGCCCTAAATCCCGTAGTAACAGCGGTTTCGGGCTGGTTTGCATCTTTGTTGGCAGGAGCGGTTTTTATAGAGTATGTTTTTGGTTGGAAGGGACTAGGGAATGTGGTTTTTCAGGCCCTAGAGCGCGACGATCTGCCTGTAGTGTCGGGTGCTGTGTTGTTCTTTGCCGCCGTATTTGTATTAATTAATATCGGGGTCGATCTCTTATACGGATGGCTCGATCCCCGTGTTCGCATCAAACAAAATTCATGAGAAAAATAGTTGCCGGAAACTGGAAAATGAATCTATTGCACAAAGAGGCCGTGCAATTATTAGAGCAGCTTCTTAACGAAAGCACGCAAATTGAAGGAGTGGATTTGATCATTGCCCCGCCAGCCCTATACCTGGCCGATTTTGCCGCCCGCATTCCAGCCGATGGCCGGGTTAAATTGTCGGCTCAAAACGTCTATTTTCAGCCGTCTGGTGCATTTACAGGTGAGGTCTCCGCTCCCATGTTGGCCGCACTGGGTGTAGCCTATTGCATTGTGGGCCACTCCGAACGCCGGTCTTACTTCGGCGAGACAAATTTCGACGTCAACCAAAAAATCAAAGCCCTTCTCGACGCCGGAGTTTGTCCGATTGTTTGTGTGGGTGAGCGCCTGGAAGAACGATATAAAAATGTCCACGTTGAGGTGGTTGCACAGCAACTGGAGGAGGCCTTTGACGGCCTTTCATCAGCCGACATGGCGCATGTGGTAGTTGCTTACGAGCCAGTTTGGGCCATTGGCACAGGTCAAACCGCTACAAGCGAACAAGCGCAGGAAATGCACGCTGAGATTCGCCATGCTCTGAATATCAATTTCAATGAATCGGTGGTTAACGAAATCCCGGTCCTCTACGGAGGCTCTTGCAATGCCGCTAATGCAGCCGAATTATTTGCTCAACCCGATGTAAACGGAGGTTTGGTGGGTGGAGCATCTCTAAAAGCTTCCGATTTTATGGCTATTGCACGGTCATTCTAACCCCCGAAGCAGTCGATCCTCTGTTCCAACTGAACCCGTATCCGCCCATCTAACTCCATTCTCATATGCCCTATCTTCAGCTCTCCGCAAATCTTTCCCCCCTACAGCCCTACCGAGATATTTTAATCGCCGAATTAGCCGATTTTGGATTCGAAAGCTTTGAAGAAACCACAGGTGGCTTTCATGCATGGGGACAGGTAGAGTTAGTTAATCGAGATGAGGTGACGCATTTCTTGCAAGGTTATACAACAGATGCTTCGCTTACTTTCGAATGGGAGGAGTTGGAAGACCAGAACTGGAACGCTGAATGGGAGCGCAATTTTCAACCCATTGAACTCAATAGCCGGGCCATCATAAAAGCCGTGTTTCATCAAACCGATGCCTATGAATACGAGTTTTTGATCTCGCCGAAGATGGCCTTTGGGACGGGCCACCACGAAACGACATGGCTGATGAGTAACGCACTTTTTACGCTGGACCTGGCTAATAAATCGCTTTTGGATATGGGCTGCGGCACAGGGATCTTGGCTGTTATTGCAGAAAAGTTAGGTGCTAAAGATATTTTGGCCGTCGACATTGAGGAGCCAGCGGTAGAGAACACCCTCGAACACCTTCAAATCAATCAATGCACCCAAATCGAAGTGAAGTTGGGTGGGGCAGAGGTGCCGGTGGGCCGAACTTTTGATGTCATCTTGGCCAACATCAATCGAAATGTCCTTTGCAGAGACCTTGGGCACTATGCCGCTTATCTGAAGCCGGGTGGCTCGATTTTGTTGAGCGGATTTTTCGTGACAGATATCGAAATCATCACCCAGCAGGCCAATAAAGTTGGACTTTCCCTCGTTTCTCAATCAAACAAGAACAACTGGTCGCAACTTACCTTTGTAAAATAATCCCATGATAAGATCCATCGTCATCGGGCTGTTTGTGCTGCTGGGCTTTGAGCTCTCAGCCCAAACCCTAAAAGAATTTTCTTCAGATAAAAAAGCGTATCTAACCGAGTTAACGGGCCTTTTTGAAAGCCAAGGGAAGGAGGATGAGATCAATTTTTTGTACGAATTTTTTGTTCCCAAATGGGATTCGCTCTCTGAACAGCAGGTTAAACAGATCATCGAACTATCTAATGCTCTGCTGAAAAAACAAGCCAAAGCCTCACCGCATTTTTATCATTTTCTGGGAGCTTATTATTATTTCACCGCCGGAAAGGGTGGTGATCAGCTTAATAATTGGATGTCGATTACCCAGCAAATCTGCAAGAGTAAAACGCGCTCCAATTTGGAGAAATACCTTGAGACCAGCTTTTTACTGCTTCGGGATGGCGCCTTGTATTCCTCCACTACCGTTTCTTGGACCGCCACGGGTTCCTTTGATCTGGCTTTTGATTCCGTTCCATCTTTCGGTTTTAGCAATACCGTGCTCACCGGAAAGTCGAAGGCCGATTACTCCACACTCTCTGAAGTGTCGGGACGGTATTTTCCCTTTGATCAGAAATTCATCGGTAGTAAAGGAAAAATCACCTGGGAGAAAACCGGACTGTCTCCAGATAAGAACTACGCCACATTTGGGGACTTTCAATTGAACCTGGCGGCTACGTTGTTCGACATCAAGGGGGCTACGCTGCGAACAGAGTATTACCCGCAGCCCATATTGGGTAAAGTGCGCGACAAGATTTTCAGTGCCTTGCCAGAAGACCGCGACTACCCGGCCTTCGATAGCGACCGTCAGCGGGTGGAAATTAAAGATATTCTGCCCGGTATGGATTACCAAGGTGGTTTTGCTATCCGAGGACCCCGTTTTAGCGGTATTGGTTATCCCGATCAGCCCTCCATCCTTATCCTGAAATACAAAAACAAAGCTTTTGTTGAGGCGTCGTCGTTGGAGTTCAATTTTGATTCCACCAAGATTCAATCCCCGTTGGCAAAGATCACCATTCGCGTCAGCAAGGATAGCATCATCCACTCCGGGTTAAAATTCCGCTTCGACCGAAAGGAGAATAGGGTTGATTTGGTCCGCGACGACAATAGCGGGTCCTCTGGGCCTTTCTATAGTTCATATCACGAGATCGACTTTTTCGTGGAAAAACTCAGTTGGTTAATGGGCGATAGCCTGCTTGAAATGGGCAGTTTGCGTGGTACAGCCAACAACGTGGCCAGTTTCGAATCGGCCAATTTTTTCGAAACCGACCGCTACAAGGCGCTGCAGTTTCCAAACGGTCCGCATCCGCTTATGCAGTTGAGAAATTATTGCAACCAAAATAAGGAACGCGAGTTCAGTGTGACTGATTACGCCAACTTCCTCAGCATCGAGGACAATGCCGCAAAACAACTGCTTATAGACCTCTCCAACAAAGGTTTTATCACATTTGATTTCGATGCCGATCAAGTTGTGGTGAAAAAAAAGATGTTCGACTTTCTTCTGGCCAATCAGAAAAAACTGGATTACGACGTAATTCTCTTCGATTCTCGTGTTTCGTCCAGCTTACAGCCCAATGCACTGCTCAATCTCAACAACAATGATCTGCAGGTATTCGGTGTGAAAAAAATTGATTTTTCCAACGCCCAATCGGTTGCGTTTTTTGCAGATAAACGAACGCCCTATGTAACCGTGAAGAAAAACAGAAACCTTGCATTTGCGGGGGTGTTGCGCGCGGGTGGATTCGATTTTTACGGCGACAGCTTTCTATTCAATTACGATAAATTTCGGGTCGATTTGCTCAAGGTCGATTCGGTAATGCTTTACGTCAAGAAAGATTTCACCGACTCAACCGGAAGTCGGTCGGAATTCGTTCCGGTGCAAACCAAAATTCGAGACATTACCGGCGAACTGCTCATCGATAATCCCATTAACAAATCAGGACTCGACAGTCTTAACAACAAGGCATATCCCATTTTAAAAACCAATGAGCCGTCCTTTGCTTACTACGATAAGCCTACAACCTACGACGGGATCTATCCCAGGGAGAAGTTTTTCTTCAAGATCGATCCGTTTTTGCTCGATAGCTTAGATAATTTTAATCAAGATGTATTGCGATTCAAAGGGGTGCTGGTTTCGGCTGGAATCTTCCCAGATATTGTCGATTCACTCGCCGTTCAAGAGGACTTTAGCTTGGGATTCAAGCACCAAACCCCACCGGGCGGATTGCCACTGTATAGCGATAAGGCTAAGTTTGATAAGCAGATAACCCTATCAGACAAAGGTTTGGTTGGCGACGGCGATTTAACCTATATCAGCAGTGTTTCGAGCTCCAATAAATTTACATTCTTTCCTGATTCCACTACTGGAATAGCCCGTCAGGTCGCTAATACCAAGCAGAATGCGTCACCCGACGTGCCTCAGTTCAACGGAGGTGACTTATTGTTGCGTTTCGTTCCCAAGGAGGATTATTTGACCTGGTACACAGTGAAATCTAAAATGCAAATTTTCGATGGCGATGCGCGACACACCGGAACACTGACCCTCACACCTGCGAGATTGACGGGTACAGGTAAATCGGAGATGTTCGACGGAGAGCTTAACGGCCAGCTGTTCCGTTTTAACAATAGCAACATCTTTAGCGATACAGCCAACTTTAAACTCAATGCCGTGGGTGAGAATAACCTCGCCATTTCAACCGAGCAAATCAGTGCTCAAGTCGACTTCAATTACCGGGTGGGCACATTTAAGGCTCTCTCTGGCGCAGCGGTCATTACCTTCCCCAAAAATCGATACCAAGCCGATATGGATACCTATAAGTGGCTGGTCGATGAAAAAATTGTAGAGCTTTCAAATGCTTCGGCGTCCAACGATACGGTTGAGGGAGGGGGAGCGCGATTTTTATCGATCCACCCCGATCAAGATTCGCTTTCATTCCGAGTGGGTAGGGCCCAATACGATGTGAAGAACTACCGAATTAACTGCTTTGAGGTAAAACGGGTCTTGGTAGCCGATGTCATCGTAGAACCAGACCAGGGTCAGTTGACGATCTTGCCAGATGCGGTCATTAAACCGCTGCAAAACGCGGTAATCACAGCCGATTTTGTAAATCGTTTCCACACCATTTTTAATGCTACAGTTGAGTTGCTCTCGGCAAACAACTACCTCGCCAAAGGCGACTACAACTACGAAGACGACGAAAAAAATCAACAGAAAATCAATTTCCAAACCATCTATGTCGACAGTGCTCGACATACGGCAGCCAAAGGGAAGATTCCCGAGGAAATGAATTTTAAACTCAATAAGTATTTCGACTACCGCGGTGAGGTAATCCTCAAAGCCCCCGAA
This sequence comes from Luteibaculaceae bacterium, assembly GCA_036275295.1. Classification (GTDB taxonomy): domain Bacteria; phylum Bacteroidota; class Bacteroidia; order Flavobacteriales_D; family Luteibaculaceae; genus DASUEB01. Next base: position 41,121 of record DASUEB010000111.1, on the reverse strand, counting down.
AAGGGACTGTTTTTCAATGGCTCAACCCGAATACTCACCAATTGTGAAAAAATTGAGCGCAACTGGCTGGCTTTCTATGGTCAAGTAGATCCTCAGGAGGTGCTAATTCCAGTTGGGGATACCATGAAAAACGATCTGGGCCAAACCATCGGTGCTGGTATCATGATTGAACGGAGCGATAGCGCAGTGATCTATCCCACTTTTATTTCTGCGAAACACCTTCCTACCGATGATCAAATTACCACCGCATTGGGTTATCTCTGGTACGATAAAGAGGCAAAAACCTACAATATAGGATCGGCGGAGCGCTTTAAACGAACAGGTTTACAGGGGAATTTGGTGAGCCTCAATACACAAACCTGCGATATCACGGCTAATGGCCGCCTCAACGTGGGTACCGACCTGGGACAAGTCAACGTAGAAATGGTTGGAGATGCCCGCTACGATTACAAGACCGAAGATGTGCAGATAAGCGGACTATTGATGATTGACTTTTTCTTTGAACGAAAAATGTTGGAGTACCTCAGTACTAAAGCCGCTACCTATCCCTTCCTTCAACCCGTTAATTTGGGCTCTTCACAATACGAAAAAGCGCTTACCGACTACGCGCCCAAGAAGCGTGCTGACCTAATGGATGAATACAACAAGAAAGGCCTTCTGGGAGGCATTCCCGAGGAGATGTCCAAGTCGCTGGTATTCGCCAACGTGGCATTCGATTGGGATCAGGAACGAACCTCATTTGTGAGTAAGGGCTCTTTGGGACTGCTGAACACGTATGATAAACCAGTTATGGTCAATGTGAACGGAAAGATGCAAATTATGCGATCGCGAAGAGGCAATGAGGTGGTGACCTACATGGAATACGACCCCAATACATGGTATTTTTTCAAGTACAAGAAGGATGAAACACCCAGAATGCTTTTCTACAGCAGCGACGCTGAGTTTATGAAGTTCTTTGAAACGGTTAAGGAAAAAGACCGCAAAATGAAAACCAAAAAAGACGAAGCATCTTATGAATTCGATTTGGCACCGAGGACTTCAAAAGATTCCTTCTTTGAGCGCTTCGAGTGACACTCGCCGATGCGAACTCGGGAGTCTAACCTGTTCGCAGTGCCTTATTTTCGGAGCTATGGGACTGAGGTCCCAACGTTATAGCGCAAGTAATGAGCTGGGAAATTAAGTACCGACCACTTAACTGGCGCTGATTGGTGATTTCGGAGAATTTGTAACTTTGTATCCTAACTATTTTTACCCATGAGCTGGCAAACACAGGTGGAGAACGAGGTGCTGGAAGTGCTTGAGCACAGTGACCTAATGGATTTGGTGTTGTACAACGATGATGTGAACACCTTTGATTTTGTAATTGCGTGTCTGGTAGAGTTGTGTGAGCACGATCTCATTCAGGCGGAGCAATGTGCTATGTTGGTGCATTTTAAGGGTAAATGCGGTGTGAAACGAGGAGCCCCGGACGCACTGAAACCCATTTGCGAAGCACTTCTAGAAAGAGGTCTCTCTGCAAAAATTGAATAATTTGTCCGTTATAATTAGGTTCGAATATCAGTTTTTGTATATTTGCACCCACAAAACGGTTTCGTAGCTCAACTGAATAGAGCATCTGACTACGGATCAGAAGGTTGCAGGTTTGAATCCTGCCGAGACCACTAAAGCGCCTTTAAGGCGCTTTTTTTATGCCCGAAACTTTCTGAACATCCCCAAATTCCGGAGATTTTTACCTCACAGTCCATCACCATTCGACAATCAGCGCTGTTTTACCCAGTGCATATTCCGGGTAATGTAAACCTTATCACAAAGATACCTTGCTTAGCTGGCATTGAGAGCTGAGCGGATTCAGGAGTGCTGTGAAAAGTTGGTCATCACGTGTACGGGAACTTTTTATATTCCTTTTCGGGTAGCTTCCATAAAAAGAGGCTGCTCCTTTCGAAACAGCCTCTTGTGGGGAAGGGGAATGGCAGATAATTTAATCCATCGCCAGAGGGCATACGTTAGAAATTAACTTGAGCTTGCAAGCGCAAAAGATTGCCCCGTTGCGCATTATCCTGAAGCCTAAAGTCCTCGTAACGGCGATTGGAAATGACATACATGGCTACAAGTTCGAAACTTTTAAAGGGCTGCCACTCTGCTCCAATTTCAATTTCTGATACCCGATAGCTGCGGGCGTCGCGCTCGTGTTTTTTGCCACCTGAGTAATAATGATATCGAGCAAAAGGGAATAACACTTGATCCTTGAATTTAAACTGGTAATTCAACATTACGTAACCGCCATTTAGGGGTCTTGTCTCTATGGAGTCGGTGTGTTTGTTGAATTCAGGTCCCTGGCCTATGTTATATTCGGTTTGGATACCAAAGGGTTGTGGATACATCACAAAGGTACCGGCAACACGCTGATCCAAGTAGTTCCGATCTGTTTTGTACTTTACCTTATCGCTTAGGTTGGCAGTTGGAATGCGGTAGAAGCCGGAGTAACCTTGTAAAGAAGCTTCAAAAATCTGTCCGCTTTGTGTTTCAAAAGGCCATGTAACGCGTGTTACCAGGTGACTGCTGTTGTTGGCTTCTGGGTTGTTGGCCGTTTGACCATTAAACGCCCCGAAACCGAAGATTCCGTAATCGCCACTGCCTTTTAATCCGTCGCGAACCAATCGAGCCAGCAACTCGCGCTTTTCCTGAGGGGCCCAGTAGAAGAAAACGCCTAAATCCCGTTCGTTAGACACCGGGCTATTCAAAGCGTCATTCCGGTCAAGGGGAAGACGATTCTGGCTCGATTGCATATTCTCGAAGCCAAAAGGAATCTTACTCTGACCAAAGCGAAGTCTGAATTCATTCTTGCTGTCGATACCTACATCAAAATAGGCGTCGCGCAACTGACCAAAGTGCAATCGATCTGTGCTGGGCGAACTTGCAAAATCCGGTTGTATGTAAAGGTATACACGCGGACTAATTTGTCCGAAGAAAATGATCCGCACCCGTCTAAGAAAAAATCCTCCTTCATCGCCCCAACTGCGATCGCACTGTTCGCAGCCCAATTTGGGGTTAGTTTCCAGTAAGCGGTTGTAGCGAACTTGAGCATAGCCACGGATATTCAGGTTCTCATACCACGATTTTTTGTTTTTAAGCTCCATTTTAGGGGCATCGTTGGCCGATAATTCCACCTGTTGAGCACTTAGACTTGCTGGGGCTCCTAAAAGTAAAAACAGCCATGCGGCTTTCTTTGCAATCGAAATCATGAATAGGTTTTCAATGAACGGGGCAAAACTAAGGGCCCTAATGTTAAGGCAATCTTAATTTTGATCAACAGTCATTCGTTCCTACTGAGTGCTGTTATGACCTTAATGGACGGCATAAAATCCATTGATTTATTTTTAAAGTACTGTTTTACAGTTAAATAAGTTTAAATTTTGATTTTTTTACTACTGCTTTACCGCGTTTATTTTGCCCTCTATTCTATTTAATTCTATGTAAATCCATAATTAAGCCAGCATTAACCTGTATTTCAATGTTACGGCAATGTTAAATGTGATTTTGCATTGGGAATAATATGCGATTCGGTTGCCCTTTGCCATTAGATTTCAATGGAGAGTAGCCGGTTGTGTATGGAAAAATGAACTTTCTCAGCATTAAGGCGTAAGTCGCAAATCATTTCAGCCATTGCACCTTTGGCTGCAATCACGCTGGGTAGAGCTCGTTTCACCGGGATATTTTAGCTACTTTATATTCGAGCGATCATAAAAAAACCTCAAGGCCAGCTTGGTTAGGCTTTCCTTGAGGTTTTTGGCTTGATGCGGGTCATGAATCTCTTTGTTCAGCAGGAACGAAGGGACCTATGGCGCAGAATCGTTATTTGGTCATGCTCGGGTATCATCTCCAGTCCCATATGGACAAGGGATTTAAATCGAGTTCTGGTTTTTTTATAAGAAGTGAATTACCAACCAGAAAATAAATCCGGAAAGGAACATGGTAACAGGTAGCGTAAGCAGCCAGGCTACAAAGATGTTTTTAACGGTTTTTCCCTGCAGGTTATTGGTTCCACCTGAAGCCACCATGGTACCGGCAATTCCTGACGAAAGAACTTGGGTAGTGCTCACTGGCAAGCCCGTTGCGGAGGCTATACCGATGGTGGTGGCTGCAACAAATTCGGCTGAAGCTCCTTGAGCATAGCTCAAATGTTGTTTGCCAATTTTCTCTCCAATGGTTTTAACTATTCGCTTCCAGCCAATCATGGTGCCAATACCTAGACTAAGCGATATAATGATTACTACCCAGTTGGGAACGTGCTCACAAGTTTCTTTCAAGTCTTTTAAGCTGCTTTTAACCGCTTTTTCGTTGGTAGCAGAAAGTACTTCGCCTTTTATGATTTGATCGCTTACGGTTTTCTCCAGCTTGAGAATTTGCTGTTGAATCTTCGAGCGATTTTTATCGGCCACCTGATTAAGACTAGTGATGCCGGTAAGTTCTGATTTGATACCCTTGATCTGTTCTGTGCATTCTAGTTTGGCGAGGATGGTCTTTTCAGATGCTTTAGCGTAGTTTGCTCCGTTGATTACGGTTTCTACCACTTCAAGTTGTTTGATCATTTTTACCGGACTCTCGGTCATATCGAGAGCGAATTTGGCGGGAACAATGGCCAAAAGGATAAACATGATAAGACCTACGCCTTTTTGTCCGTCATTAGATCCGTGGAAAAAGCTAACCAGCGTGCAAGTAATAATGAGTATGAAGCGGATGTACCAAGGGGGACTGGTTTTTTTCTTGGGTTCGTTGAATAGGGCGTCTTTTTTGCGCAGTATTTTTTGCAGCAATTTCATGAGCAGGAAGCTCATGAGAAAACCCAAACCAGGTGATACGATCAATGACGTACCCACCTTTAAGGCTTGCGACCAGTTCACGCCAGATGCCAAATCTCCGTCGCCCATAAACCAGGTGTATGATAGGCCCGCACCTAACATGGCTCCAATGAGGGTATGTGAACTGGAGCAAGGAATGCCAAAGTACCAAGTTCCCAAATTCCATATGATAGCTGATATCAAAATGGATAATACCAAGGTAACATTGTGGGCTACATCCAATTCAAAAATCATGCCCGCGGGGATCAACTTCATGATACCCATGGCAACGGCAGTTCCTCCGAGGAGTACACCGAGAAAGTTGAAAAATCCCGACCAAATCACCGCAAAAGTGGGTTTGAGCGAGTTGGTGTATATCACGGTGGCCACAGCATTAGCGGTATCGTGGAATCCATTGATGAATTCGAAGGCACACGCACATAGCAGGCAGATAACAAGTAAAACGGATAAATCGGTGTCGAGTCCGAACATGAGTTGGTGAATATTTGCCGCGAAATTACGGATATTGGTTGTAGCTATCGATGCCCATTGTTAAGGAATTGTTACCAGTTCAAAACAAGGCGAATTTAACCTTTGGCATCGCACGAAGCCTGTAATAATGTGTAAAGTGAATAAAAAAACCCGGAGGTCATCCGGGTTTTTAATTTTTATTGAATGGTAACAGAAATCTCTACTCTTCGGTTTTCAGCTCGTCCTTTGGCCGTATCATTCGTGGCTACGGGTTTGGTTTTGCCTAATGCCTTGGTTTCAATTCTGGATGCATCGATTCCTTTTGCAATCAGATACTCTTTTGCGGCTTTTACTCGGCGCTCAGAAAGTTTTAAGTTGTACTCTTCTGAACCTTTTGCATCAGCATGGCCAATAAGGGTTACTCTGATTTTGTCTCTGCGCTTCATCAAATCAATTACATCTTCCAAGATCGGAACGTCACCGGTCTGGATATCTGATTTGTCGAATTTAAAGTGGATGAGCGATAGATCGGTATACTTCTTTTTCAAGGCTTCCAATTCAAGCGCTGTTGAATCTACCTTAGGAACTTCTTTAACAGGCTCTGGCACTTTTTCGAAGTACATTCTGGTGAAGTAGATATCAGAGTATGATTTTCCTCCTCTTTTAGAAGAGAAATAGATTTCGTTTTCAGCATTGATGTGCATGTAAGCATCAAAAGCTTTTGAGTTTACTGGCTCACCCATGTTCTCTGGGGTTGACCAATTGGTCCATCCATTGTCTTGACGGGTAGAGTAGAAGATGTCTGCATCGCCAAGACCTTTATGGCCGTAGCTTGCGAAGTACAACGTCTTCTTATCAGCTGAAAGAAAAGGTGCAAAATCGGCTTTGCCTGTGTTAATGGTTCCTCCCAAATTGATTGGAGTTCCCCAAGTGCCGTTTTCGTTTTTGATGGATACCCAAAGGTCTTCGTCGCCTATGCTTCCTGTTGCATTCAAGGATAGGATGGCAACCGATTCATCAGGAGTAAAGTAAGCTCCATAAAGATCGCTCATGAAGTCGATCTTTGGCATCATCAAGGTCTTTGGCTTAGACCATTCAGCACCCGACTTACCTGCTACCGAATAACCTTTTGCAGTTAGATAGCTTTCGTTGGGATATTGGTTCAAAACGTACATTTTAGAACCATCGGCACTTAGACCAAGAGCACCGTTATTGAATTTATTGTTAACCTTTGGAAGGTTGTTTGACGCTTCGGTCCAGCTCCCTTTTTCGTTCACTGAGAACCAAATATCCTGCTCACCTTTTTTGTGTTTTTTGTCGGCCTTTACATAGGTCCTTACAAAATACATGGTGTCCTTCTTAGCAGTAAGTAGGGGTAAGCTTTCTTCGTTATCAGAGTTGATGGTAGAAGGCAGGGCCTTAACAGCATCGAATTTTCTGATCATTTTTGGACCATCTTGTGCGATGGAGCTAACGGCCATTCCCACGGCGAAAAGGGCTGTTGCGATATGCTGAGTTTGTAGTTTCACAATCATTCGTTTTTAGGTGAGGGATTTTTTATTTGCCTAACATGAAGTTGATTACGAACTCGTGAGTGCCGTTGCTAACATTGCTCAACTCAGAAGTTGTGAAATCGTATGAGTAACCAACATTGATGAAGTTACCAATGCGGGCTCCCAAGAAACCAACAACGGCATCTTGCGGACGAACGGTTGCACCGAACCAAAGCTTGCGTTGGAAGTCAACTTTAGCTGTGATATCAGCAGAAGCTGGAGCACCTTTGGTTAGTTTAATTAAAGTGGCAGGAGTCAAGCCCACGTTTTCTGAAAGCTCAAATCGGTAACCAGCCGTGATGAAGTGATGCATTACCTCGTTTGAGTTCGTGGTGATGTCACCAAATTTAATCTGGCTTTGGAATAGGTTTTCATTTGAGTAACCCACGAACAATTTATCGCCGTACAACATCAAACCGAAGTTTGCATCGAGGAAGTTAGTCGATGTGTTGCTGTTGATGTAGTTGGTTACCGTAGCATCGCTATTCAAAAAGGTTGCGCGGTTCTGATCAAACACAAAATTGTTCAACGTAGCTTTTACACCCGCGCTTAAGTTCAATTTAGAGCTGAGGGGGATGTGAACGGCATAAGATAAACCACCGATGTTCTTTCTGAACGCTCCGGCTTGGTCAACCATTAAGCTAGCACCCAGTGCGTGACGCAATTTTCTTTTGCCAGACTGATCAAGCGTTTTTTCGTTGCCTTCTAGTGAGATGTATGGATCGCTAATGCGAAGAGCAAACATTTTGTTGCTACCCATACCCCCCTTGCCAAGAAGGGAGGTACCGGTAACATAATAGGTTTGTGGTGCGCCATCGAAACCAGTCCACTGATTGCGTACACCTAAATTGATATCCACATAGTCAGTCAAACCAGCGGCAGCCGGGTTGATGATATATGGGTTTTGCAAGTATTGGCTGGGTTGGAACTCCTGTTGTGCGAAGGCCCAAGTTCCACAGAACAATGCTGCTGTTATTAATAATGACTTTTTCATCGCTATATCGTTATTGGAGATGATTATCTGTTAATTATCTGATGACTGATACGTATCCTTTCAACAGGGGAGATCCGTCTTGTAGATCAATTACATAGTAGTAAGAGGCTACAGGCACATCAGTTCCTTCGAAGGTTCCGTCCCATCCTTTGCCATAGTTGGCTCCGGTGGCTGTGAAGATTTCATTACCCCAACGGTTGTAGATGGTAATAACCGCTTGTGGATACTGGTTGATCAAAGGAATTTCGAACGTATCGTTATCACCATCTCCATTCGGTGAGAAAGCATTCGACTGAACAATTGATCTGCCATCAACAATGATCTTAACCTCATCGCTGCTGCTTGTTGAGCAACCAGCTACGCTGATGGTCCATACAAAGATGTTTTCTCCAACTGATAGATTGTTAACCTGCGTGTTGAACACGTTAGGATTGATGATGTTAGCGGTACCAAGAGTTGTCCATGTTCCAATGCCATTGGCAGGAACAATTGCATTCAACGTAGCGGTTGTAGAAGAAACAATCTGATCGTTTCCTGCAATCGCCTGTGAAGGCTGAGCATTAACGGTAATCACTACCTCGTCGGTTGAGATGGGGCAAGCCGCTGCACCGGTTATGGTGTATCTGAAAGTGTAAACACCAGCTGAGTTGATATTTACCGCAGTTGTAGCAGCGTTAGGACTAACAATTCCAGCAGGAGTATTGGTGCTCCACTGAACAGATTCTCCGTTTGCAGGTGCGTTACCAACCAATGTGATGGTAGATCCGTCAAGACATGCTACGGCATCGTTACCAGCATTTGCGATGGTGGTAGGACTTACTACCGTTACTGTAAATGAGCGGGTGGTTGAGTTTCCGTTAACATCAGTGGCAGTCCATACAACTGTGGTTACACCAAGAGGGAAGGTAGCTCCGCTTTGAGTGCTTGGAATGGTGCCTGCGGTTACCGCACAGTTGTCGGCCGCTTCAACATTATAGGTTACAACTGGGTTGCAGCTTACGATGTTCGAAGGGAACACGGGGAAGGTTGGTTTAATGGTGTCAATCACGGTGATGTTGAATGAACCTGTTGCTGAGTTTCCTGATGCATCGGTTACAGTGAACACGTTAGTGAATGAACCTACACCCAATTGCGAACCGCTTGGATAGGTCGCTGTGGTGGTCAACGTTTGAGCACCGCAGTTATCTTGAACATTGGCTTCGTATGCTAGTACCGCGCTGCAAGCGTTGGCTGGCAGATACAAAGTGGTGTTTCCAGGTAGAGAATTGATTACTGGGTTCTGAACATCATTTACAGTGATGGTGAAGCTGCGGGTGGTAGCATTACCGTTCTGATCTGTAAAGGTGTAAGTAACTGTGGTTGTTCCAATCGGGAAGTCCTGACCGTTAATATGGCTTGCAACTACTGTAAAGTTTGAACCTGTACAGTTGTCGCTAGCTACTGGCTCAGTCCAGAATACTTCGCGAGCACATTCGTTAGGAAGTGTGGTAACGGTAATGTTGTTCGGGAAAGAGGTAATACCAGGACCCACATTATCCTCAACTGTTACATTGAAAGTACAGTTGGTGCTGTTTCCGTTGTTGTCGGTGATGGTAATGGTTACTGAAGTAGTACCCAAATCAAAAGTCATGGGAGAGGTTGGATCGAAGGGAATGTTGCTCGCACCGTATACACCCGTGATAGATGCAATACCGCAATTGTCGGTAATGGGTGAGTCAACCAATTCGTTGTCGCCTGCCAGCGTTACCACTGCACCACAGATAGCGGTATTGGTGTTGAACACAAGGTCTCCAGGACATGTTACGGTTGGAGCTTGTGTGTCGTTCACTGTAACTGTAACTACTTTGGTTGCAACATTGCCGTTCACATCTTCAGCCGTGAAGGTGATGATAGACGGATTTGAACCTGCAGGGTAAGCGAAAGACACGCTGGTACCGGTTCCTGTTAGTGTATCGCCATCTGCATCCAAGGCATCGGTGAAGTGAATCAGTTCCCAAGTTACAGCGGTGTTGTTATCGCAGTTGTCGGTAACACTTACGCTAACCGTGGTGTCTTTAACACACACATTTCCTGCGTTGAAGGTATAGAAGTTTGGTCCGCTGATGATTGGATCCTGACTATCAGTTACAATCACTACAGCAGTGTCAATACGTTCGTTGTTGTTTTGGTCGGTGGTAAACCACTGTACAATGTTGGTACCTACGGGGAAAGCAAAACCGTTAATCACGTTTTCTTCCACACGGGCAGCCCCATTGATAGAGTGCTCTACTTTCGCGATACCGCAAGCATCTAAGCTTACAGGCGCAAATACTTTTACTTTACCTGAACACAAGCCGATGTCAGCAAGAATGTTCAAGGTATCGTTTGGTGAATCGCTTGGCAAGGTTACGTCGCGTACCCAAACAACTACAGACTGGTTGGTGCTGTTACCATCCATATCTGTTACGGTCCAGGTCACAGTGGTGTAACCCAAAACAAAATTGTCGGTTGCATCAGCGCCATTTGCGTTGTAATCGTTGGTGGTGTTTGCCAACAAGAAAGCGTCGTTCGAGCAGTTGTCGCTTACGTTTGCATCAGTAAGTTCAAGACCCACTAGTGCGGTTGTACATGAGTTAGGATCGATACCTACTACAACAGTGTCTTGATACGATACTAAGGGTGCCTCTAGGTCGCTAATGTTCACGTTGAAAACGTCGCTAGCTGTATTTCCAGATGCATCAGTAACGGTAACTCGAACGCCAGTGAATCCTTTGTTGAAGGTGTAGGCGAATGATCCAGTTGCACCGGTGAAGGTAAGCTGCTCATCGTCGAATTGGGTGTCGTTGTCAAGATCGAAATCAACCACGGTTGAAACGATGCTGCAGTTGTCCATAGGAAGGAAGTCAGTCGCAATGTTGAATGAGCGAGTGAACGTACAAACTCCAGTGTTGGTAGGTTGATTGATATTGGCAAAGTTATTGATGGTAGGGTTGGTCACATCGTTGATGCTGATGGTAAATGCATCGGTAGAAATGTTTCCATTCACATCGGTAACGGTAACGGTTACTGTTACTGGGGCTCCTACTGGGAAGGTTCCTGAGAAAGTGGCTGTTCCAGCGAGTAAGTCTACATTGCTAAATGAGCCAATGGCAGAGTTCTCAACGATAGAAGCTATGCCGCAGTTGTCAGAGAAGGTGATGTTTTGAGTAACCAAAGCTGAACAAGCGTTTGCTGCAACATTTAAGTTTACGTCAGCACCGGCGTTAAGAGTTGGGTTGGTTACGTCACTTACCGTAATAACAACGGTGTCGGTAACACTTTGCCCTTCGGCATCCGTTGCGATCCAGATTACAGAGGTTAGACCCACTGGGAAAGCAAAGCTTGGGATGGTACCGTTTCCTGAAGCTAGGGTAGAGGTACCTTGTTTCACCAACCATGAAAGAGTTACCCCCGCACAGTTGTCAGCCACGTTTGGCGATGAAATCAACGTATCGTTGAAACAAACCAAGTTGGTTTCGTTTACCAGGAACAGGTCGGCCAAAGGCGCTGAAGTGAACTTAGGTGCTTCATCGTCTATTACCGCGATGTTCAAGGTGCAAGGAGCAGAGGTGTTTCCAACCGGGTCGCTAACTGTGTAAACAGCGTAGTAGTTTCCTTTGCTCAATGTAGCTAGCAGGTTTCCTGTTCCGCCAATAGGGTTACCAAGGGCATCGTTCACTAAAGCTACGTCGTTTGAATCATAAATGGTGTAGGCGAATGATAGTGGACCAGAGCAGTTGTCGGCAGCAGCAGGACTGAGCAAACTAACCTCGGCAAGGCAGTCGTATCCGCCATTGTTTCCAGTTGAGAATTCGTTAACGGCAGGCGAACAGCTGGTAAAGATGGGATCTTCGCTATCGGTAATGGTAACGGAAGTAACGTCAGTTGCTTCGTTGTTGGAAGCGTCAACCACTCGGTAAACGATGTGGTGTGTACCCACTGTAAAGAAGTAGTTGTCTACGTTTCCAGTGCTGGTCACTTCGGCAGTCACATCTTCTAAAGGCTGGTAACCTGGGGTTGCGCCACTCTCTGTGAAGATGGTCCATGAGAAAGCGAAGGTACAGTTGTCGTCAGCTACTGGCGAAACAAAACCTTTGAACGCTCCACAAAGGCCAGCATCGTTGGGGAATGTTCCACCGACAGGAGCTGGAGTTAAAGTGGGAAGCTCAGTATCGGTCACTTCAACTGTGGTAATGCAAGTGGCTGTGTTGCCAGAAGCATCGGTACCAGTCCAAGTAATGATGGTTGAGCCAATTTTAAACGTAAAGCTGGTGTTTAAAGCGCTGAGTTCATTGATTGCGCCGGTTCTTGTGATGTTGCTTGCGTCTACAAAAGAGTAGCTAAGCGCATCGAGACCTGCACAGCCATCAACTACAGATGGAGAGGTAATTGCCAAGTTAGAGGCAAAACACTCACCTGCGTCATTAACCGCATTGATGGTAACACCGCAAGATCCACCGCTAACAACGGGTGGATTCACGTCGCGAACCTCGATTGGAATGCGACATTCGCTTGAACCAAAAGCGTTTGTGAAAAGGTAAATAACGGTATCGTTTCCAACTGGAAAAGTGTACGGAGAAAACACCTGAACGCCCGGAGTGGAAGCCAACTGAGGATAGTTGGGGGCTAGTGAACCGTCAAGTGATGTAGGGGTGTTCCAAGCCACATTGGCCGAACATGTATTGTCTGCATCCTTGATGATTTTGTCCTGACAGCCGGAAATAACCGGTGGATCATTGGCCAGGCTGTTCAAATAGTTGGCAAAAGCGGTGTTAGCCTTGAACAGGTAACTGGTTGAGTGACCGCCGACGCTATTCATGACCGGATCGGCCGTGAAATAACCCGACTTTGCGAACAATTCGTTGCTGCCCGTTCCCAAACACCATAGGGAAATAGAAAACAACAACAGTAAATTTTTTCTCATTGTTGGTTTTTTTTGGATTAAGGTTTTCTGGTTGGATATACTTACCATAATTAGCCAACAAAAGTAAAAATTAAATACTCAGAGCGAAATTTTGTTGATCTTTTTTGGTATTGCTGCGATGTAGGATTTTTTTTCTCGGCTGATTTGCAGCATTCAAGACCCTAGGAATTCAAGGGTGTTGACCTCATTTTGTCCACACCTGTTGGAGTTATCAACAAGAGTTTGCCAATAAAATTAGGTGTAGGTATCGATTTTAATCGCCGCAAATGGGCTGCCTGAAGCCGTTATGACGGCTTTTGTTGCGATCGCAGCTGCGCGCAATCGGTTTTACTTCCTATCTATCTTAGTATGGAATAACGAAGGTCCAAAGGCAGGGAAAGCGGGTCAGATTGAAAAGGCTGATGCTTTAGGGCTGATGAGACACGCTGCTTTGAGGCTTGATAGACTGCTGTGCAAAGGTTTTGTCGATTAGCCATCCGCTGGCGTAAGCCAGCAGCAACAACACTACTACAGCGGCGATTTTCATCGATGCCTCAAAGGCCAATCGACTTTGCAGGGTAATGGTCGCTCTACCTGTAGCAATCTTTCCCACAAGAGCTTGTTTGCGAGGCAAATGATTGAGAACCAGACTTCCGATTACCAATATCGAGGCAAAGGTGATGTAAAGTAGCAGTGTCATTGCGTTTAAAACGCTGGATCCTTTTGCATATTGTGGGTTCAGTTGAAATTTAGGCAAAAAAAAACGCGTCCTAAGACGCGTTTTTTTGAGATGTTAAGGGTGAGATTCCCTTGATTACTGTTTATCAGTGGCTTTAGCAAACGGATCGCAGTCGCCCGCGTTCATCACATTTTTGTCTTCCAGCGCTTTTGTTTTCTCATTGGTGGGGTCGATACCTTTTAATAGGGTAAAGACAGATTTGGCACACGCGTAATCTTTGCGGTAGAAGTAAAGGAAGCCCAGGTATTCGTATGCTTTAATAATGTCCTTTTTGCTTCGCTCTGGGTCTGCATTACCCACTTCCACTACTTTCTCAAACAATTCTTTTGCCAAACCCGTGGGGTTATCGGGATCTGTCTCTTGTTTACTGCGAGACAAGGCTGCCCAGTAGTAACCAATGGTAAGGTTAGGAATCAGTTCAGCCACTTTTCTGAACGCGGCCTCGGCGCCAACGTAATCTTTCGAATTGTAAAGGGCTCGGCCCAAGAAATTATAATCGTTGTAGTCCCCTTTACCCGTTGCGTCAATTTTCTTTTGGTAGAACTTTGCCGCCTGAGGGTAGTCCTTAGCCTTTAGGTAGATTCCAGCAATGTCGCTGTATCCGTCCACAAAGTTAGGGTCCAACTCAATGGCCTTGTTCAGTTCTGCGATAGCAAGCGAATCTTTGCCGTTTTCTGCCAAGAGTTTGCCGTAATAGCTGTAATCAAGAGGAATAAATTTGGGTTTGCCATTTTTGAGGGCCGATGCGCGGAAGGTTTCCATGTTAACCAATCCGTTTTTGAAGTCTTTGGTTTCAAACTGGCAATAGGCTAACACGCGATATAGAATAGGGTTGGTATTGCCTTCTGCCATCACCTTGTTGATTTCTGCAATGGCATTTTTGTAGTCTTTGGCTACATATAGGAATGATGCGTAGCGTCCGCGGGCAGAAGGACTGTTGTTCAGTGCCAAGTATTGTTGGTAGTCTTCGATTCCATTCTGGATTTTACCAGCGCGGTAATACAATTCTGCGCGCTCGCGATAGGCTGGAGCGAAGTTGGGATCCATGGTGATTGATTTGTTGTACAAATCGAGTGCTGCCTCAAAGTTGTTTACTTGTCTGTATAGATTGGCCTGACGCAATAGGGCTCTTCGCGAGCTTTTATCGAGTTCGTAGGCTTTTTCAAAGTTGAGAATGGACTCTGATGCGTCGCCAGTTTGTTTCTGCAATAGGGCATCCCCTCTCAAAATGAATATTTCAGGATCTTTTGGATTAAGCTTCTCGGCCTCGGCTAGGTAGGTAAGCGCTTGATCGGGGTTTTTGTTATCTGAATAGATGAAACCTTCAGCCATCTTGCAGTAAATGATGGCAGCTTGGTCTTTCGGAAAAGTTTTAGCTTGTGCTACCAACTGTGAGGTGGCATTGGCGAAGATTTTCTCGGCCTCAGCTTTGTTGTTTTGATATAAGGCCAGTTTGCCTTTACCTGCCATCAACAGCAAGTTGTTGGCGTGAGCTGAGATTCCTTGGTTTAGTGTGGTTTGCGCCGAATCCAGTTCTTCCCAACGCAGAAAGTTGTCTGCGCTGTAGTAGTATGTTTCGGCTGATGCCTGACCGGTTACTAGCTTTTTGAAGGCAGACGATGCATCTTCAAAGCGCTCACTTTGCGTGAGTTTGATAGCGTCAGGTAGGGTTTGAGCCTGAGTTCCGATTGAACCCGCAATCAGAGCTGCCAGTAAAGTGTATTTTTTCATCGAAGTCGTTTGTTATTCATTGTTTATTTCTACCAGTCGAACAGGGGCTTGTGCTGCAACCATACCCATTTTGTGTATGATGAGCTGTCCCTTCTCTCCTGCAAGGTGAGCTGCAAATCCTGTGCCAATGCCAGATCGGGTACCCAATTTAACTACGTAAACATCGCGTCGCATGGGATAGCTCTTCTCGTAAATGTAGGCCTGGTAAGGCTTTTTGTAATCTGATTCGCTGCTGGGATCTTCAAATTCAGCAACGCCAAGGACCTTAATTTTTTGCAGAAAGGTCTGGGTGAGTGAATCTTTTTTGTCGGCTAGCCAGGCAATGCTGATTACTCCCAAACCATCGGGGTTTGATGCTACGTAATCGATCACCTCTTGGTTAGACTTTTTGGCATAGCAGTATTTAGAGAGCGATGCGCCTCCCAAAACCTCGTCGCGCATGTAGCGGTAGTTGGCGGATCCTTGGTTATCGAACACCACATTGACGAGGTTGTTTTTGGCTTTGGGGTCGAGCTGTGCCCATGTGGAATCGCTACCGCTGAACAGCGCCCTAACTTGGCCCATGGTGAGACCATTGATGGGGTTATTGGGATTTACTATCAAAGCCACGGCATCGACAGCAATATGCGTTACGTAGGCTGGGTGGGTAGCTTTTTTAAAGTAGTCTTTTTCCTCTTGGGTGAGATCACGTCCGATGACAGCCATGCGGATGCTGTCGTTGATGAGGTCTTTGATGATTTCAGCCTCTGGTTTGTAAATGGCCTTTACCTTGGCCTTTTGGTAGAAAGACTCGAAAGTAAAGATCTGGGTATCCATCAACGGAATGTAAGACTCGTCGATGGCAACCTTAAGGTCGCCTGAAGTTGCCGTATCCTTGGGAGCATTGCTGCATTGGGTGGACATCAGGGCAAGTAGAACGATTATCGCACTGTAAACTGATTTCATGCGTTGCGGTTTTTTTCCCAGGTTTTATAACCTCTAAAAATACCATAGACCATCAGTATGGCACCCAACACGTATTGGGTAGACTGACTAACGCCATTGTTTAATTTGGCCGTCAGGATGTATATGCCCATGGCTATAAAAATCAAGGCCCTCAGAAATCCGAAGGCCATTGATTGATTTATTGAAAAGGGTGAATTTGATTTCACTGTTTAGCGCAATACAAATTTAACAGGTAGGTTGTATTGAACGGCAACTGATTTTCCGTTCATTTTACCAGGTTTCCATTGAGGCATGGTTTTCACCACTCGAATCGCCTCGCGGGTGAGTCCCGGTCCACCTTTAACTCCACGAGCTTCTTTCACGTCGCTGATCTGTCCGTTTTTGTCAACCACGAAGGTCAGGTAAACGGTTCCTGAGATTCCATTGTCTTTCTCCATTTCTGGATATTTGATGTTAGAACCCAAGTATTTCAGAAGCGCTTCATCTCCGCCTGGGAAGGCTGGTTGTTGCTCAACGAAGGTAAATACTTTGCCTTCATCTGGATCGATGGCCGATGGGCCTGGATCAATCGGTGCAATTCCTGTTTCTTCGCCCTCGGTGGTTTCGGTACCAACCTTAACATTCTTGGTATCGTCCTGCTGAGGTGGAATTTCAACCACTTCTTCTTCCGTAACCTCAGGTTCAGTGAACTGAATCTGCTTGATCATGGGTGGTGGTGGCGGTGGCGGTGGTGGCGGTGGTGGCTCTTCTTTGTTGGTGGGGGGCGGAGCTTCTAGCTTCACGTTGTCCATGGTCACCAATTTTTCGTCCATCGCCTCTTCTTCAAAGTTGAGGAACACGGGAGCTGCTGTTGAGATGATGGCAAAAGCGGCTGATGCAATGGTTGCAATGGTCAACACGCGATTGTATTCTTTTCTCAATTGAAAAGCTCCATATGTTTTGTTCTTCTCTTCGAAAACGATGCTGTTTCGCTGTTCAGTTGTAACGTTGGTCCAACCGAAATCTACCGACATGGCTGTAACTACAACCAGGAAGAGTAAAACTACTATTATCCAAGCTATCATGCGTTACAATCAATTAGTGGAAGCAGTTGGGCTTGCCGCAGCGCCTCCAACGAGTTCCGGTTTAACAATCTGGTAGAACGGATACAGTTCCGCATCTGACATATCTACCACCGCGTATTTACCCACGTTGCAGATGTTCAGTTCATCAATAACGTCGATAACGGTTTTGTATTTCGACAGTTTGCAAGTTTTAACAATCACAAACGGTGCTGTGATCTTTCCTTTTGCAGCTGAGCGCAAGCGAGTAAAGGTTGAGTCGGCCAGTTGACCGGCTTTAAACTTTTTCTCAAGCTCTTTTATTTCGTTATCGATGTCTCGGTTTTTGTTCAACAAGAATTTGCGAATTCCGTCCTTGGCTAAGCTCAATTTCTGGAATTTGGTGGTATCTGGTTGAAATTTACCGTTGTAATAATACACTTCGTCTGTTTCCTCGCCGATCAAGAAGGTGGTGGCCAATTCATCTGGAATTTTCACCTTTTGTTCTTTGTTCTCGGCATCTTTGGGGAAGGTAATCTCCAAAGTTTTGGGTTTACTAAACGTAGTGGCCAACATGAAGAAGGTCAAAAGTAGGAATGCCAAGTCAACCATGGGGGTCATGTCGACGTTGGTCGACGATTTCTTCGCCCGTTTTTTCTGGTGTTTCCCTTTCCCTCCGCCACCGCCGGCTTCGTCGGTATTCATTTGTGCCATGTCGTAATGGTTTTAAGAGGTTTTTAACTTTCGCCGCCTTCAGTTTCGAGGTTGGTAATCAGGTTAAACCTGAAAATTTCTCTCTCCTTGAAGGTTTGGATAACTTTCTTCACTTTGTTGTAATTGGTTTTGCCGTCGGCTTTGATAGCAAAACGCAGGGCTTTGTCGCTCTTAGGATCGATGCCTTTGTTGGCACCGTCAGCTGCAGCAGCGCGATATCCTTCCATGATCCACTGTCCCAATTGGTTGTCCAACGAGTCGGTTGGAATACCCTTGGTTGTTAGATCCATTTCTTTTCTTCCTCTCTCATCGGCAGCGAGATATGCTTTGATGTTTTTCATCGGCTGACCAAACATGGTCATCACGGCAAAACGCTGCTTGTCTTCTTCGGTGAACTGGATTTTGTATAATTCGCCCATCCGATCGAGTAGAGTGGTGCGAACATCGCGACCTGAAATCTCGTAGAAGACCCTTCCTGCGGTGTCAACGGTAATCAGCATGACATTTTCAGGAAGAATGATGTTAGATGTAGAAGAAGGAGTGTCGACAACTACTGCCTCAGCTGCCCTAAACTTGGTGGTAAGCATAAAGAATGTTACCAGCAAGAAAGCAAGATCCACCATTGGAGTCATGTCCAATGAGGGGCTGCTTCTAGGCATTTTAATTTTTGGCATAGTGTTATCTTAACGAGTGATTCGGAAAAAGATTATTTCTTGTGGGTCGCGTTGAACGACTGTACCAAGCTGAAACCAGCCTCGTCGATACCGTAAGTCAGGGTGTCGATGCGGTTGCTGAAGTAGTTGTACATGATAATGGCGATGGTAGAACCAATGATACCCAAAGCTGTGTTAATAAGAGCCTCAGAGATACCCGTTGAAAGAGCTACTGCATCAGGAGCACCTGCTTGCGCAAGAGCCGCAAACGCGCGGATCATACCAAATACGGTACCAATAAGACCGATAAGGGTAGAAATCGACGCACAGGTAGAAAGGATCACCAAGTTTTTAGACAACATGGGAAGCTCTAGGGTAGTAGCCTCTTCCAATTCTTTCTGGATGGCAGCAATTTTCTCATCTTTACCGATGTTGCTGTCGTGCTCCACCTCTTTGTACTTCTCAAGACCAGAACGCAATACGTTGGCCAAAGAACCTTTTTGTTTGTCGCACTCGCTGATAGCAGCGTCAAGTTGCTGACGACCAATCATTTCGCGAACACGAGCGATGAAAGCCTCAACAGATCCTTTGCCTTTAGCTTTAGCGATGGTGATGAAACGCTCGATAGAGAAGATCAAAATGATCAAGTTCACCGAAATCAAAATGGGTACAATGAAACCTCCTTTGTGAATGGTTCCCATTAGGTTAAGCGGGTGACCACCTGTAACATCGCCGTCTTCGAAATTCGCCTCGTTACCGAGAACAAACATATAAATTAGGGTTGCCACTACAATGGCTACCGGAATGGATACCAAGGCGAAAAGTGCATTCGCGTCGGTTTTACCTGCTTTAGCATTACTCATGTTACCGATTTTTGATTAGTATTTTTTTAGTTAACGGATGCGAAAATACATTTTTATCATTTCCAAAAAGCCTTGTTGAAATCATCTGTGAAAAAAATAACCGCACCAACATTCTATTTTCAGAAACGTCTTTAGCTTCTGATTTCGTATTCTAATTTTTCACTTTCAGTTGCTTACCCAAGCCAGCTTTGCATCTTTGCTTTGAATCCAGTCGGCGTGTTTTGGCATTTCTTAACAATTTCTTAAAGAGGA
Organism: Luteibaculaceae bacterium; assembly: GCA_036275295.1. Lineage (GTDB taxonomy): Bacteria > Bacteroidota > Bacteroidia > Flavobacteriales_D > Luteibaculaceae > DASUEB01. The sequence goes on along the minus strand of DASUEB010000111.1, from coordinate 21,407 downwards.
TGTTTTGCATACCCAGATCGCCGACAAGGCGCGGGGGAGTTGCAATCGATCTTTTGTTGATATTTGCCCCTCAATTCTTTCACTATGTCAGCAGACGACAAAAAAGTCATTTTTTCGATGGTGAAGGTCAACAAGACCACACCTCAAGGCAAACATATTCTCAAAGACATTTACCTGAGTTTCTTTTACGGAGCTAAGATTGGTATCCTCGGTCTCAACGGGGCAGGTAAATCAACCGTGATGCGCATCATCGCGGGAATCGACAAAAACTTTCAAGGCGATGTGGTATGGAGTCCGGGATATTCGGTGGGTTACCTGCCGCAAGAGCCGGAGCTAGATGCGAGTAAGACGGTAATTGAAATCGTCCGCGAAGGGGTTCAACCCATTGTTGATCTGTTGGCTGAGTTTGATGAAATCAACAATAAGTTCGGAGATGAGGAAATACTTAATGATCCCGACAAGATGGATAAGCTCATTGCGCGACAGGCTGAGGTACAGGAAAAAATTGATCAGCTGGATGCGTGGAACCTCGACAACAAATTGGAGGTAGCCATGGATGCTCTTCGCTGTCCCGAAGGCGATGCCTCGGTTGCAAACCTCAGCGGAGGAGAGCGCCGAAGAGTGGCCCTTTGCCGATTGTTGTTGCAACAACCCGACGTTCTGTTGCTCGACGAACCTACCAACCACTTGGATGCCGAATCGGTTCAATGGCTTGAACAGCACTTGCACGAATACAAAGGAACCGTATTGTGTGTGACTCACGACCGTTATTTCCTTGATAACGTGGCCGGCTGGATTTTGGAGTTGGATCGCGGCGAAGGCATTCCCTGGAAAGGCAATTACAGCAGCTGGTTGGATCAAAAGTCAAAGCGATTGGCTCAGGAGGAGAAAACGGAAAGCAAGCGACGTAAAATATTGGAGCGCGAGCTCGATTGGGTGCGTCAAGGCGCCAAAGGCCGCCAAGCCAAGAGCAAGGCTCGTTTGCAGAATTACGACAAGATGGCTTCAGAGGGCTTTGCCGAGAAAGAAGCCGTGTTGGAATTGCCTATTCCCAATGGTCCGCGATTGGGCAATAACGTTATTGAAGCAGTTGGTGTGGCCAAGGGTTACGGGGACAGACTCCTATATGAAAACCTGCAATTTAGCTTACCCCCTGCGGGCATTGTTGGTATTATTGGACCCAACGGAGCAGGTAAGACCACCTTATTCCGCATGATTATGGGTGAAGAAACCCCAGACACTGGTGAATTCAAGGTGGGGGATACGGTTAAGATTGGTTATGTAGACCAAACGCACAAGGAACTTGATCCCAACAAAACCGTTTGGGAAGTAGTGAGCGGTGGAAACGAAATTATTGAAATTGGCGGTAACAAAATGAACTCGAGGGCTTACGTGTCTCGATTTAACTTTAACGGCCCCGATCAAAACAAAAAAGTAGGCGTATTGTCGGGTGGTGAGCGAAACAGGCTGCATCTGGCCATGACGCTGAAGACCGAGGCCAACGTGTTGTTGCTCGATGAGCCAACCAACGATCTGGATGTAAATACCTTGCGAGCCTTAGAAGAAGGTATTGAGAATTTTGCGGGATGCGCGGTGGTTATCAGTCACGACCGATGGTTTTTGGATCGAATTGCGACCCATATTTTGGCTTTTGAGGGCAACTCATCGGTGTATTTCTTCGAAGGGAGCTACAGCGAATACGAGGAGAACAAGAAAAAGCGTCTGGGTGACACAGGCCCCACCCGAATTAAGTACAAAAAGTTGGTGAGGTAAACCGCGGATCAGACCCATCATCTCAATCCAAGGTCTCTTGCCGGTGATGTGAAGAATAGAGCGCAAAAGTTACCCAGATAGTAAAACCGTGTGAATTGAAATGAGTTGAACAAACCCGTTTCTCACACGGTTTTTTTTAGCGCAGTTAATTTTCTATTTATCCGCGCGTTAGGATCAGCAAAAGTAGATTGGTGAAGGCGATCAGTACGCTCCTAACCAACAGCGATTTCGACGGGTAGGTTTTGGATTGAGCTGCGGGCCGAATGAAGAAGGGAATCAAGGCGGCTAGCAGCAAGATTACCGTGTAGCTAAAAGCAGAGGATCCCTCGCCGCCGCTGAAGGTGAGAACGGCGATCCAGCTGAGAGCAGCAGACAATTGAAACAGTTTAAATTGAAAGGTTTGCTGGGCTGACCACTGTTCTTGCATGGGGTGATATTTCCATGTTCGAGGGGAAACCAAAGCCCAAAACAAATGTATAATGGCTCCGCAAGCGGAAATCCCCAACAGCAGATGAGTAGGGATCCACTGGTTCTGCAGGCTAACTAAAATGGGAGCCAGCGGCAGGAGCAGATCAAACCCCTGTTCAATGCGCTTGAGGACTTGCAAGGGTGTTGTTTTCAGAGAGTACCAATTCACCCGAAGTGTCCAATTCGCCTTCCCATCTCGCCACCACTGCGGCTGCCAAGCAATTGCCAGTTACGTTAACAGCGGTGCGAGCCATATCCATCAGGGCATCAACGGCCAAAATGGCAAAGGCTTTCTGCGGATCCAATCCCAATGAAGAGACCGTACTCACTAGAATGAGGAAAGAAGCACCTCTGACGCCTGCAACTCCTTTACTGGTTAGCATAAGAATAAGGCACATTTGAATTTGCTCACCTATGCTGAGGTCGATACCGCTGGCCTGGGCGATAAAAACGGAGGCAAGCGAGAGGTATAGCGTAGTTCCGTCGAGGTTGAAGCTGTAACCAGTAGGCAGCACAAAGGCAACGATTTTTCGCGGAACTCCGAATCGTTCTAGGTTTTCCATGGCTTTGGGCAACGCCGCCTCGGAACTGGCTGTGGCGAAAGCAATGGATACCGGCTCAGAGATGGTCTGTAGGAATCGCTTTATAGGCAGTTTGATCAACAGAGCAATAGGCAGCAAAATGCCCAAGACAAACACAACTAATGCGGCGTACAAGGTTCCCACCAGCATAAGGAGGTTTTTGAGTACATCGAAGCCCAAATTAGCTACCGAGTAAGCGATAGCTCCACCAACAGCGAAGGGTGCCGTCAGCATGACCAAATCGGTGAATTTGAACATCACCTCCGACAGCGACTCGGTGAAGTCGAGCATGATTTGTTTGCGCGCGGTTTTTACCATAGCCAATCCGATACCAAAAACAATGGAGAAAACCACAATTTGCAACACTTGGTTGTCGGCCACCGATTTAGCAATGTTTTCGGGAAAAATATCGAGGATAACGTCGTGTGTATGGTTTTGCTCGAGCAGCTTGTTGGCTTTTTCCACTTGAGTGGTTTGGGCTTTCATTTCGGCTCCTTTGCCCGCTTGAGTTAGGTTGATGGCTACCAGTCCGATGACCAAGGCCACAGTGGTAACCAATTCGAAATAAAGTATGGATTTGAGCCCCATACGTCCCACCTGCTTGATATTGCTGTGTCCGGCAATGCCAACCACGAGGGTAGCGAAAATCAACGGTGCGATAATGGTTTTGATCAATCGCAGAAAAATGTCGCTCAGCACTTTGAGTTTGAGGGCTATCTCGGGAAAACTGGCTCCGATCTCGATGCCTACTGCCATGGCGGTGAATATCCAGAACGTGAGATTTTTGCGCATAACAGCTACCGTCAGCAGGAGGCCAAGCGTGATATACTTAAGAACCGAAAACAGGGCGCCTTGACAAAAAGCGATTTCACCGTACTTTCCTGCAGCCCAAGTCAGTACGCTTAACGTCATTCCGACCAAAAGGGCCGTTGTAATTTGTTTTTTTCCAATATTTTTCATATATTCTGCGGTCAAGGGCGCACTAAAATAGGGGTTATTGAGCAAATATGCCTTACGAAGCACAAGATGGGTTTCGGTAAACGAGCAGAATATCGCATTTTTGCCAGCTCTAAACCCAGCGTATTATCATGGCAAAACCCGCAAATCCGAAAGGAACTCGAGATTTTGGTCCCCGCGAAATGGCCCGAAGAAATTACATCTTCCAAACCATCCGCAAGTATTTTTCCCTTTACGGCTACAATCCGATTGAGACTCCTGCCATGGAGCTCACCGATACGCTGTTGGGAAAGTACGGTGAGGAGGGCGATCGGTTAATTTTCCGAATTCTCAATTCGGGTGATTACCTGAAGGGTGCAGAGGGGTTGAGTGGGGATGCAGCTTCAACGGCCCTTACCAATCACATTTCAGAGAAGGCGCTGCGATACGACCTTACCGTTCCGTTTGCTCGTTTTGTGGTGCAACATCAGCACACCTTAAATTTGCCCTTTAAGCGGTCTCAAATTCAACCGGTTTGGCGAGCTGATCGCCCCCAAAAAGGCAGATACCGGGAGTTTTACCAATGCGACGCCGACGTGGTTGGCAGTCAGAGCTTGGTGTATGAAGTAGAATTGATCACCCTGTTCAATCAGGTCCTTTCTGATTTAGGTATTCCAGCTTTTGCCATAAAACTCAACAATCGCAAGGTGCTGGCAGGCATTGCCGAAGTGATTGGTGAACCGAGCAAAATAGTAGACATTACCGTGGCCATTGACAAGCTCGACAAGGTTGGCTTGGATGGGGTTAACAAGGAGCTGGCTGAAAAAGGAGTCGCCGCTTTGGCGATTGAAAAATTGCAGCCCTTGATTCATTTTGAGGGAGACTTTAGTTCAAAATTAGCGTTTCTACAATCTTTTCTGACGGGATCAGAAGTGGGCTTGAAAGGCGTGGAGGAACTTCGGCAGGTATTGGAGTGGGTGGGAGATGTGGAGCCTAAACTGGTAGACGAAAAAGCAGACCGCCGTTTGGAGCTTGACCTGACCTTGGCCAGAGGCCTAAATTATTATACGGGAGCAATTTTTGAGGTCAAAGCCCTAGGAGTTCAGATAGGCAGCATATGTGGGGGAGGTCGTTACGACGATTTGACGGGTATTTTCGGATTACCCGGAGTTTCTGGGGTAGGGATCAGTTTTGGCGCAGATCGGATTTATGATGTACTAGAAGAACTCAATCTATTTCCCGCCGAATTGAATCAGAGTGTTTCGGTGTTGGTAGTGCACTTTGGTGAGGAAGAGGCTCGTTTTGGTGCGAAATTGGTTTACCAGTTGCGCAAATCGGGTATTTCGGCCGAGCTGTACCCAGATCAGGCCAAGATTAAAAAACAAATGGCCTATGCTGCCAATCGATCCGTTCCTTTTGTTGCCATCATTGGCGAAAGCGAGTTGAAATCGGGAACTGCGGTGCTGAAAAACATGACCAGTGGTGAGCAATTGCCTCTGTCGTTCACTGAGATAATAGAACACTTGAGTCGATGAGCACAGCTACCTATACCATTAGTACAAAAGGCTTAAGCCTAAGTGACATTCCCGGAATTCTCGAGGGGCTGATTGCGTTAGGTGAAGATGCTAAACAAGCCGTTCAGCAATGCAGGGATTTTCTGGAATCGAAATTGGAGCGGGAGGATCAGCCCATTTATGGGATCAACACGGGTTTTGGAGCGCTTTATAACCAATCGATTTCGAAGGATGATCTGGCCTTGTTGCAATCGAATTTAGTTCGTTCGCATGCCTGTGGAATGGGTGAGGAGGTTCCGCAGCCGCTGGTCAAATTGATGTTGCTTTTGAAAGCACAGTCGCTTGCCATGGGTTACTCCGGTGTACACGTTCGCACGGTGAATCAATTGATCGCTTTTTACAATGCCGATATACTTCCCGTTGTTTATCAGCAAGGAAGCCTAGGGGCATCAGGTGATTTAGCGCCTTTGGCCCACCTGACGCACGCGTTGTGCGGAGGTGGTGAGGTGTACCACCGCGGCGAACGCAAGTTGGCCATGCAAGCCATCCGCGATGAAGGTTTGCAGCCCCTTGTGTTGGACTCAAAAGAGGGTCTTGCCCTTCTCAACGGTACTCAATTTATGAGTGCATATGGGGTTTGGGCGGTTTTGGAGGCCAAAAAGCTCGATAAAAAAGCCGATTGGCTTGCAGCTATCTCTCTGGAGGCCTATGATGGAAGGATTGATCCTTTTTACGAGGGACTCCACATCATTCGACCGCATCAGGGACAGCTTACCACGGCCCGCAGGATTTCTGCTTGGTTGGAGGGCAGCAGCTTAATAGATCGACAAAAAGAGCACGTTCAAGACCCGTATTCGTTTCGATGCGTCCCTCAAGTGCACGGCGCCAGTAAAGACGCCATTGCTTACGCAACAGGGGTGGTGCAAACTGAAATCAACTCGGTTACCGATAATCCCACTATTTTTATGGAGGCCGACAAGGTATTGAGCGGTGGTAATTTTCACGGTCAGCCGCTGGCATTGGCCTTTGATTTTTTGGCCATTGCACTGGCCGAATTAGGAAGTATTTCGGAGCGCCGGATATATCAATTGGTGAACGGAAAAAGAGGGTTACCACCGTTTCTTGCGCACGCCGCAGGACTCAATTCGGGATTGATGATACCGCAGTACACCGCAGCATCTATTGCGTCGCAAAACCGGCAACTTTGCATGCCGGCCACGGTCGATAATATTGAAAGCAGCAATGGCCAGGAAGATCACGTTTCAATGGGGGCCAACGCAGCAACCAAATGCTATCGGGTAGTGGAAAATCTCAAAAGCATTCTGGCCATAGAGCTCTTGACCAATTCTCAGGCTTTGGAGTTTAGGCGGCCCATGCGAAGTTCGGCTGTAATTGAGCGTTTTGTGAATGAATTTCGCCAGGTAGTAGCGGTCAATACCGCTGATCGGTATTTGCACCGCGATTTGATGGATGCGCGGCAATTCTTGGATGGAGCCGATCACCTTATACCCTGAGGTTAGGCGTAAATTTGGCCTGCTAAAACCACCCAAATAGCGAATCTGAAGTATTCTGTAACAAAGGTCCTTAAGAAAGAAAAAGCCCGGCATGTTGAGAGCCGGGCTTTTTGCTGAGGGTAACGCTTAATGAACTAGGGATTTGTCATCGCACTAGGGAGAAAATGCGATTCCATCTGATACCCGTTTCGGGATCTTTACTGAACCAAATGAACACCGCTTTGCCCACGATGTGATCCTCGGGGACAAATCCCCAAAAACGGCTGTCGGCGCTTCGGTGGCGGTTATCACCCATCATCCAGTAGTAATTTTGCTTGCAGGTGTAACTGGTGGCAGGTTGGTTGTTGATGAATATGGTGTTGCCCTCAACGCGCAGTTGATTGTGCTCGTAGTCGCGAATTAGCTTCTCGTATATGGGCAAGGTGCTCAGCTGCAAGGGTAAGACTGAGCCTTTTTTGGGGATAAAAACAGGGCCAAAATTATCCTCTGACCAATCAAAGCTCCTCTGGTTAGGAAAAATGTTCAAAGGTCGAGAGAGCCACGCTCCCTTGGAGGTCTCGGCCTTCTGGATAGAACTCACCACTCCGTTTGCCTTCAACTGATTGGCGGTGGCATCATCCATGGCAATATTGATGACATCGGGTTGCTCGCCTCGTTGCATATCTGCTATTCCGATGTTGTATTTGAGCTTGAGCATTTTCGGATCTGGCGATCCGGCGAAGATTACATCGTAGCTCTCTTGGGCGTTTTTGGGTTTGTCGAAGAATTTACCATCGATATAAACCTTGCCGTTTTTTACCTCCAAGGTTTCGCCAGGCAAACCGACACACGATTTGATGTAGTTCTCTTTTTTATCGGTTGGTCTAATCACAAACTCTTTGGTAGCCAGCACTTCTTGCTTAGCGGCTGCGAAGTTGGCCTCTGTAAAATTTGGGCCGTATTTCATGTAGGCCTCATCGCGAACGCATTGATTGAGGCCTTGCGCTTGGTTTTCTATCAGCACGGTATCGCCGTCGGGAAAGTTGAAAACCACCGGGTCAAAGCGCTCCACTTCACCAAAACCAGGTAAGCGCAGGTACGGAAGTTTTAGGATATTCAAAAAGGCCGGCGTAGATGTGGTTAGCGGCATGGTGTGGTGAAAAAACGGCATCGCCACGGGCGTTTCAGGTAGTCGAGGCCCGTAAGAAAGTTTACTCACAAACAAATAGTCGCCCACCAGTAGTCGTTTTTCCATGGATGGTGTGGGGATGGTATACGCCTCGAAAAAGAAATTGCGAATGATACTGGCAGCAACAACGGCAAATACAATGGCGTGGCCCCATTCGGTAAAGATGGGTTTTTTACGGCCTTTGTTTTGTTCCTCCTTCCAATCGATTGGCCCAACATAGGTTGGATTTTCTAGTGCCAATTTGGGGAGGAATACCATGGGTATAAAAACTGCTGAGAAATAGTCGACCCACTGGCGCTTGTTGAATGAGCTGGCCGTTTGCACGTGGAAAACCCCAAGCATAACCAAGTTAACTCCGGGAATCAAAAGAAGCAATGACCACCACCAAGGACATTGGATGAGCTTAGTCCAATAAAACCAGTTGAGGACGGGTACATAACCTTTCCAGCCGACTTGAATTCCGGCGTTCGACAGAAGCTTAGGCAAGGCATAGCACTGGGCTAAAATGACGGTGGCGAAAATGAAATAGGATATCATGGAATGGAAGGTGTCAGTTTAACAAGCTTTTCATGGTATGGATGCCTTTGTTTTTGGCGATGAATTCGGCAGCTAGAACGGCGCCCAAGGCAAAACCTTCTCGCGAAAATGCGGTGTGTTTGATCTCAATTTGATCGATGCCCGAAGTATAGGTAATGCTGTGAGTACCGGGAACATGAGGCACTCTTTTGGAGATAATGGCCACCTCATCGGGGTTGGTGGTTTCTTGATTCACCCAGCTGTTTTTGTCATCCAAACGGTCGATTAGTCCCTCTGCAAGGGTAATGGCTGTTCCGCTTGGCGAGTCGAGTTTTTCCGTATGGTGAATTTCTTCTATTTGAACGGCGTATTCCAAGTGGGGATTCATGAGTTTGGCCAGTTTCTTGTTTAAGTCGAAGAACAAGTTCACCCCAACACTGAAATTGGTGGCGTAAAATAGTCCGCTCTTCGCCTTTTTCACGACTTTTTTGACCTCGTCAAAATGCTCGTACCATCCGGTGGTACCAACTACAATGGGCACCTGATTGTCGATGGCGGCGAAGATATGCGCCAGGACGCGATCTGGTCGGGTAAACTCAATGGCCACATCGGCTTGTGCCAGCACACTGGGATCGACTGGGTTTTTGCTATCGAAACGGGCTGAGATGGTGTGACCCCGGTCAAGGGCTATCTTTTCGATGGCTTTCCCCATTTTACCGTAACCGATGAGGGCAATGTTCATATTACTGGAGTTTAATTTGTATTTTTTGATGATTAGATTGGACCAATTTACAGGTTGAGCACCAAACGAGCACCCAGGGTAGGATAGGTGGTTGGTGTACTGTACGGTTGGATGTTTAAGCTGATATTTTCATCGACCCGAAATTTAAACAGGTGAGCACCCACTGAGGCTTGTACAATGTTGAGCAAGTAGGAGAGACCAAATGCGGCATAACTCAAGTCGCGATTGCGGCGGTAAAAGTCGGTTCCTTGAAGTAAAAAGTTGGGGCTATTGTTGGCAAAGCGGGGGTCTTCGTTGCCGGCGATATTATCGGTGGCTAAAACGTAGGCCTGTTTAAAATCTCTGAACTGCTTGGTGTTATAGGATATATAATAGGCTGATGTGCCTATCGCTGCCCAGAACACTGGCGCCCAGAGGTACTGCTTGTTGTAGATTTGACCTGCTCCCGGGACCACAGCCGACAAGATGGATGCTTTTCGGGGTGAGCGGGTGAGTTTTCGCTCCAACTTCAGGCTGTCGCTTGCAAAATTGTTGGCATAGGTAGAGTCTTGCGCGAACAGGGTACTGCTTGCCAAGGGAGCCAGCATCAGCCACAGCGTGAAGGTCAGTAACCGAAGATGCCTGCGGTTAGCCATTCATCAATTCCAAAAGTCGATTCAACTCCGATTCATCCTTGAAGGTGAGGACGATTTTTCCGCTTCCTTTTTCCGAGTATTTGATGGCGGCCCGTTTCCCAAATTTGGTGCGCAAATGGTTCTGAAGCTCCGTTAATTCTGGGCTAAGGCCAGCTGCGGCTTTAATTCTGGGGATTACCACTTTTTCGGTTCCCAGGTCTTCCACACTGGCATGGCTGTCGAGGGTGATAGACTCGGGGTCTTTTACCCATTCTTCCACGGCTCTAACGCTTAGTTCATCGCGAAGGATGAGTTCCAATAGGATGTGTTGTTTTTCGGGATCCGTTAATGAAAGCAGGGCGCGAGCGTGTCCCATGCTGATTTTTCGGGCAATGATAGCTGCTTGAACCGCCTCGGGGAGTTTCAGTAGACGCAGGAAATTGGCCACATTCGATCGGCTTTTGCCCATTTTCTCCGCCAATTGCTCCTGAGTTAGCTTGCATTCATCGAGGAGTCGCTGAAAACTCAAAGCCACCTCAATGGCATCGAGATCGCGGCGCTGAATGTTCTCCACAATCGCCATTTCGAGCATGCTCTGGTCATTGGCAATGCGGATGTAAGCAGGGATTTCGGTAAGTCCAGCTAATTGGGAGGCCCGGAAACGGCGTTCACCGGAGATGAGCTGATATTTATCTACGGCTACTTTCCGAACCGTAACGGGTTGAATGATACCCAGCTGTTTGATGCTGTCGGCCAGCTCTTGCAGGGCCTCTGCTTCGAATGTATTTCTAGGTTGAAAAGGGTTGGCTTCAATCTGGCTTATTTTGATGGTAGCCGATGATCCAACGGTTGTTGACTCCGTGTCTTTGCTGTAACGGGTGGTGATATCGGTAGCCGAATCAGAAAGCAAGGCGCTTAGGCCGCGGCCCAAGGCAGGGCGTTTATTGGGTTGTTTGTTGCTCATTACTCTTCAGTTGCAATGGTTTTTTGATCGGCACTCATTTGAGTCAGGCCGTTCTTTTGGAGTATTTCGCGGGCTAAATTGAGGTAGTTGATGGTACCTTTTCCGCTTGCATCGTGCATGACAATGGTTTCACCAAAACTGGGCGCCTCACCTAGTTTGGTGTTTCGGTGAATGATGGTGTCGAAAACCAATTGCTGGAAGTGGGTTTTGACCTCATCAACCACTTGATTCGACAGGCGGAGTCGACTGTCGTACATGGTAAGTAAAATACCTTCGATTTCCAGTTCTGGGTTTAGCCTGTTTTGTACGATTTTAACGGTGTTCAACAATTTACCGAGTCCCTCCAACGCAAAATACTCGCATTGTACTGGGATGATAACTGAATTGGAGGCGGTAAGGGCATTCACCGTGATCAGACCCAGCGAAGGCGAACAATCGATGATGATGAAGTCGTATTTATCTTTGACTTTTTCCAGCGTCAATTTCATCATCATCTCGCGATTGGGCATGTTAACCATCTCAATCTCGGCTCCTACTAGGTCAATGTGTGCTGGTAGGATATCGAGGTTGGGATTGTTGGTTTCGAGGATAATGTCTTCGGGGTTGATTTCGTTGATCAGGCACTCGTAGATGCTGGTTTTGATGTTTTTTGGATCAAAACCAACGCCACTGGTGGCATTCGCCTGCGGATCGGCATCGATGATGAGCGTTTTAAACTCAAGCACCCCCAAACAAGCACTGAGGTTTATTGCCGAGGTGGTTTTTCCCACCCCTCCTTTTTGGTTTACAATAGAAATAATTTTTCCCATTACCATTGAATTGTTTGGCCAACATTCATCAGTGAAAGTTGGATTTTGGCTTGATCAAAAATAGCTTTTGTTTTGTCCTTGTCGATTGAAAGTTCGGGAAAAGCGTCAAAGTGCATCCCTACTACGTGCTGACACTTGAGCAATTGGGCGGCAAGAACTGCGTCTTCGGCGTCGAGGGTTACCCGGCCACTGATGGGTAACAGTGCGACATCAGGCGACCAATGTTGCCCAACAAAATCGAGGTAAGGTCCAAGGCCGGTATCGCCAGCAAAATACAGTCTGCTTCCCTGCGATTCGATAACAAAGCCACCGGGGTTGCCTCCTGGAGATCCATCGGGAAGAGTTGAGCTGTGATACGATGCCGTCATGCGCACCTCGCCAAAAGGACATTGAATTCGCGCGCCCAAGTTCATTTTTATGACCTGGTATTCCCCTTTTTTAAGCATCCAATTTCCAATCTCAAAATTAGATATCAATGTGCTTTTGTGCTCCTTCAGGAAAAATTCGGCATCGAGAATGTGGTCGTAGTGTGCGTGAGAAACCAACACAAAATCGGGTTTAATCGCCTTCCAATCGACCGTTTTGGCCAGCGGATTTTGACTGAGGAAGGGGTCAAACAACAGCGCAGATCCTCCCGTTTCCAGCAGAAAACACGAATGTCCGAAATAGGTTAGTTTCATTTGCTCAATCGCTCTTTTACAAGGGTCCCAAAGGTACACAAGTAAGCCGGAAAGCGCAGTAAAAATTGTCAACAAATAGATGCCAGGGCTCAGAGCAGTTTGCGGTTCACCTGAAAAACTTTCTTTACTTAGCAGCACAGAACAGATCTATGAAAGCAGAACTTTTTAATACCATTGGCGACGAATTGGCAAGAGGCATTACCCTCTACATCGCAATAGCATCGGTACTCGCCATTTTGGCCATTGTGTTTTTGCAATCAACCTTGGATAAAATCTTTGATTATCAAGGAAATGCATCGTGGTTGAAGGGGCATTTTAGCGCAACTCCACTCCGCTCGTTGGTTGGATTTTTGTTATCGGCATTGATTGTTTTGGAGGGTTTGGCCGGTGTGTTTTGCACTTGCGGATTTTTTCAGCTTCTTTTTCTGAACGATGTCAGCTTCGGTGTCTTGGGCTTGACCTTCAGTTCTTTGAGTTTACTGGCTCTGATGTTTGGACAGCGCATTGCCAAGGATTACGCCGGTGCTGGCGGTTTGGTGCCTTATTTTATCGTGGTGATCATGGGTTTTATCATGATTTATGTAATCTGAGGTGTCTGATTTTGCGACCCAATTACTAGCCAAGATGAATGCTCTTGGTGAAGAGCGACTTCTTCAGCGAGGGGAGATGCTGTTAAACATTGGCCAGCGCGAGCGGTGGGTGTATTTGGTCACCTCAGGTGCGTTCCGGGTATTTTGTCATACCGATCCGACAAGCGAACAAACCGTTCGATTTGCTTACGCCGGGAACTTAGTGACCTCGGTTCAATCGCTTTTTGAAGATAGACCAAGCGAATACGGCATCATGGCTTTGCGTCAGTCGGTTGTGCTCCAACTCGATTATCTCAGCTTTAAGCGGTTTGTCAATCAAAGTGGCGAACAGCTGATGGCTTACAGCCAATTTCTGGAGCAATTGGTGGTGCAGCAAATGCAGCGTGAGCTTGATCTGCTCACCGCGTCGCCTATTGAGCGATATCGCCGCGTTATTGCCAGAAGCCCGCAGTTATTTCAGGAAGTCCCTCTAAAATACATTGCCGATTATTTGCGCATGACCCCTGAGACATTGAGTCGGTTGCGAGCCGATTTGAATTCTTGATTTGAATCAAGTTTTGAGCCGTTGGGGTCACCTACTTTTGTCAAAAAAGATTCCATTATGCTTACACAATCTGATTTGATTACGCAAAAGGAGGCTCAGTTGGAGCGCATTCAGAAAAAGGTCGATCTCTTGTTACAGTGTAAACCATCATTACTGGCTCAAAAACCATCGAAAGAGAGTTGGAGTGCCCTGGAGTGCATGGATCATTTGAATCGATATGGCAAGTTTTATATCCCCGAGATAAAATCGAAGTTGCTGAATCGACCAGCACTAACATCGGGAACCACCGTTTTTAAAAGCGGATGGTTGGGCGCCTATTTTACAAAGTCTATGTTACCCCCCGGAGAGAAGGTTAATAAGATGAAAACCTTCAAATCCATGAATCCCTCGTTTTCATCAACAGATCCCGATACCGTTGCCATTTTCATGGAGCAGTTGAGCGAAATACGTTACTTATTAGAATTGAGTCGAGGCGTCGATCTCAACCGGGTGCGAACGGGCATTACGCTTACGCGTTGGCTGACCTTCAAGCTTGGTGATACATTCGGATTTTACCTTAATCACCTTGAAAGGCATGTCAATCAGGCGTTGCGTGCTGCGGGTTTAACGGTGTGATGGACAGACTGAAAAAGCCAGCCCAGAGCCACGACCAAGGCACAGCCCAATACATTGTACCACAAGAAACTCACTTTGCCCATCTCCATCAGGGCATGCTGTATGCCGGGTAGCGCCGACATGTGCCTTGCTAAATTAGGCGCCACAAAACACAGCAATACGGTGCACTCGGCGATCAAAGCAGCCATGAAGACGGCCGATCCTTTGATCTTCTTAACGTAAAAGGCTACCAGAAATATTCCCAATACCGTTCCGTAGAAAAGCGAGCCCAAGATGTTAACGGCTTCGATTAAATTGTCAAAGAGAGAGCTTCCCACGGCAAATCCAATGGCGGCAAGACCCCACAGGGCGGTTAGGATTTTCGATCGGCTGACCAATTGCTCGCTGCTGAGTTTGGATCGCCATCTAAAAATATCAATGGCCGTTGTCGAGGCCAGGGCATTGATTTCTGAGCTGGTTGAAGACATGGCCGCACAAAAAATAACCGCTAATAACAGTCCAATGAGGCCATGGGGCATGAAATTCAGCACAAAATGAAGGAAAACGTAGTCGGTGTCTTTGGTCTCGGTTTTTGGGTCGGTTTTCTTGAGGTGTGCCTTGACATCTTCTCTCAACTGCTCCTCCTGTTTTTCAAGGGTTTTAAGTGCATGGGTTTGTCCGTCAATTAGCTTTTGATCCTCGTTTTTTATCGCCGTCGTAAGACGGTTGAGGGCGATTTGCCTCTTTTCATGGATGACGTCGTAGTTCTTTTGCTGGGCCTGAATAGTAGGGTCAGAGCGGTGTTTGTCGACAACCGACTCATTGAAAAAGATGGGTGCAGGGTTAAAAAGGAAGAAAACATACACCAAAACACCGGTCAACAAAATGCCGAATTGCATGGGTATTTTGACCATGCCATTAAAGAGCAATCCCAATCGACTTTCGGTAAGCGAGGTTCCGCTGATGTAGCGCGCTACCTGGCTTTGATCGGTACCGAAATAACTCAAGGCAAGAAATAAGCCGCCAGTTATTCCGGACCAGAAATTATATCGATCGTTGAGGTTAAAACTGAAATCAACTACGTTGAGTCTGTTCATTTTACCGGCAATGGCCATGGAAGTTCCAAAGTCAACCTCGCTGGGTAGGGCCCATAGTACGGTTGTGAATGCGATGGCCATACCTACCAAGATGACAATCATTTGTTGTTTTTGGGTTTGATTAACCGCAGCACTTCCACCTCCCACGGTGTAGGCGATAACCAGCAGTCCGGTCAAAGCAATGGTCAGGTTGAGGTCCCAATTCAAAACCGAAGACAAAATAATAGCCGGAGCATAGATGGTTATCCCCGCTGCCAATCCGCGTTGAATAAGGAACAATACGGCTGCCAGGTAGCGTGTTTTAACGTCGAAGCGCTGTTCAAGAAATTCATAGGCCGTGTAAACGTTCAATTTCATGTAGCGCGGTAAAAATCCTACACAGAGGATGATCATGGCGAGTGGCAACCCGAAGTAAAACTGTACAAATCGCATGCCATCTTCAAACGCTTGACCCGGAGTGCTTAAAAAGGTAATAGCACTCGCCTGAGTGGCCATCACAGAAAGTCCAATAGCCCACCAAGGAACGCGTTTATCTCCTTTGAAATAATCTGCATCAGCGTTTTTACCGCGTGTTTTCCAAACACCATATGCCGCAATAAACCCTAGGGTTGCAAGCAGGACTAACCAATCGAGACCGTTCATTGATACGCCTGGGTTATAAGGTGAAATACCAAGATCATGGCTGTCAGAAATAGCAGAACAAAGGCATATAAATTGCGCCAAGTTCCCAATATGGGGGGTCTTTCTTCTTTCACGCTCAGGGTTAGCTTATGTTAGGGGTTAGGTTGAATAAAGTTTGTCAGAAGGCGATAGGCTCCTTCCACACCAGCGGGCAGTTGCCTAAAAAATGAGAGGCCCGTGTAGATAAATCTACCCTTGCCGTGTTTCAGGTACACGCAACTTCCAACTGCGGTTTTTTCGCCTTGATCGGCCATTTCTAGTAGGGGTATGTAGTCGTTTGACCACTCACTGGCGTGATATAGGCTGCGCTCCTGCACCCAATGCTCAAAATCGGCTTCGGTAATGCGATTGGGGTATTCAAAGATCCGGTCCGGATTCTGGATAATCTTTACAGCGGCTTCCTCATTGGTAACCCGCTCTCGACCGATGCTCAACTTTTTAGGTCCCAACGATGTGTTCAAAGCTCCCACAAAGTTGTTGGTTTGGTACTGCACCAAGTAGGTGCCGCCGTTTTCGACGTATTTGTTGAGTGCAGGCTGATAGATGGCCATCTTTTCGTTGGTGTTGTACGCCCGAATGCCACAAATGATGGCTTTAAAGCGGGCTAAATTACCGCCCAACAGATCGTTTTCGGTGAGTGGAACAACGGTAAATCCAATTTGCCTCAGCGCTTCATCAACACCGTCACCGGCCCCTTCAATATATCCAATTAACCCTTGATTCCCTTTGATTTCAAGCGGGTGCAGTTGCACACTGGCCTCTGGGAACCACAGTTGATTGGCAATGTGAGGGTAGGCTACTTTAACCTCAGATTGGTTATAGGTTCCATAGGCTGTGCGCAGGAAAATGCCCACGGATTGCACGCGAGACAATTTGCCAGTCAGAGCAATAGTAAATGACTGTTTCTGGCCCATTTTTGCCAAGAAAACGGGTTTTTTAGTCCATTGCGCTTGTATTTCATCAGGGACTATAACTTCAATCTCTCCTGCTACGCTGTCTGTTAGAGCAGTTACGCTAAACGTGAGCGTATCTGTGTCCCTGTACCACATCCGATGTTTGCTCTCCAGGTCAATGGATGCGGGAGGAGTACATGGAAGAGGTTGATATACCTCGCCTACCGAAGGATCGATGGTTTTGTGCAGCACCGGGATTTTTAGTTCCATCGGCAGGTCATTGATAATCAGCTGCAACGCTACCTCTAATGAGGCTCGCAACTCCGGGTTTTCCACATCGTTGCTCTCAGTGGGGGGATACGTACCTCTGAGGTTGGGTTGGTTCAACCAATTTGGTTGCGAAATGGGGTGACTAGCTGGAATCGACAATGCCAACGGAAAGCTGGTCAGTTGATTAGTGGTCAGTTTTTTGTTGATCAGGGTGTCGGCAGAAATGGTTCGCACGCTCTGGAGGGTGATGGAAGCGTCCGAGCGATGAATGATTTCGATAGTAGTCGCAACCGATCCGCCGGGGGTAAAGCTGGCTGCCGAGGTGTATGCATCTGCGTAAAATCCGGTGCACGCTTGTATGATTTCATCCAATTCACGCTGTTTTACACGAGTCCAATGCTGGGGCTCTAGTTTGTCTAATTCCCGTTTGATCTCCAACAGTTTCGTCAAGGAAGCTGATGGATTTCGGGGATTGAACGCCATAGCGCATTGTTGGATCAATTGCTGAATTTTGGTCCCTTTCGGGATGCGACTCCATTGCAGGTTGATGTCCTCGAACAGATCAGCCTGAATCGAATCGCCTAGGATGTTTTTAACGTACTCAAATGATTCACCGCGAACCAACCGACTGCCAAAGCCTTGACAGCGGTGTTTTGACCTTGCCAATGCGGCTATTTCGCCGTAATTCTGACCCAATAATGGATTGTAATTTCCGACGTTTATTTTGATTTCACCGGGAAATTGCTCGCCTGCCTTTCGGTTCCACGAAAAACTATTCCACAAAAGTCTTCTCGCTTGCCAAGGCTTTAGCGAGCCCAATTGTTCTGGGAAAGCGCTGGGGTCGGCTGCCAAAGTAAAGGCCTGGCCAGCCAATATGGCGCTGGCGGTGTGGTGCCCGTGTCCGCCTTCGCCAGTGGTTGGGAAGCGGGTAATAATCACATCGGGCTGAAAAAGTCGTATCACCTTAACCACATCGGCTAGTATCGAGTCTCGGTTCCATATAGAAAAGGTTTCTTCCGGATTTTTGCTGTAGCCAAAATCTTTGGCTCGGGTAAAAAATTGGTAGGCACCGTCGATTTTTCGGGCCTCTAATAGTTCCTGTGTCCTGAGCAACCCCAGTTCAGGACCTTGTTCGGTCCCGATCAGGTTCTGACCGCCATCGCCACGGGTAAGGGAGAGATAAGCCGTTTCCACCTTCTTTTCTTTGGCCAGCCAAGCCAATAAACGCGTGTTTTCGTCGTCAGGATGAGCAGCGATGTATAAAACGGAACCCACAACGCCCATTTTGTCCAACGCCAGTTGGATATCGGAAGTTGATTTCAATGGATGTTGGGGCTGCCACGTCTGACCCAGACAGATGGAAGAGGCAAAAAACAATAAGATGGATGCAAATTTCATAAGCGCCCCGAAGGTACAAATCTATTGGGAGTCGCAAACCATCGGTTACCCCCAGAATTTACACGGAGTTCTGAGACGAGCGCGCTTGGTCAATTAATGAGGAAAAGCATTTTTCAGGCGTCGGAGGTATTCAGCATTGTACCAAACTGCCCCGGGATTAGAGGGGTTTATGGGCCCAATTACAGGTAATTTCTGCTGTAGTTGCAGGTAGTAGTCTCTCTCCCATTGGATGATGAGTTCCGGCCAGTTCGATTGATGCAGATGGGTGCCCTGATAATTTTGATGAGCCCCGAGGGCCTCCGATTGAAGAGAAAAAATTGGCCAGATATCACCTTGAAATCCGGCCTCCTGCAGGTGCTGATTACGGCTGAGGTAATTGGCTCTGAATTGTTGTTCCGGCGCTTGCGTGTAAACGTGGAGCAGCACTCGATCCACCCAAGCCGTGAGTTGTTCGCATTGCGCGCGGTCGTCTAATAGGTCTTTCGAGAGGTAGCCCAGGTAAACTTCCAATTCAATTGACTTGCCGTTGTTGGTCTGTTTCAACTCGGCATCGGTTTGTCTCAGCGCCTCTAACCAATGCTGGTATTGGAGTGTTATGGCGCCTGCGAGATAAATTTCAGCCTGATCAAAACCAAAGTTGCGCTCTATTTCATCGTAGACCTTGTGCTCATCGGCACTCAGATTCCACCATTCCAGCTCTGAACTCAAGGCGTCCACTTTTTCGTTGGGTTGGCAAAGGCGGTTGTATTGTAGAATGGCTTGAGCCAGCCGTGGAAGTTTTCGGTATTCATCGAGGTTCTCGTCTGTCGGAGCGGCTTCGACTTGCCGCCCCGAGCAGGCGATGGCAATTTTTTGAATGCCTCGCTGGCGCGCATCGGCTATAAACTCGCGAAGCAAGCCCAACTTTCGTTTGTTTACTGATCCGGGCTCACTGTAGACATCAAACATGCTCGGGTATTCTCCGGTGAGACCTACTAGAATCAGGTAATTAATTTGGGCGATTTCAACCGTATTCCACAAATCTCGTCGGGCTTCTTGGTTTCGATCACCCATGTAGTCTCCGCTGCGATACAGATAAAGCCCGCGCCAAGTAGGTTGGCTGTACAGTCCAACTGCGATTGCGATAAACCAAAATGTCGTTAACCAACGCATGGGATAAAGGTGGCCCTTTAAACCGAGTGTAGCGGCAAAGTTCGATGACATCTTTGATCCTTTCGCTGAGTTGCATCAGCCTTGCTGGGTAGCGGTGGCCGGGAGGTTGCCGTAAAGTCGATCTGTTTTATTCTTCGTAGTAGATGTTGTTGACACCTGGCAGTGTCCCCACGATTTTAAACTCGGTTCGCCGGTTGCGCTGTCGACCGTCTGGATTGTCGGATCCATCGGCATTGGCATTTGGCGCAATGGGCTGAGTTTCTCCGTAACCTTTGGCAATAAGGCGATCTTTTTTTATACCCTTGGAGATGAGGTAATCGACCACGCTTTGCGCTCTTCGCTGGCTAAGATTGAGGTTGTAATCATCCTTGCCCAACGCATCGGTATGGGAGCCTATCTCTACCACAATCTCGGGGTTATCAATTAACAATTGAAAAATGGTGGTGTCGATGGTTTTTTGAGAACCCTCGGTGAGGTAGTCTTTGTCGAAGGGGTAATAGATGTTCTTCACGACCACGGGCTTATCGGTTATCTTTCGCAATACGGGGAATGCATTGATGTCAGTAGATTTATTAATGCCATAGGTGCTGATATCGATGGAGTTGCGCAGAAATCCGGGCTGAGTGGCGATGATTCGATATTTGTTGTCGGGTTCTAGGGTAAAGGTAAATTTGCCCGAATCACTCACCTGCAGGCTTTTAATAAAAATCAGGGCTGAATCGGCACTTAGTAAAATGTCAATGACGGCGAGCGAATCGGCGGGGACAAAAAGACTGTCTTTTTCCACGTTAAGTTGTCCATTGACGTTGATGACGATGGGTTTTACCGTGTAAAACTCGTAAATGTCATCGCAACAAGTTTGGTTTTCAAGGGCCACTCCACCGAGGCGGTTGGATACAAAATAACCCGATTCCAAATCGGATTTGAGCACGTATTGCAGGTCGTCGGAGCTAGAATTGACCGGTGCTCCCATGTTTCGGGGTTCGCTCCATTTTTTGAGCTCGCCGGCAGATTGAAACACATCAAACCCGCCTAGACCAGGCCAAACATCGCTGCTGAAAAAGAATTGTTTCGATGAGCTGCTGTAATAAGGGGCTATTTCGTTGCCCACGGTATTGATTTTCTTTCCGCAGTTTTTAGGTGCTTTGAAGGTTTTTTTCTTGGCATCGTAAACGCTATACCAGATATCCATCCCCCCAATTGATCCTTCTCGGTTGGTGCAGAAGTACAGCACCGTGTTTCCTCTTGAATCCTCGGCTAACGCAGGGTAGGTGGAGGTGTATACGGAATCATTTACGGCTCCGCTCAGCGGCCGTGGATTGCTCCATTTGCCCTGTTGGAGGCTACTTGAGAATAACTGGCAGTGGGCGGGTGCGGATGGATTTTCTCGGGTGCATTTGGCAAATACAAACAGCTTACCGTCGGGTGAAAGGGTCCCGTTCACACAGTCAGTGGTGAGGTCATTAAATGGTAGAGAGAAATCCATTTCCCGGTATACCCCAGTGTCCAATTGTTGAACGAGGTAGAATCTGCGCTTGGGCTCCTCACCAGCCGTGAATGTAGCATCACTGGCGCGCAGAGATGCGTACAAAAGAAGCGAGTCGCTCCAAACCACTGGTGAAAAGTCGATGTGCGGCTGATTGACAGGTGCTTGGATATGTACTACCTTTAGGTTGTCATTTTTCTTGAGTTTCTTCGCTAATATGGCACCATCGCGCTCCTGCCTTGCTTTTTCGTATAAAACAGGTTCTTTAGTTTCGGTGAATGCGTTCAAAAAGGAATCAAATGCGTCGGTTGACCGCTCATAAAATCCATTTTGCTTTAACATTTGGGCATAGAGAAATTGGATTTCAGCGTCTTGACTAAAATTACTTTGTATTTTCTCCAAAATTTCAAGTGCCGAGGTGTA
>DASUEB010000110.1:0-34477 GCA_036275295.1 Luteibaculaceae bacterium | reverse complement strand
GTTCACCATTCTACCGGTGGCGAGGTTACGGCCGTAACATTTGGCACAAACTCCTCTGCGCATCTCACAAGTGAGCACGGAGCGGATTTCCACCTCTTGCAGACCGCTTTCTTCAATAATTTTTGCTTTTTCTTCGATGATCTCTTCACCAGCACTTACGATCAACTCACCGTTTTCAGGATTGTAAATATCGTGAACCGAAGTTCTACCCAAGATGCGGTCGTAAAGCGATTCAACCACGTCTTCGTTTTTCTTCAAAGCACTGGCCACGAGTCCGCGGAGGGTACCGCAGTCGTTTTCATCGATGATTACGTCTTGACTCACGTCAACCAAACGACGGGTAAGGTAACCGGCATCGGCCGTTTTAAGAGCCGTATCCGCAAGACCCTTACGAGCACCGTGGGTTGAGATGAAGTATTCTAGAATGGAAAGCCCCTCTTTAAAGTTAGAAAGAATAGGGTTTTCAATAATTTCTTGGCTGCTGGCACCTGATTTCTGAGGTTTGGCCATAAGACCCCTCATACCCGATAGCTGGCGAATCTGTTCTTTAGATCCCCTCGCACCCGAGTCGAACATCATGTAAATCGAGTTGAAACCTTGTTTGTCGTTTTTCAAACGCTCCATCAAGGTATTGGTCAACTTCGAGTTGGTGTGTGTCCAAATGTCAATGATCTGATTGTAGCGCTCGTTGTTTGTGATAAGACCCATGTTGTAATTGGTCATTACCTCTTCAACGTCTTTCGCTGCTTTGTTGATCAGGATTTCCTTTTCGGGTGGAACTACTACATCTTCCAGGTTAAACGATAGTCCACCTTTAAATGCCATGTAGTAACCCAGTTCCTTGATATCATCCAAGAATTTGGCTGTTTTGGCTACCCCTACTCGCTTGAGTACGTCGCCAATGATATCGCGGAGGGCTTTTTTGGTCAACAATTGGTTGATATAACCCACTTCTACGGGAACCACTTCGTTGAAGATCACGCGACCTGTTGTGGTCTCGATCAACTCTTTTTGAAGTGAACCGTCGGCTTGCATTACATCACGGCGAACCTTGATCCAAGCGTGCAAGTCGAGTTGCCCTTCGTTGTAGGCAATAATAACCTCTTCGGCAGAGTAGAAAACTTTGTTCTCGCCTTTAACCGTAACGGTTTCGTCGGTTTTCTTGCCTTTGGTAATATAATACAGACCCAGTACCATGTCCTGAGAAGGAACGGTGATTGGGGCCCCGTTAGCTGGGTTGAGAATGTTGTGCGATGCAAGCATCAACAGTTGTGCCTCCAAAATTGCGGCATTGCCCAGTGGCAAGTGAACCGCCATTTGGTCACCATCGAAGTCGGCGTTGAAAGCCGTACATGTCAAGGGGTGCAACTGGATTGCTTTACCTTCGATCAGTTTGGGCTGGAAGGCTTGAATACCCAAGCGGTGAAGCGTTGGGGCGCGGTTGAGTAGCACAGGATGGCTTTTCAACACATTTTCAAGGATATCCCAAACCACAGGCTCTTTGCGGTCTACAATCTTTTTAGCCGACTTTACCGTCTTCACAATTCCGCGCTCGATCATCTTGCGGATAATGAACGGCTTGTAAAGCTCAGCAGCCATGTCTTTGGGCAAACCGCACTCGTGCAGTTTCAATTCAGGACCAACGACAATTACCGAACGGGCAGAGTAGTCAACACGCTTACCCAAAAGGTTTTGACGGAAACGACCCTGC
The DNA here is from genome assembly GCA_036275295.1 of Luteibaculaceae bacterium. Taxonomy (GTDB): domain Bacteria; phylum Bacteroidota; class Bacteroidia; order Flavobacteriales_D; family Luteibaculaceae; genus DASUEB01. Next base: position 32,766 of record DASUEB010000110.1, on the reverse strand, counting down.
TTACCTTTCAACGAGTCGGATAGCGATTTAAGCGGTCTGTTTGATTCGGTTTTAACCGCAGAAGCTTTTCTAGAGTTGTCGAACAACGAGTCAACGGCCTCTTGAAGCATACGCTTTTCGTTGCGGAGAATCACATCAGGAGCTTTAATCTCGATCAAACGCTTTAGGCGGTTGTTTCTGATGATTACTCTGCGGTACAGGTCGTTCAAATCGGATGTAGCGAAACGGCCACCGTCCAAAGGAACAAGGGGTCTTAGTTCGGGTGGAATAACCGGAACTACTTTCACCACCATCCATTCGGGGCGGTTTACCATACGGCGGTTGGCGTCGCGGAACGCTTCAACCACCTGCAAGCGTTTTAGTGCCTCGTTCTTGCGCTGTTGCGAGGTTTCATTGTTGGCTTTATCGCGCAATTCGTATGACAATTCGTCAAGTTGAATGCGTGAAAGCAACTGATAAAGTGCATCAGCACCCATGGCAGCGATAAATTTATTCGGATCGCTGTCGTCGAGGTATTGATTGTCTTTTGGCAGAGTATCGAGAATGTCCAGGTATTCCTCTTCTGTTAAAAAGTCGAGGTAATTAACCTGAGCTCCGTCCTTTAATTTGGCAGGACCAGCATTTACTACTACGTAACGCTCGTAATAAATGATTTGATCCAATTTTTTGGTTGGTAAACCCAACAAGTACCCAATTTTGTTGGGAAGTGAGCGGAAATACCAAATATGCGCAACAGGCACCGTCAACGTGATGTGACCCATGCGCTCGCGGCGAACCTTTTTCTCGGTTACCTCTACTCCACAGCGGTCGCAAACAATTCCCTTGTAACGGATGCGCTTGTATTTACCGCAGTGGCATTCATAATCTTTTACGGGACCAAAAATACGCTCGCAAAACAAACCATCGCGTTCGGGTTTGTAGGTGCGGTAGTTGATGGTCTCTGGTTTAAGTACTTCGCCAAACGATTGCTCCAAAATCTGCTCTGGCGAGGCCAGGCTGATGGTGATTTTGTTGAAGGTACTTTTAACCTTATTTTCTTTTCTTAAAGCCATGTTGTGAAAAGAGTTAAATCTTAATGAGTAAGGTCCGTCTGCATAGGCAGACGGACTTATGAATTAATCTAAGGTAATGTTCAAGCACAGACCGCGCAGTTCGTGCAACAATACGTTGAACGATTCAGGCAATCCGGGTTCAGGAATTACGTCGCCTTTAACGATGGCCTCGTATGCCTTGGCTCTTCCTACCACGTCGTCAGACTTGATGGTAAGGATTTCCTGAAGGATATTAGCGGCACCGAAGGCCTCGATCGCCCACACCTCCATCTCACCAAAGCGCTGACCACCAAACTGGGCTTTACCCCCAAGTGGCTGTTGCGTGATAAGCGAGTATGGTCCGATAGAACGAGCGTGCATTTTGTCGTCTACCATGTGAGCCAGCTTAATCATGTAGATAATACCTACCGTAGCGGGCTGGTCAAAGCGTACACCGGTTCCACCATCGTACAAGTACGATTTTCCGTAGCGAGGCACGCCAGCTTTATCGGTGTAGTCGTTGATTTGATCAAGCGTAGCTCCGTCGAAAATGGGGGTTGCAAATTTCAAGCCCAATTCCTTACCGGCCCAACCTAAAACGGTTTCATAGATCTGACCCAAGTTCATACGCGACGGTACCCCAAGCGGGTTCAACACGATGTCTACGGTTGTTCCGTCTTCCAAGAATGGCATGTCTTCCTCGCGGACAATCTTGGCAACAATACCCTTGTTACCGTGACGACCTGCCATCTTATCACCTACTTTAAGCTTGCGCTTTTTGGCGATGTAAACTTTGGCCAACTTAATGATACCGCTGGGTAGCTCATCGCCCACAGCGATTTGGAACTTCTTGCGTTTGAATGCGCCAATATACTCGTTGATCTTGATTTGATAGTTGTTCAACAAGGTCTTGATCAAATCGTTCAAGTGATCGTCGCTGGTCCATCCATTAGGATTTACCGTAGAATAGTCAATCGCTTGTAACGCCTTCTGCGTGAATTTAACCCCTTTCTTGATGAACTCTTCGTTGAATTTGTTGGTCACACCGGCTGATGTCTTGCCGTTGAGCAGGGTCATCAACTTCTCGATCAAGATGGTTTTCACCACACCCACTTCGCGTTGGTGCTCTTTCTCAAGGGCATCGAGCATGGTTTTATCGGCTACCTTGCCTTTGCGATCTTTCATCGCGCGGCTAAACAGTTTTTTGTCGATTACCACACCGCGAACCGAAGGAGGCGTTTTCAGCGACGCATCTTTCACATCGCCCGCTTTGTCGCCGAAGATGGCGCGAAGCAGCTTCTCTTCTGGTGTAGGATCGGTTTCGCCTTTTGGAGTGATTTTACCGATAAGGATATCACCTTCTTTCACCTCAGCTCCGATGCGGATCAAACCGTTTTCATCTAGGTCTTTGGTGGCCTCTTCACTCACGTTCGGAATATCGGCGGTCAGTTCCTCGATACCGCGTTTGGTATCGCGCACTTCCAACGCATATTCATCGATGTGAATCGAGGTGAAGATATCGTCGCGAACCACTCGTTCAGAAATAACGATCGCATCCTCGAAGTTATACCCTTTCCAAGGCATGAAGGCAACCTTCATGTTGCGGCCGATGGCCAATTCACCTTGTTGGGTTGAATATCCTTCACACAGTACCTGTCCTTTGCTCACTTTCTCACCGCGAGAAACGATGGGGCGCAAGTTGATGCAGGTGCTTTGGTTGGTTTTCTGGAATTTAGTAAGACGGTAAGTAGTGGCGTCGTCGTTGAAGCTAACCAAACGATCTTCGTCGGTGCGGTCGTAGCGAATTACAATCTCATTTGCATCCACCGCCTCAACGATACCATCGCCTTCGGCGTGAAGCAACACGCGAGAATCGCGGGCTACCAGTGGCTCAAGGCCTGTACCTACGATAGGTGCTTCAGGACGAATAAGTGGAACGGCCTGACGCATCATGTTTGATCCCATCAACGCGCGGTTCGCATCATCGTGCTCCAAGAAAGGAATCAGCGATGCCGCAATAGACGCAATTTGGTTCGGAGCCACATCGATTAGGTCGATTTGGTTTGGCTCTACCACGGGATAGTCGTGCTCGTAACGGGCTTTAACCGTTTTCTCCTGAATTTTTCCATCGGGAGTAATATCGATATTCGACTGTGAAATGGTGCGAGCATCTTCTTCCTCAGCGCTGAGATACGTGTAAGATCCCAAGTTAACATTGCCATCTTTCACCACGCGATAAGGCGTTTCGATGAATCCGAGGCGGTTGATCTTGGCGTACACGCAAAGCGAGGAGATAAGACCGATGTTCGGACCTTCAGGAGTTTCGATGGTACACAGACGACCGTAGTGGGTGTAGTGAACGTCGCGAACCTCGAAACCAGCGCGCTCTCTCGAAAGACCCCCTGGTCCAAGAGCCGATAGACGGCGCTTGTGGGTGATTTCCGACAGCGGATTGGTTTGGTCCATGAACTGCGAGAGCTGGTTGGTACCGAAAAACGAGTTGATTACCGAAGACAAGGTCTTGGCATTGATCAAATCGGTTGGGGTAAACACCTCATTGTCGCGTACGTTCATACGTTCGCGAATGGTGCGTGCCATACGGGCCAAACCAACGCCAAACTGGTTGTACAACTGCTCTCCAACCGTTCTAACACGGCGGTTCGACAAGTGATCGATATCATCCACATCGGCCTTCGAGTTAACCAACTCGATAAGGTATTTGATGATCGATATAATATCGTCTTTGGTCAGGATGCGGGCTTCCGAATTATTGAGGCCCAATTTCTTATTGATGCGGAAACGGCCTACTTCGCCGAGGTCGTAACGCTGTTCAGAGAAGAACAGCTTATCGATGACACCGCGAGCGGTTTCGATATCGGGTGGCTCGGCGTTTCTCAACTGGCGGTAGATGTATTCAACCGCTTCCTTCTCAGAGTTGGACGTATCCTTCTGAAGGGTATTGTAAATGATGCTAAAATCGGCGGTGTTCACGTCGACTTTGTGCAAAATAATGGTTTTCACACCGGCTTCGATAATCGAATCGATGTGTTCATCTTCCAGGATGGTTTCGCGGTCGAGGATCACCTCGTTTCGCTCAATAGAAACCACTTCTCCTGTGTCCTCGTCAACAAAGTCTTCGATCCAAGTCTTCAAAACGCGGGCAGCAAGGGTGCGGCCAACCATCTTTTTAAGACCTGACTTCGAAACTTTAATCTCGTCAGCGAGGTTAAATATCTCGAGAATATCTTTATCACTTTCAAAACCAATGGCTCTCAACAAAGTGGTTACCGGAAGCTTTTTCTTACGGTCGATGTATGCATACATCACACTGTTGATATCGGTAGCGAATTCGATCCACGAACCTTTAAACGGGATAACGCGGGCTGAATACAGCTTGGTGCCGTTGGCGTGTCGGCTTTGGCCGAAGAAAACACCGGGAGATCGGTGTAATTGGGAAACAATAACCCTTTCGGCTCCGTTGATCACAAAGGAACCCTTGGGGGTCATGTAGGGTATGGTACCGAGGTATACATCCTGTACGATGGTTTCGAAGTCCTCGTGCTCGGGGTCGGTACAATACAATTTAAGCTTGGCTTTGAGGGGCACGGAGTAGGTCAAGCCTCTCTCGATACATTCCTCGATGCTGTAGCGGGGTGGATCAATAAAATAATCCAGGAACTCCAATACAAACTGATTACGCGTATCGGTGATCGGGAAGTTCTCTGCAAACACTTTGAAGAGGCCCTCGCCTTTACGATCGTCGGGATTGGTTTCTAGCTGGAAAAACTCGCGAAATGATTTGAGCTGAATATCCAGGAAATCCGGGTAATCAACCGGATATTTGGTAGAGCCGAAATTAATGCGCTCTGCTGATTTAGTTGGAGTTGCCAAAGCGGGAATAAGATTTGGAGTATGATATTAGAAAACTAAATAAACCACAAAAGGTTTAGCCACACCGCAGAGCGGCGTGGCCTAAACCTATGTTTAACAGAGTAGTCTTAGTTACTTAATTTCTACCTCTGCACCAGCTTCCTCAAGTTGAGATTTAAGTGCAGCAGCTTCATCCTTAGACGCAGCCTCTTTCAAGGTTTTAGGAGCGCCATCTACCAATTCTTTAGCTTCTTTCAAGCCAAGACCGGTCAAATCTTTCACTAGTTTCACAACGGCCAATTTGTTGGCACCGCCTGATTTCAATACTACTTCGAATTCAGTTTTCTCAGCAGCAGCCTCACCGGCGCCACCGCCAGCAGGAGCAGCAACAGCAACAGCTGCAGCAGCAGGCTCGATGCCATACTCGTCTTTCAAAATTTTAGCTAGCTCGTTTACATCTTTTACAGTTAGGTTAACCAACTGTTCTGCTAACGCTTTCAAATCTGCCATTTTATTTGTTTTTTGAAATTAGATACTAATTGTTTTGTTTTTGGGTTGTATTAGTTTGCTCTTTCTTCGAGCGTTTTCACAAGGCCTGCGATAGTTGATCCACCAGATTTAAGAGCAGAGACAACGTTTTTAGCAGGAGATTGTAGAAGACCGATGATATCGCCAATCAACTCTTCGCGTGACTTAAGCGTAGCAAGGGCATCCAATTGGCTGTCGCCAATGAACACGGCTTGGTCTACGAAAGCACCTTTGAGCATTGGCTTCGGATTTTTAGCGCGGAACGCTTTGATCAGCTTGGCTGGCGCGTTCCCTGCTTCCGCGATTAGAATTGCTGTAGGACCTTCGAGGGTGCTGTATAGCTCAGAAAAATCTTTGCCATCCACGCGCTCCATCGCTTTCTTCAAGAGGGTGTTTTTCACTACCTCAAGAGAAATGTTCAGACGGAAGCACTCTTTGCGCAGCCTGTGTGTCTCTTCAGCGTTCAAACCGGCGGTATCCGCAACATACACTACGTTGGTAGAGGCCAATTTGTCTACTAATTCAGTGATTAGTAGGTTTTTTTCTTCTTTATTCATCGAACAAGAAAGGTTAAAATCGGATTAAGCAACCGATTTGGTTTCTACTTGCACGCTGGGGCTCATTGTAGAGGAAAGGAAAATGCTCTTAATGTAGGTACCCTTAGCTGATGCCGGTTTTAATTTAATGAGGGTTTGAATGATCTCGTTTGCATTTTCTGAGAGTTTCTCAGCTTCAAACGAAACCTTACCCACCGGTGCATGAATGTTACCGAATTTATCAACTTTAAAGTCGATTTTACCGGCTTTTACTTCTGCAACGGCCTTACCAACTTCCATGGTCACGGTTCCGGTTTTGGGGTTAGGCATCAATCCACGTGGACCGAGGATTTTACCTAAGGCACCCACCTTCGCCATTAGCTGAGGAGTGGTGATGATAACGTCAACGTCGGTCCAACCGCCTTTGATTTTATCAATGAACTCATCAGCACCTACGAAATCGGCTCCGGCAGCTTTTGCTTCTTCAGCTTTGTCGGGGTTACATAACACCAACACCTTGACATCTTTACCTGTACCGTGCGGCAATGATACGGTTCCACGAATCATCTGGTTGGCCTTGCGAGGGTCTACACCCAAACGCACTGCGATATCAACCGATCCGTCAAACTTGGCATTGCTGATCTTCTTAACAACAGAAGAAGCCTCTGCAAGTGTGTATGACTTGGTATTGTCATAAGCGGCCAAGGCCTCTTTTCTCTTTTTGGTTAACTTGCTCATGTTTCTTTGTTATTTTAGAAGGGTTTGTCGCCTTTCACGGTAATTCCCATGCTTCTTGCTGTACCGGCTACCATGCTCATGGCGCTTTCCATTGTAAAGCAATTGAGGTCGGGCATTTTTTCTTCGGCAATCTTTTTCACATCGTCCCAGCTTACAGCGGCCACCTTCTGACGGTTCGGCTCTGCCGATCCCGACTTGATCTTGGTGATCTCTTTTAGCTGCACCGCAACAGGCGGTGTTTTGATGATAAAGTCGAACGACTTATCACCATAAACGGTGATTACAACTGGAAGAACTTTACCTGCTTTGTCTTGGGTTCTGGCGTTGAACTGCTTACAAAACTCCATGATGTTCACACCCTTGGCACCTAAAGCGGGACCAATGGGGGGCGATGGGTTTGCAGCACCTCCCTTAACCTGTAACTTAATCAGCGCAAATACTTCTTTTGCCATTTTAAAAAGGTATATTTAGGTTATTTACCCGGGTGGAAGCATTACGTTGGCCCGAGTAAAAGCGTTAATACTTATTTTTGCATTTCTACTTGCATGTAGTTAAGTTCCAGTGGCGTTTTGCGGCCGAAGATCTTAACCATCACTTTCAATTTGCGCTTCTCTTCGTTGATCTCCTCAATAACTCCGTCGAAGTTGTTGAAAGGACCATCAATTACCTTAACCATGTCACCAATGTGGTACGGGTTATCGTACTCCACGTCGGCAGTGGCTAGGTCATCTACTTTATTCAGTATGCGATTTACTTCACTTTGGCGCAAGGGGACGGGATTGCCTCCTTTTTCAGCACCAAGGAAACCGATCACATTGGGTACATTTTTGATGATGTGCAGCACCTCTCCTTCGAGAGACGCTTGGATCAGCACATAACCGGGATAAAAGCTGCGCTCTTTGGCTACTTTTTTGCCGTTGCGCAATTGGAATACCTTTTCGGTGGGAATCAAAACTTGTTCAACCGCACTGGTCAAACCGGCCCGATTCACCTCGAGTTCGATGGTTTCCTTAACCTTCTTTTCCTTGCCGTTAACGGCGCGGACTACATACCACTTTAAACCGGATTCTGTCATGATAAGCAGTTAATTAAAGGTCGCCCAAAATCTGATACACCCATCCTAGGATACCTTGCCATCCGAAGATGCCGCCTTCGCCGTTGATACCAAACACAACGTCCATTAAAAAAACAACGAGGGCAAAGATACCGGTGGCTACAAGAACCAGTAGCGAGCTGCTTTGCAATTCTTTCCAGGTAGGCCACGACACGTGGTTTACGAGTTCGTCGTATGTCTCAGCCAAAAATGTTTTAAATCCTGCCATTGTAACATGGTTATTTAGGTGGCACGGGCACAAGGATTCGAACCCTGATCAACGGTTTTGGAGACCGCTATTCTACCATTGAACTATGCCCGTGTTTGAAATAGTACTTCCCTTTTATAGAGAAAGCTAAAGTTGGCTTTTGGGCCAACTTTAGCTATTATCAGTGTAGGTTAAATTAACCTAGGATCTCAGTTACCTGACCGGCACCTACGGTTCTACCACCCTCGCGGATAGCGAAACGAAGACCTTTATCCATCGCTACAGGAACGATAAGCTCAACAGTAATGGTCAAGTTATCACCTGGAAGAACCATGTCGCGGCCTTCTGGAAGGAGGATCTCACCGGTAACATCGGTTGTACGGAAGTAGAACTGAGGACGGTATCTGTTTTTGAAAGGAGTGTGACGACCACCTTCTTCTTTCTTCAATACGTAGATCTCAGCTTTAAACTTCATGTGTGGTTTGATCGAGCCTGGTTTGGCGATAACCATACCACGACGGATCTGATCTTTATCGATACCGCGAAGAAGTAGACCTACGTTGTCACCAGCCTCACCTCTGTCGAGGATTTTGCGGAACATCTCAACACCAGTTACGGTTGAGGTCATTTTCTCTTCTTGCATACCCAAGATCTCTACTTGCTCACCTGAGTTGATGATACCGGTCTCGATACGACCTGTAGCAACGGTACCACGACCAGTGATCGAGAATACGTCTTCTACAGACATCAAGAAAGGCTTTTCAGTATCGCGGGGAGGAAGTTCAATCCAAGTATCAACTGCGTTCATCAGTTCAAGGATGGTATCAACCCACTTCTGCTCGCCGTTTAGTCCACCAAGGGCAGAACCGCGGATAACAGGTGTGTTGTCGCCATCGTACTGATAGAACGAAAGAAGTTCGCGGATTTCCATCTCAACTAGGTCAAGAAGTTCGGTATCGTCAACCATGTCCACTTTGTTCATGAAAACAACGATACGAGGAACGCCTACCTGACGGCCAAGAAGGATGTGCTCGCGAGTTTGTGGCATCGGACCATCGGTAGCGGCTACCACTAGGATAGCGCCGTCCATTTGAGCCGCACCAGTTACCATGTTCTTCACGTAGTCAGCGTGACCAGGACAGTCAACGTGAGCATAGTGACGATTGGTGGTTTGGTACTCAACGTGAGCAGTGTTGATGGTAATACCTCTTTCTTTTTCCTCAGGAGCGTTGTCGATAGAAGAGAAATCTCTTTTCTCAGCAAGACCCTGGTTAGCAAGTACAGAAGTAATAGCAGCAGTAAGAGTGGTTTTACCGTGGTCAACGTGACCAATGGTACCAATGTTTACGTGTGGTTTCGAGCGGTCGAATGTTTCCTTAGCCATAGCTAATTGATTTTGGTTTGTTTTATGTTACTCTGTTAAATAATGCAACACAAGAGCTGTTGATGAGATTTGAACTCACGACCTCTTCCTTACCAAGGAAGTGCTCTACCCCTGAGCTACAACAGCTTATTTTGGCCTGAGGCCACAAAAAAAAGAGCGGGAGACGAGACTCGAACTCGCGACATTCAGCTTGGAAGGCTGAAGCTCTACCAACTGAGCTACTCCCGCATTCTTTTTATGTACCATTATTTGGTGGGGAGAGAAGGATTCGAACCTTCGAAGGTATGAACCAACAGATTTACAGTCTGTCCTCGTTGGCCGCTTGAGTATCTCCCCATTAAGAGCCGATGGAGGGATTCGAACCCCCGACCAGCTGATTACAAATCAGCTGCTCTGGCCAGCTGAGCTACATCGGCAATAATGGATTTTTCCTATTACAAAGAGCGATTGCACTTCAAAAAAAATGCAGACCTTTCCGTAAAAAGGTCTGCAAATGTAATAAAGTTTCACATCGCTCCAAACAATTGAAATTATTTTTTTGCGATGCTTCCGTAAGTTATTGGTTATAAGCCTCTCATTTTTTCCTTGTGTTTGATGATTTGCTGACGCAATGCCTCAACCGCTGTATCGGTGGCCTCTTCGAATGTTTTACACTGTTTTTTGGCGAAGAGTTCTTTTCCGGGTACATTTAGTTTGATTTCGGCGATCTTGTTTTCTTGAACATCTGACTTGTCCAAACGCAAAAAAACCTCTCCATCCGTGATGTGATCAAAGAATACGTCTAGTTTATTCAATCGCTCACTTACGTGGTTAATCAATTTGACATCGGCGTCAAAATGGATAGAGTGCACTTGAAATTGCATAGTTGTTCCTCCTATTTTTTTGGGTTAATACTCCTCACCCTCGCGGGTGAGCTTGTTTGTGAACGCTTTTTAGCTTGTCGATCGTATTGTGGGTATAAACTTGGGTAGCTGCTAAGCTCGTATGACCCAATAAGGCCTTCACCGCGTTTAGATCGGCGCCTCGGTTTAATAAATGAGTGGCGAAGGAATGTCTCAAGATATGGGGACTCTTTTGGGTGGCATTTGCTACTCGTGAAAGGTAGTAATTTACCTTTTGGTAGACAAATTTTGGGTAAAGTTTTTTGCCGGTATCCGTCAGAAAAAGCGGATCATTCGATGAAGTATTTTCCTGAATCGACCAATGTAAATACTCTCGCAAACGCTCGGTAAATGCAGGTGTAAGCGGGATCAATCGCTCTTTGTTTCGCTTGCCAAGCACTTTGATTTGAGCTTGGAACAGGTCGATATCGGCGCGTTTCAGGCCAATCAACTCACTCTCGCGTATGCCCGTAAAATAAAAAAGCTCCATCATGATCAAATCGCGAAATCCATTGACTTGCTCTTCGTAATACCTGGGTTGAAGCACTTCTTCAATCGATTGCTCCGAAATAAAGGTAGGAAGGCGCTTGGCTTTTTTGGGCAAAGGTATACCCATACAGGGATTGACTTTTATAAGGCCTTGCTGGATTTGCCATTTGTAAAAACTGCGCAATGAGGCTATTTTTCGGGCTATGGTGGTCGATTCCCTGCCCTGCTCCATCAATTCAACCACCCAACTGCGAACCATGATCGATCGGACCTGCAGCAGATCGCTAACCTCAAAAGCCCTCAAGAGGTATTCCATCCATTCCTTGAGGTCAGCTTCGTAGGCAAGTACCGTATGGGCCGAATAATTTCGAACCACTCGCAACTGCTCCAAAAAGGATGATATGGGCATAAACAAAAAAAGGATTACCGCAAATTAGCGATAATCCTTCAACTATAAAAGGGTGTGATTTATTGTTCAGTCATCTCAGCAATCACCTGACGACGGTAAACTGCTTTCTTAATTTCGGTGCGACGAACAACCGAAGGCTTGGTGAAAGCCTGACGAGCGCGTAATTGTTTTACCACTCCAGTTTTCTCGAATTTCTTCTTGAACTTCTTAAGGGCCTTCTCAATTGATTCGCCTTCTTTTACGGGTATAATTAACATCTTGGTTCGCTTTCTTTTTTAATTAAGGACGGCAAAGGTAGAAAAAAATCTTTCCTCAAACTAAATTTTTAAAAAAAATCACGCAGATGGAAGAACGATTTTTTCATCGACCAGCAATTGGGCAATTTGCACCGCATTGGTAGCTGCTCCCTTGCGCAGGTTATCGGCAACTATCCACATGTTCACGGTGTTTGGCGCTGAAAAATCGCGGCGAATACGACCTACAAAGGTCTCGTTTTTACCCTGAGCAAAAAGGGGCATCGGGTAAAGTTGCTGACTGGGGTCATCTTGTACGACCAGTCCGGGACTGCTTGCAAGCAATTGACGCAATTCAACAAGTTCGTAATCGCGTTTTAAGCTAATGTTAACCGATTCGCTGTGACCGCCCATCACGGGTATGCGCACCGTAGTAGCGGTTACTTGCACCGCATCGTCGCCCAGAATTTTTTTCGTTTCATTGATCATCTTCATCTCCTCCTTGGTATACCCGTTGTCGGTAAAGACATCAATTTGTGGAATCACATTCATATCAATAGGATACGCATAGGCCATATCGCCTTGTATTCCCGAGCGCTCGTTGTTAAGCTGGGCAACCGCCTTTACCCCAGTTCCGGTAACCGATTGATAGGTAGAGACCACAACGCGCTCAATTCCGTATTGACGGTGGAGCGGTTGGAGTGCAAGCACCATCTGAATGGTAGAGCAATTGGGATTGGCAATGATTTTGTGCGAAGGCGCCACAACGTGGCCATTCACCTCAGGGACTACCAGCGGTATGTTGGGATCCATCCGCCAAGCTGAGGAATTATCGATTACAGTTATCCCGGCCTCTGCAAAACGAGGTGCCCACTCCAGCGAGGTTGATCCTCCGGCACTGAAAAGGGCAATTTCGGGACGCAGTGCGATGGCTTGATCCATCGAAACCACCTCTAAATCGCTACCTTTAAAACGCACTTTTTTACCCACTGAGCGCTCTGAAGCAACAGGGATCAGTTGGTCAACCGGAAACTGAAACTCTTCCAGCACTTTTAACATCTCTTGGCCCACCATTCCGGTGGCCCCCACCACGGCAATTTTCATTGTATTGTTCTTTACTTTTTGTCTTCTGAATCGAGTGTTATGGCAGTTTCGCATTTGATCTGCTTCAACACAAATGAGCTCTGAACGGTAGCGATGTTTTCAATGGTAGCCAGTTGGTTCACCACGAAATGCTGATACGTGTTCATGTCTTTGGTTACAATTTTGAGCATGTAATCAAATCCACCCGAGGTATAATAGATTTCCATTACCTCTGGTATTTGATTGATGGCCTTGTTGAAAGCCTCGAGGGAATTCCGACTGTGATCGCGCAGCGAAACCGAACAAAATACAACCAATGAGCGCTCTACCTTATCCCTATTGACCAAGGCTACGTATTTATCGATGTATTTGTTTTTCTCCATGCGCTTGATGCGCTCATAGGTAGGGGTAACCGACAAACCCACCGTATTGGCAATTTCCTTTACACTCAAAAGCGCGTTCTCTTGGAGCAATTTTAATATGTGTCGGTCTATTTTATCGAGATGTTCCATAAAAAAAATCTAAAATACAAAAATATTTAGTTCATTTTTTCGGTTGACAAACTTAGAAAAGAAATGAGCAAATCGATACAACTCGGCAAAAAAAAACCGGGATATCCCGGTTTTTCGATTGATGCAATCATATTCCTTCGCTCTCACAACTACCGGTGGTTGCCGATAGCAGGTAAGGTTGAAGGTCTATTATTTTTTGAGGATCTCGCGAGAAATAACCAGTTTCTGGATTTCAGAGGTTCCCTCACCGATGGTGCACAGTTTGCTATCGCGATAGAATTTCTCTACCGGATAATCCTTGGTATAACCATAACCTCCAAAGATCTGCACGGCATCGGTGGCCACTTCCACACATACTTCAGAAGCGTAGTATTTGGCCATTGCGCCTTCTTTGGTTAGTTTTTCGCCTCTGTTTTTCAAATCGGCAGCGTGCATGGTAAGCAGTTCAGCTGCTTCAATTTTGGTTGCCATATCGGCAATTTTGAAGGCAATACCTTGGAAATGGCTGATAGGTTGGCCGAATTGCTCGCGCTCTTTCGAATACTGCACCGCTGCGCGGTACGCACCGGTAGCAATGCCGAGCGATAGGGCAGCAATGGAGATACGACCGCCATCTAACACCTTCATGGCTTGTATAAATCCTTCGCCTACCTCTCCGAGGATATTGTCTTTGTGTACGCGACAATTTTCGAAGATCATTTCGGCGGTTTCGGACGCGCGCATACCGAGTTTATTTTCTTTTTTGCCTGCATGGAAGCCCGGCGTGCCACGCTCAATCACAAATGCCGTGATTCCGTGGCTGTCTAGCAATTCGCCTGTCCGAACCAGCACTACTGCAATGTTTCCGGTGATACCGTGGGTAATCCAGTTTTTGGCGCCGTTGATAACCCAATAATCGCCATCTTGAACGGCGGTCGTGCGCATGCGCATGGCATCAGAACCGGTATTGGCCTCTGTCAGACCCCAGGCTCCGATCCACTCGGCAGTAGCCAACTTGGGAAGCCACTTGGCTTTTTGACTTTCATTGCCAAAAGCGAGGATATGTCCTGTACAAAGTGAGTTGTGTGCAGCCATAGAGAGGGCAACAGATCCGCACACAGCACCCAGTTCCTTGATGGCCGTTACGTACTCAAAATAGCCAAGGCCAGAACCGCCGTACTCTTGCGGAACCACCATGCCCATAAGGCCCAGCTCACCCATTTTCTTGAATACTTCGACGGGGAAGGTTTGACTTTCGTCCCATTCCATCACGTACGGTCTAATCTCTTTCTCAGCGAAGTCGCGGACCATTTGACTGATCATGGTCTGGTTCTCAGTAGCTGTTGCATTCATTTGGTTAGTGTTAGTTAGAAGGTTAACAAACTTGTGGTAGGCAGGGTTTTTATCTTTTCTCTGCCATTCAACGATAGAAGTTCAATAATAAAGGTAAAACCGGCGACTTTAGCACCGCACTGCTCCACGAGCTGAGCAGCCGCACGGGCGGTGCCTCCGGTTGCCAAAACGTCGTCGTGAATCATCACGAAATCTCGGTTCGATAAGGCATCGGTGTGGATCTCCAGCGAGTCCATTCCGTATTCCAGCTGGTAAGACTGAGCGAAGGTACTGGCGGGTAGCTTGCCCGGCTTTCGGATAGGTATGAATGGAAGGTTGAGCTCTAGCGCCATCGCCGGGGCTAGGAAAAAACCTCTACTTTCGATACCCGCAATAGCTGTAATGCCTTGATTTCGGAAAGGCTCGACGAGCGCCTCAACCATTTTCCGCACCAAAACGGGTTGTTTGAAAACTGGGGTAAGGTCGCAAAAGGAAATTCCCTGTTTTGGAAAATCCTGAACCATTCGAATCGCGTCTTGTAACTCCCTAGTGATCATCCCAGCTCAAATACGGTGCAATTTTAGGGATAAGTGAATCGGGCATCAAGACAGATTTGGACATTTCTTTGATTTCTGTGAAGGAGCCATGCTGAGAGCGATAATTGACAATCCGCTGGGCCAGTCGGTTGTCCACGTATGGATGTGCCGCCAACTCGCGAGCTGAGCATTGATTAACCTTTATCTTACTCACCATTTCAGGGTCGATGTGTACCAATCGCTTAAGGATGTTGCACTGCTGGTCATTGATCCCCCAGATTTCACGCCACTGATCATGCGATACAAAACCGCCTAGTCGCTGCTTGTATTTCCAGATTCGCTTCATAAGGGACTCAGGCAATAACTTGCTTTGAAACCAATGGGACGAGTCGAGCTGATTGATGGGCAGCATCGACTCTTTTTTAAGAGATGTAATCTGGTCGGGTAAATCGATAAACGGCTCAAGCTCGAGATAGCGCGCTGCTGACAGGCCATAGAGGCGTTTCATATCACTCTTAACTCGAAACACACCTCCTGCCTGCCTGAATTTGATTATATTTTTAATTTGCCATTCTTTGAATCCTAAACGCTTAAAGTGATTTTCAGAAGCAGTATTAGGATTGAAAGAAAAGAGGATAAGACGGGAATTTCCTTGGTTTTTTGAATGGTGCGCTCGAGGCCGCGAGGGATAGTTTTGTTGCGGCTTGTTCGGGGCTGATATGCGCACCACCTCGACGGGTGGGAGTTTTTTCACCCATGCGATGCGCTCGCGCCACCAGCGATCGTGATACATCTGCTGCGCAAACCGCAGCAATAGAATGCAGACAATAAGCTGCAGGACAGCCATTTCCTGGCGTTTCGTAAAATCGAACCAATTCAACAGCGGTTTCACCCTGCAAAGGTTGTATCCTTTGTCAGCCCGAACCAGTTAGAATGAGCAAACGGTCACTCCCCCATCTTCGCAAGCGCCTGCGAGACGCTGTGGGGATTGTACTGGAGCAGCTTTTGGGCTTTATCGATGACAAAACCGGTTCGCAAAGGTCGTTTAGCAGGCTGCTTAAATTCACCTGTTTTCACGGGCTTAATCAGTGTGTCATCCAATGCATAATACTGAGCAACCTCCTTGGCCAGTTCGTAAATACTAAGCGTTTGCGGACCACTCAGATGAAAGATGCCACGCTGATCTAACAGGGCAATTTGCAGGCATCCATTGGCTAAATCGACCGCCCAGGTGGGTGATCGAAACTGATCATCAACGATGGTAATCTCTTTGTTTTGACGCAACATGTCACGAACCCAGAAGACAATGTGGCCACGGCTTAGGTTTTCGCCTTTTCCATACACAATGATGGTTCGGGCAATGGCCCAGTTCTGATAGGTGCTATTTAGAAGTATCTGTTCGGCTTGCCATTTAGATTCCCCGTAAAAACTCAGTGGATTGGGCTCATCACCCTCGGAGTAGGGACCATTGGAGCCATCAAAAACAAAGTCGGTGCTCAAGTGAATCAATTTGGCTCCGGTGCGGGCGCATGATTCAAAGATGCGCTGAACGGCTTTAACATTGATCTCGGTGCACGCTTCTCGCTCAGTCTCACACTGATCAACATTGGTCATGGCTGCAGTGTGGATAACGACATCAGGCTCAAAATCATTATAAACGGCGGTCCATTCCGATTGATCGCATAAATTGATGGATCGATACCTGCTCGCGGGCACCCTGCTATTGCGATTCTCTCCTTGAGATGTACAGAGGTAGTTTATTTGGTTGTTTTGGGAGCATAGCTCAGCAATGCTCTGTCCCAACAATCCGTTGGAACCCGTGATCAAAATTTTCATAATGCTCAGCGCTTATTCCCCGTCGAATTCCCATACCGAGGGACTTTTACGCCCCCCTGGTTTGAAATACTCTTTATTTTCCAAGATGAAGGCCATTGCCATGTAGATGATCAATGGCGAACCGAAGGTGATGAAAGATGTGTAGATAAAGGTTTTGCGGATTCGATTGCTATCAATTCCAAGCTTTTTGCCCCACCAGGTGCAAACTCCAAATGTTTGAAGCTCGAAAAAACGAGTTATGGTTTCGATCATAAGCAGAGGGTGAGAATCACAAATATAACAAAACAATGTGAGATGACAAAATCCCGCTGGGTTAGCCCGCGGCAACAGCCACTCCACACTTACCCATCACCCTGACTTCTCAGGCCGTAGCCCGTTGAAGATGTCCTATGGCAAAGGGTTTGCCGAGCATTTGAAGTCCAATGGCGCATTGCGTACATTTTTTGGGCGTACAATAGTTTCGGTGCAGGTGCAACAAGGCTTGCGAATGAATAAGTTGTTTATTCGGAAAGCCGTTGTTGGTCATAAACCGCGTGCATTGGTTATCCTCTGGCTGAATGCGGTTTACATGCTCCCAGATCTCCTCCTGTGGAATGATTCCTCTGATAAAAAGCAAAGGAAAAAGCACGTTCACCAAATAGTGGTGATTGAGGTGTTTGGACAGCAGCAAGGGGTTAGATGGAATAAGGTCGCCAAAACCATTCAGAAAATCAGATGGATATTGGTGTCGTTTAATGTGGTCAAAAAACGCTTCCGGTTCGCGCAAGGTGGGTAGAAAAGAGAGCAGAAATTGAATGATCAACTTCATCCGCTGCTCTGGAAAGGCCGATGGCCTCATGCGCATGTATTTCCAAGGGGCTTGGGCTACCGAAAGTTGATGTTTAACTTTGAGAAAACGCCATTGAGCCTGCAACTCGGGCAGGTCGGGCAGTCGTTTGCTGTCAATGAGCCCTGCACATCCATATAATAAAGCTGCCAATGCATGCGGACGGTTGTGGTATTTGAGCAAAAGTGAAAGACTCAGCGTTTGGGCTACTTGTTGGAAACCATGGCCGTTGACAGGGCCTCCCAGGTAACGTGCGGTCCATCGCCAAAGCACTTCCCCCATGTTGTTTTGAGTTAAGGCCAGGTCATTTCGCATTCGTTGAACCTTTTCCTCGAATCGCTCGAAGAACATCCGATCGAGCCATCGATTCACGGAAAAGGCGTCGGCTATGCTCACATGTTCGGCGCACCCCAGCTTTTTGGATGCCCCCATTAAACGGTGGTACTCCGCCATCATGGCATCGGGAACCCAATTTTTCAGTTCGAGCGTTGGAACTTGATCGCCCGAGAGATGAACGGGTTGATCGTCGTTCCAGACAACGTGAAGAATAATGGACTCGTATGCGGCATCGCCTTGGTGACCGTGTTTATTCCAATCGGAACTGCGGGTATGGATTTCCACGTTGCCAATCCACAGTTGTCCGGCAATTCGAACCTTGGCCATAAAAAAGTCAGGACCGGCATCGAAATTTTCTTGACCGGGGTATTCGATAACCAGGGTGTCTCCGGTGGTGGTTCGGAGGTGATTGCCGCCGAAGTAACCGTATTTCCAGATGGTTTTGATCAGATCTTCGTTCATAAAAAAGGGGCTTTCCGTGAAGGTAGCCCCTTGGTGATCAAAGATCTAGTATGAATTAGCAGATGCCTCTTTCGGTGAGTATTTGAGCCATTTCACTTTGCAATTCGGCAGCAGCTTTTTCGACATGGGTTTCAAAGTTACTTTCTTGCGCTCCTGCATAAATAATGCTTCGGGAAGCGTTAATCAACAGTCCAACATCGGGGGTTAAGCCGTATTTGCAGACCTCTGTCAGGCTTCCACCCTGTGCTCCTACACCGGGCACCAACAAAAAGTGATCGGGAATGATTTGGCGTATTGAGCTGAGCATTTCGGGTCGGGTAGCCCCAACCACATACATTAAGTTGCCCGTGTTTCCCCAAGATTGTGAGAGTTTTAATACTTTCTCGTACAATCGCTCACTCCCGGGAGCAATGGATTGAAACTGAAAATCGACAGCACCTTCGTTGCTGGTGAGTGCCAGCAGAATAGCCCATTTGCCATCGAATTTAAGGAAGGGTTCTACAGAGTCTTTCCCCATGTACGGTGCAATGGTAACCGAGTCACACCCGAGCACTTCAAAAAAGGTTTTGGCGTAATACGATGAAGTGTTTCCTATATCGCCGCGTTTGGCATCGGCTATGGTAAAATGGGTATCGCCGATGTATGCAATGGTTTTCTCCAGACTTTCCCAGCCTTTGGCACCGTGGCATTCGTAGAAGGCTAGGTTGGGTTTATACGCCACACAATAGTCGGCTGTAGCATCTATAATGGCCTTGTTGAATTCAAAGATAGGATCTTCGGTCTCCAAGAATTTTGCCGGGATTTTGGTCAGATCGGTATCTAGACCGACGCAAAGGAAAGACTTCCGTTCTTTGATTAGGGCGATGAGTTGTGATCGGGTCATGATGTTAGAGTTCGTTATTGATTCCGGCCTGTAATTTCTCGGCATTTTCGGCCATTTTAAGCGCATCGACCACCCCTTGTAGATCGCCTTTCATGATGGCATCTAGGTTGTAAAGGGTGAGGCCGATTCGGTGATCGGTACATCGGCCTTGGGGGAAGTTGTATGTCCTAATTTTGGCTGATCGATCGCCGGTACTCACCTGTGATTTGCGCTCTGCTGCGCGCGCCTGTTCACGTTTGATCACCTCTGCTTCGTATATCCGGGACCGGAGCATTTTGAGAGCCTTATCGAAGTTCTTAAACTGCGAGCGCTCCTCCTGGCATTCGGCAACCACACCGGTTGGGATGTGCGTGAGTCGAACGGCCGATTCGGTCTTGTTTACGTGCTGTCCGCCTGCCCCCGAGGCGCGATACGTGTCTCGGCGGACATCGGCCATATTGATTTCTACATCCACCTCCTCGGCCTCGGGAAGTACGGCCACGGTAGCGGCAGATGTATGCACCCGGCCTTGTGTTTCGGTTGCCGGTACGCGCTGAACTCGATGAACACCGCTCTCGAACTTCATATTGCCGTATACATTTTCACCTTCTACCAGAAATGAAATTTCTTTGTAACCTCCGGCAGTGCCTTCGTTGACGTTAAGCACCTCGTGTCGCCAACCTTTGATGTCGAAAAAGCGGATGTACATTTCGTACAGGTCGCCTGCGAAAATGGCGGCTTCATCGCCTCCCGTCCCCCCCCTGATCTCCATGATGATGTTCTTGGTATCGTCTGGGTCTTTGGGAATGAGCAACCACTTGATATCGTCTTCTAATTGTACTTTTTGGTCTTGGAGGCTCTTGATTTCCTCCTCAGCCATTTGTTTGAATTCCGGATCAGTCTCTGTCGCCAACATGGCTTTGGAGTTCTGAAGGTTGTCTACAACCCCTTTGTACTGACGAAAGGCAACGACGATATCCTCCAGTTCTTTATATTCTTTTGAAAGCTGAACATACCTTTTTTGATTGGCAATGACGTCGGGATCGACAATTTGTTTGCCAATCTCCTCGTATTTGTCGACAATGCGCTGCAGCTTCGCAATTAAATTATCCATTTTAGTGCGAATCGTATGTAAAGGTGCCGTATGGCGATTCGATGGTGAGCAACTTCCCTGCGTGAGCCTCTACCCTACCGACTACTTGTGCCTCTACGCCAAACGTCTGAGCAATTTTAATCAAGTCTTGGGCCCACTCGGGTTTTACGTAAATCTCCATGCGATGCCCCATGTTAAAGACTTTGTACATCTCTTTCCAATCGGTTCCCGACTGGCTTTGAATCAGGTTGAACAGGGGTGGCGTGGGAAATAAGTTGTTTTTGATGATATGGACTTGATCGACAAAATGCAGCACCTTGGTTTGTGCCCCACCGCTGCAATGCACCATTCCGTGAATATGAGGGCGATGGCTTTGCAGGATTTTTTTGATGATCGGGGCATAGGTTCTAGTAGGCGAAAGCACCAGTTTTCCTGCGTTAAGCGGGCTGTTTGGAATTTCATCTGTCAACTTGCAGCTGCCCGAATAAACGAGCTCTTTGGGAACTAAGGGGTCGAAACTTTCGGGGAACTGAGCTGCCAGCGAGTGATCAAAAACATCGTGGCGCGCCGAAGTGAGTCCGTTGCTTCCCATGCCACCATTGTACTCTGATTCATATACGGCTTGGCCAAAAGAGGCCAGACCAACGATAACATCACCGGCTTGAATGGTGTGGTTGCTGATCACCTCATCGCGTCGCATGCGGCAAACCACGGTTGAATCTACAATGATGGTTCGCACCAGATCACCTACATCGGCTGTTTCGCCTCCAGTGGAGTGAATTTCTACGCCTTGTGCCCGCAGTTCTGACAGCAGTTCTTCGGTTCCATTGATGATGGCGGAGATCACTTCGCCGGGGATGAGGTTTTTGTTTCGACCTATGGTTGAGCTAAGCATGATATTATCGACTGCCCCCACGCAGAGCAGATCGTCGATGTTCATAACAATGGCATCCTGAGCAATGCCTTTCCAAACCGACAGGTCGCCGGTCTGTTTCCAATACATATAGGCCAGCGAAGATTTGGTGCCTGCCCCATCGGCGTGCATCACCAAGCAATGCTCGGGGCTTCCGGTAAGGTAGTCGGGTACCACTTTACAAAAGGCTTTTGGGAATAGGCCTTTATCGACGTTGGCGATAGCGGCGTGCACATCCTCCTTGGAGGCCGAGACACCGCGCTGGTTATATCGTGATTCGCTCATGGTTATTAAAATTAAAAAAGCATCCCGACCATCGTCGAGACGCTTTTCAAGGGGTTATGCATGCAACTAGTTCTGTTTAGCCGGGGCTGGCGTTTGCGCTGCGGCACCGCCTGGAACGTAGTTGGAATTAAGAACAGAGAATTCGGTGCGGCGATTGAGCTGGTGAAGCGCTTCTTGCTCGCTTTTAGATCCAGCTGTTTTAATTTGCTCGTCGGTAATTTTAAGTTGAGTTTCGCCGTAGCCTTTAGCGACCATTCGCTCCTTTGGAATTCCCTTTGAAATGAGGTAATCCACACAGGCTTGGGCGCGTTTTTGCGAAAGATCGAGGTTAGCCGCATCGTCGCCTCGGCTATCGGTATGAGCCTGTAGCTCAACAACAATAGTTGGGTTATCTTGCAAGATCTTGAGCAGGAAGTTTAGGCTGTCTTTTGAGTTCTCGAGTAAGTTGTACTTACCCAATTCGTATTGTACCTCTGGCATTCGGATGGCCTTATTCGCAGGGGTATATTGAATGACAAAGTCTTGCACAAACGTGGTCGACTCGTTGAGTCCCGTGGTAGCTATCTTGTCTTTCGCAACGAGGTAATCCTTTTTCAGGACCTCGATGGCGTAAATTTTCTCCGGTTGAATGAAACGTTGACCATTGTTATCTGTAAAATCATAAGCCCCTTCCGCATCGGTAGTTTTTTCGAACGGAGTACCGTCGTTGCCGGTAACGCGAACCGTTGCACCTGCTACACCTTTTTTATTGTCCTTGTCGTAAACTGTACCTTTCAGCACCAACTGAATGGGCGGGTAAAAGAAGCTGTAAATGTCGTCCTTGCCTCTACCTCCCACTCGATTGGAAGAGAAGAAACCTTTGTCTGGGTCGGTGAAATAGATGCCATAATCGTCTTTGGGAGAGTTGACAGGTACTTTCATATTCTCCACTTCGCCCCACTTGTTTTCGTCGAGAGCATTGGCCTTGAAAATATCCATTCCACCCATTCCGATGTGGCCGGTAGATGAAAAATACAACTCACCTGACTCTGCGATAAAGGGGTACATCTCATCGCCGTCGGTATTGATTTTTGGGCCGAGGTTTTGAGGTTTAGACCAGGTTTTTGCTTTTTTGTCGTAGGTAATCATCCACAAATCTTTCCCTCCTTGTCCGCCGGGATAATCAGCTGCAAAAACCAGCGTTGATTCCGTTTTATTCACGGTTGGGTGGGCAACGGTAATGGCCTCTTCGCCCTCTGCTTTAAGGTCTGCTAGTTTGGTAATCTCTCCGAATTTGCCACCGCTGTAGTTTGCTTTGTAGATATCGCACCCGAGGCTTTTTTTCTTTTCGTATTCACAACGTGTGAAATACATCACGCTGCGCTTCGGGTTTAGCTTTGCGGCACCTTCATTGGCCTCGGTATTGATTGCTGGGTCAAGCAGAACTGGCTCTCCCCACTTGCCTTTTTTGTCTTTATTGGAGAAGTAGAGGTCGGAAAAATTCTCCCCGCTGCGCTCATCGATTTTGTTGCCAGATGATCCTTCGCGCGATGAGGCGAATACAATCATGTTGTCTTTTTTATCGAGAATGGCAGGAGCAAAATCCATGGCGGGCGAATTGAGTACTTCTTCGGCTTGAACCACAAAGCGCGTTGGTTTAGCGGTCCATTCCAAGGCCAACTTACACGCCTTTATACCTTGATCGGCTGCAGGGTCTTTGGCTGTGCGCTTGAATTCGGTGTATTTCTCGATAGCTTCCTTGAATTTTCCCTCCTGCTTGTAGCACTCAGCTAAGTATAGGTATTGCTTTGGGTCTTGGTGTTTGGCCCGGATTGACTTTTCGTACCACGACTTGGCAGATTCCAGATCGGCCATCAAGCGATAACATTCGGCGATCTGAAATATGATTCGAGCTTTCTCAACAACCGAACCTTCGGTGCTGTAGCACTTTTTGTAGCTTTCAATCGCTGCGGAGTATTTCTCATTAGCGAACTCGGTATCGGCGTTTTTGGTGTTTTTAGTCTGTGCAAAAACCGCCAATGAGAACAAAAGGGCTACGAATGTGAGGAATGGAGTACGGAACATATCTATGGAAGAGAAAAGATATTGATTACAAACTAATGCAAATGTAAAAAGGCTACCCAATTAGGATAGCCTTTCTACAAATATATTGCATTATTTCGTGTAAAGCAACTCGCGCATTTTTGGCAACGGCCAAAGCTCATCGTCTACGCATAGTTCGAGCTTATCTACGTGGTATCTGATTTTCTCGAAGAATGGCTTCACCTGATCGCAGTAGGCAATGGCCTTTTCACGCGAATTGTCCATCGCATTCGCCTTTTTGCGCTCTTCGATCATTTCATCGACCATTTTCAAAATGGAATTAACGTGGTGAGAGATCTCGGTGATTACGCGCAACTGCTGATCGGCTTGGGCTTTACCTTCTTTCTCGCCAAATACGTCGATCAACCCTTTCACGTTACTGATCAGTCGATTTTGGTAATTAACTACCACAGGCACAATGTGATTTTGAGCGAAGTCACCAATGATACGAGACTCTACTTGAATCTTTAATACATACTTATCCAACTCGATTTCGTGGCGCGCATGTATTTCGATTGGCGTTAACACGTCGATTTCGGAAAATAAGTCGACAAACTTTTTCTGTGTTAACACATCGAGGGCACGAGGGGTGTCGGGAATATTGGATAATCCTCTTTTTTTGGCCTCTTCCTTCCACTCATCTGAGTACCCATTGCCTTCGAAGCGAATATTTTTCGATTCTTTGATGTAGGTGCGAATCACAGAAAGAATGGCTTCATCTTTTTTGATTCCTGTATCGATCTGTTGATCAACCGACTTTTTAAACTCGCGCAACTGCTTGGCTACAATGGTATTCAAGGTATACATAGCCACGGCACAGTTGGCTGAGGAGCCTACCGCACGGAACTCGAACTTGTTACCGGTAAATGCAAATGGCGATGTGCGGTTGCGGTCGGTATTGTCGAGCAAGATCTGCGGAATACGGCCAATATTGAGTTTCAATTCGGTCTTCTCCTCTGGAGTTAGCTTTCCGATATGATCGTTGGCCTCGATTTCGTTGAGCACTTGATCGAGTTGACTTCCAATAAACGCCGAAATAATTGCAGGCGGTGCCTCATTGGCTCCCAAGCGGTGATCGTTGCTTGCCGAGGCGATGGCAGCGCGAAGGATATCGGCGTATTCAAAAATACCTCTGATGGTGCACACGAAGAATGTGAGGAACTGGAGGTTGGTTTTGGGATTGCTACCCGGACCCAGCAAGTTAACTCCGGTGTTGGTAGAAAGCGACCAGTTATTGTGCTTACCAGAACCATTCACCCCTGCAAAGGGCTTCTCGTGCAACAGTACACGGAAGTGGTGCTTAGCAGCAATTTTCTCCAACAGATTCATCAACAATAGGTTGTGATCGTTCGCCAAGTTGGCCTCTTCGAAAATCGGTGCGCACTCAAATTGATTCGGTGCCACCTCATTGTGACGGGTGCGAACTGGAATACCCAGCTTCAAGGCCTCAATTTCGAAGTCTTTCATGAAGGCTGTTACGCGATCTGGAATAGAACCGAAGTAGTGATCTTCCAACTGCTGCCCTTTGGCTGGAATGTGACCAAATAGCGCTCTACCTGACATCATGAGGTCGGGACGCGCGTTAAAAAGAGCCGAATCTACCAGGAAGTATTCCTGCTCCCAACCCAAGGTGGCAATCACCTTGGTAACGTTTTTATCGAAATATTGGCAGACCGCGGTTGCGGCTTCATCTACGGCGTGTAGAGCCTTCAGTAGCGGCATTTTATTATCCAAGCTCTCGCCGGTGTAGGAGATGAAGATGGTGGGAATGCAAAGTGTTTTATCTAATATGAATGCGGGTGAAGTAGGATCCCAAGCTGTGTAGCCGCGTGCCTCGAAGGTACTGCGAATACCGCCATTTGGGAAGCTAGACGCATCAGGTTCTTGTTGTACCAACATCGATCCATCGAACTTCTCAACCGATCCGCCGCCGGCAAGGGGCTCAAAAAATGCATCGTGTTTTTCTGCCGTTGCTCCATTTAGGGGTTGAAACCAATGTGTGTAGTGGGTAGCACCTTTCGACATGGCCCAAGCTTTCATGGCAGTCGCCACTTGATCGGCAATCCTGCGATCAATTCGAGCCCCATTTTCCATGGCCTCAACCACAGCCTTGTAACTCTCTTTGGTTAAAAATCCTCGCATTTGATCAATGCCGAAGACGTTTTGCGCGTAGAAATCAGAAATTTTGTCTGATGGTGGAGTTACCTCAACCGGTTGTCTTTTGAGCAACTCCTCAAAAGCAATGAAACGAGCATTTGCCATGTTTTTGTTTTTTTTTTTGGCAAAAATACATTTTTAAAGGGGGTGCTGGGTTAAAAAATGGATATTTTTTCGAGAAGGGGGTGTTTATTTAGGGGGGTCAGCCTTCGCTAAAGCTTCGGCTGACGAGGGGGGATACCAGCCTTCGCTGAAGCTTCGGCTGGTGATAGGTGATACGTTGACCTTCCCTAAATAGCGTTGACCTTTAATCTTCGTTTATCTTGAGGTAACAAGATTACATGAAGGGTATTTGTGACTGATTCCTTTTCTCGCGGTGTGCAGCTGCGATGAACCTTGAGATGCAAGGTTGGTGATTGCCGAAGTGGAGTAATTTGTTTTGGTACTTACCCTGGAATGGCGATTAAAACCTGAGTGAAAAACACGTCGACAAGCGTGTTTTGCGTTTTACTGCTGCGCTTTAAAAAAGGTATTCGATCAAGCAATGGAATCGCCCATCGGCACCGAGGAGTCGCAATGTCACACAGACAGCCGCTGCTAAGAACGGGTTGGGTGAATATGCTAGGTTTCTGCTTGACCGCAGGTTAAGCTCCTTTGTTTTCCTCGCCTGAAGTGGCAGTTGGAGGTGTAGGTTTAGGTGGGCTAGGTGGTGGAGGGGTGGATTGACCCGCCAAGATATCGGGATCCAAGTGCGATTTAATCTGAAGGGTTTCTTGGTCCATGCGTGTTTTAAATTCCCTTGCACCGTTTTCAATGTCGCGCTGGATTTCGCCGGTGGCATCTTTAAATTGCCGCACTGCCCTACCCATGGTACGAGCAATGTCAGGTATGTTTTTCGATCCAAACAGCATGAGAAATACCAAGAAGATCACAACGATCTCTCCGCCACTCATATTTAAAAACAACAGCATGGTACAAAGTTAGTGCATTTAGGTGAATCGATATTCAGCTTGAGGCAAAATAGCTGGGGCGCCGAACGATATATAGAAACTGCAATTGCGCGCTGCAATCAAAAAAAAACCGCTTCAGGTAGAAGCGGTTTTTTTAGGTTTTAGCAGTGATTCGTTATTTGGTGAAGTCGCCTTTTTTACCAAAGTCGACCACAATAGGCGTTGCTACGCACAGCGATGAGTATGTTCCGATGGCAATACCAAGCAAAAGGGCGAAAACAAAACCTTTGATAGAATCTCCGCCAAAGAGGAAGATCATCAACATTACCACGAAGGTGGTGAATGAGGTATTCAAGGTACGACCCAAGGTGCTGTTCAACGCGTTGTTGATTAACTGCACGTGGTCGGCTTTCGAATCTTTTCCTTTGAGGTATTCGCGAATACGGTCGAATACCACCACCGTATCGTTAATTGAATAACCCAAGATAGTCAGTAGGGCCGCGATAAAATGCTGATCAATCTCCATCGAGAAGGGCAAGTATCCGTGACCAATGGCGAAAACCGAAAGGATCAATAGGATATCGTGGAAAAGCGATGCCAAAGCACCCAGACCAAACTGCCATCTGCGGAAGCGCAATACGATGTATAAGAAAATGATTAACAACGAGAAGGTCACTGATATCACAGCTGATTTCACGATGTCGTCAGAGATCGATCCATCAACCTTTCTCGACTCCATGATCTTGTATTTAGAGCCCAAGGTATTCAAACCTTCTTGCAACTTGGCTTCTACTTTTGCATCGGTTTGAGCCGCATTTTCCTGAATCAGGTAGTTGGTAGTAATCTTCACGCTATTACCTGATCCGATGGTTTTCACTTCAGGAGCTGATTCAAAAGGCGTGGCCAAGGCTTGGCGAATTTTATCTTGCTCAATGATATCATCAAACTGAACGGTGTAGGTTCTACCTCCTGTAAAGTCGATGCCCAAACTAAATCCGCGAGTAAACATCGAAATTACCCCAGCGGTGATCACCAAAGAAGAGATGATGTAGAATACGCGGCGTTTTCCTACCCAGTCGAAATTCACATTGGTGAATAAGTTGGCCGTGGCTTTGCTAGAGAAGCGGAACTGGTAGTTGGCAAAACGAGGTGCCGTGAAAATAAGTCGCGTAATGAAGATCGCAGAGAACAGCGAGCACAAAATACCGAATATTAGGGTAACGGCAAATCCACGGATGGGCCCCGTACCAAATGCGGTAAGCACAATGGCGGTAAGCAAGGTGGTAAGGTTACCATCGATGATCGCAGATGAGGCTCGTTTGTAACCTAAGTCAAGTGCCTCCTTAAGAGACTTTCCGAGGCGCAATTCCTCGCGGACGCGCTCATAGATCAAAACGTTTGCATCGACCGAGATACCAATGGTAAGGATGATACCGGCAATACCCGGAAGGGTAAGCGATGCGTGCCAAGAAGCCAAGCTACCCATGATAAAGAACAGAGAAGCAAGCAATGCTAAGTTGGCCACCAGACCGGCGATGTTGTAATAGAACCAAATGTAGAGAATGATTACGCCCAAGGCTACGAAGAACGAATTCATACCGGCCTGGATGTTGTCGGCGCCGAGTGAAGGACCCACAACGGCTTCATCTACAATAGATGCAGGAGCTGGAAGAGCACCGGCTTTCAAGATGTTCGCTAAGTCATCGGCTTCGTTTAGTTGATCTGCCTTGTTACCCGCACCCATGGTAATAGCTGAGCTACCGTTGGGAATGGGACCGTTAACAGATGGGGCTGATTGCACATAGTTATCGAGCACGATGGCAATGGCGTCGCGGTTTTTAGAGGCGGCTGTAGTCATATCAGCCCATATCTTAGCCCCTTCGCTGTTCATTCGCATGGTCACTTCTACCTCATTGCGCTGATTGAAATCGCGGCGAGCATCGACAATTGAACCTCCGTCGAGTGGAGCTTTGCCGTCGCGGGTAGATTTGATGGCGTACAATGCGATCGTGTTTTTGTCGGGTTTTGAAGCCCACAACAAACGCAAATCAGTAGGCATATTGGCTTTAAACACATCATTGTTCAGGATGTTGTTTACCTGGTCGGTATCACTCACAGCGGCAAAACCTACGATGGCTCCGGGAATAAGTTGAAGCTGCTGACGCTCGTCTTGATATACCGCGGGACGCAAGAAAGCGAATACTGGGCTAACCTTAGCAGGATCTTCTTTCTCGTTAGCGGCGGGTTTGTTGGTTTTGGCTGAGTCGGTTCCGGCCAAAAGTGATTCTACATCACTTGATGCCGTATCTACCTGGGTAGAGTCTGCGTTTGTCTTGGTAGAGTCGGATGCCGTGTCTTTGGTTTTGTTTTTGGCTTCAAACGCTGCGCGAACACCTGGATAGAGGATTTCAGAAACCGCTTTGTCAGCTGCTTCCAACTTGGGATAGATAAATTCGTTGGTGTAAGTATCCCAAAACTCAAGGGTAGCAGTTGATTGAAGCACCTTGCGAACGCGCTCTTTGTCTTTAACGCCAGGTAGATCGATCAAAATTCTACCTGAATATTGCTGCTTTTGGATGGTAGGTTGAACCACGCCGAACTTGTCGATACGATTACGAAGAATGCGCTCTACGTTATCAATGGCTACCTTAGCTTCTTCGCGAAGGGTATTGATGATTTCGCTGTTCGAAGCTGTTGCAGGGAACTTTGTCGCGTTGTCGCGAGAATGGAAGATTGCCGCTAACTTGCCGTTGGGCGCCACTTCTTGGTAGGCTCTCTCAAACTCGGTGATGAAGTCTACTTGACTTTCGCTCTGACGCGATCTGGCCAAGCTCATGGCCTTCACAAAGGCCTGATCTTTCTCGTTTGCAGCCAGTGCACCTACCATTTCTGGGATCGAAACCTCGAGGGTTACACTCATACCACCTTGCAGGTCAAGACCTAAACTGAGCTCGTTTTTCTTGCAATCGGCATAGTTAAAGCCAAAAACCGGATAAATTTCGCGTTGGGAGTTGTCCTTTAGGTACTTTTCGGTGAAGCTATCCAACAAGCGATCGTATTCTACCGAAGAGATCCCGGGATTTACGCGTTTAACTGAATCTGCTTTCGATTTGCCTATCTCAGCCGCTTCGCTTTCGAAGCTAGATGCCACGAAGGTGAACGACAATTGGTACAAACATGCGATGGCTAGTAAAATGGTAAAAAGCCAAACTGCGCCTCTATTCTGCATTTTTTCGGAACCTTAGTTTTTTGTGAGCGGCAAATTTAGAATTTCATTTGATAAATCCCAATCTTATTTAATGGCTTGAAATACATCCCGTTTAATCGAAATTTCAGTAAATATTACACGCGGGTCGGCAGAATGGACTGTCGAAATACGGCTATCTTTGGGAGATGAAAAGGGTTGTTTTGTTGATGGGCTTACTGAGCTGGATGGGATTATGGGGGCAAGGTTTTGTTCGCTCGCATCTACCAAGGGTGATTTCGGGTTCCGAAGAGTTGAACTTGTTTTGGGAGGGGGGATTGAACGCTCCTCATTTCTCGGAGATGGATATTGATTTTGACGGTAAGTCAGAATTGGTGGCCTTTGATCGGAGTAGCAACCAGTTTCACATTTACAAGACAGGGGCCTTAGGTCAAGTAATGCCCTATTTGCCCAAATTGGAGCGTTGGCCAAAAGTTCAAAACTGGGCGTATTTGCGCGATTTTAATTGCGACGGGAAAGCCGATCTGATATGTTCTGGACCGCAAAACGGTGTGCTTCTGCACCTCAACCGATCTATGGAACCCGGTGTGGTCGACTTCGGCGATCCTATCCCTTTGTTGGCGAATTTTTCATACAGTTCCGGTAGTTACTCTGCCCCCATGTACGTGGCCAACATAGATCTTCCCGCTATTGATGATGTAGACGGCGATGGAGATTTGGACCTGTTGGTATTTGGATTCGGATTGAACACCATTGAATACTACAAAAACACATCTGTAGAAGAAGGCGCGGGATGCGGTTGGAGTTTTACCTTAGTCAATTCCTGTTTTGCTTATTTAGAGGAGGGGTTTAGCAACAATGAAATCCTAACAGGGGTTAAAACATGCAGCAATCAAGTCACCAATGCCGAGAAAAACCTCAAACACGCCGGATCGACAGTGGCCTTTTATCGCTCAGATCAACCGGCAGACCGTTCATTGCTCATTGGCGACATCAGCTTTGGGTCTATCACACGAGTACGGCTGGCTCCATCGGCTACGTTGGGCGACAGCGCCACGTTCAGTGAAAACAACTTCCCGACAGTACAACCGGTAAACGTGGCTCTCTTTCCATCCATTTCATTTGTAGACTGGGGGATGCCCCGTTCGGGGCACTTTATATCGGCACCCAACACCTCGTTTTCCATCGATAATTTCCAAGGGGTTTGGTTTTATCCCAATGGCTCAACCGAATTGCTGGACCCCGCCGAACCGATTCAAGGATTTATTCAAAATCAAGCCGGAGACTTCGGTGAGAATACGGTTCTGGCTTCAGCCGATTTTGACGGGGATGGCCGAGCCGATTTAATCATGGGCGGTCGTGGCAAATCGAACGGATCGGGTTACACCCCTGCTTTGCGATTGCTGCTGAATCGCGGGGATGGACAAAATCCTCGCTATGAAATAGCCAACGAAAATCTGGGCAATCTGGGCAGTTTGGGATTTGGAGGCGGTGCATACCCCGCGGCCGGAGATCTGGATGGCGACGGATTGGTTGATGTCATTGTTGGCAATGCAGTTGGGCGGCTGTTTCGAATGGAAAAACAGGGCAACGATCTGATTTTGGTGGGCAATGCACTGACCAACCCGTCCGGTCAGGTGATCGATGTAGGCGATTTCGCCAGTCCAGCTCTGGCCGACATTGATGGTGATGGCAAATTAGATCTGATCATTGGCGAACGCAATGGCAATCTCAATTACTACCGAAATACCGGCACCTTATCTAATCCGCAGTTTACGCTTATATCCGAACAATTTGGTCAAGTCAATACGCAGGCCTTTGCGGGCGATTTGGGATATTCAACCCCTGCTTTCGAACGAGAAGGCTCGAGTTTATACCTATGGGTTGGGGCCAGAGACGGTCGGATTCGAAAATTCCTAGTCGACAATACCGGCGGTGCGTTTGAGGAGGTGGAGTCGGGTATGTCGAACTTATTTTGCGGAGAGCGGGTTGCACCTACCCCATTAGATGTGAATAACGATGGGGCAATGGATCTTATGGTAGGCTGTTTTGGAGGCAGTGCCGCCTTTTTCATGGGTTTGATTCCTAATTCAATCGATAAAAACCAACATGAAGCTTTATGGATTCACCCGAATCCAACTGCAAGCGGAAAGGTGCATCTTCAAGGAGCTGATGTTTTGAGCCGGGTTCGGTTATTGAGCCTGGACGGTCGATTGCTGCGCGAGGTTACATTGGATACAAACGGATGGATTGATTTGGATGGACTTCCATCAGGTATGTATCAACTGGGCGCCAAGGTAAAAGGCCAATGGATATTCCGCAAATTGATTGTTGAGGCCCCATGATCATCCCCTTGAAATGGACTGCTGAGCGGCCAAAAGAACCTGTTCTCATGATTGATGGGAGTTGTGTGCTCTGTCACGGGGCAACCCATTGGTTGTTGAGGCGCAATAGACGAATACTGGTTGCAGCGCTCCAGGATGAGGTGGGTGTATTGATGGCAAAGGAATTGGGATTACCGCGAGATTTGGATACCGTTTGGTTGTTGCGGGGCGATAAGGCCTATGGGCGATCGGACGCGGTACTACGCGTACTTTCTGACTTAGGCGGTTTGTGGCGATTGACCGCTGTATTTTGGTTGGTACCCGAGATTATTCGCGATGCCCTATACGCATGGATAGCGCGGAATAGAAGGGCTTGGTTCGGAGCTAGGGATCAATGCTCCCTTCCCGACAAAGCGTTGCGCGAACAGTGTATAGAGAGCGTTGCTCAATGGATGGCCTTGAAGCAAGGCATTATGACTGAAAAATAAGGCGCGTCGGCCTTTTACACACACCGGAGAAATTGGTAAGGTCAAAAAAAAAGCTGCCCAGCAAAACCGAACAGCTTTATTATCATGCGGATAAGCTTAGGGATT
>DASUEB010000109.1:0-2881 GCA_036275295.1 Luteibaculaceae bacterium | reverse complement strand
GCCCTTTCTTCTGACTTGGTCTTAGCTTGAAACAACTCTTTTTTCAGCTGTTCCACTTCAGCCTTTGTTTTTTGCACCTCAGCTAAACTCTGATCAAATTGCACTCTGTCTTTTCTTACTCTTTTTTTCGCATCCTGAATCAACTTGGCATCGAGTCCAATCTTCTGTGACACCTCAAAAGTAAATGAGCTACCTGGCTGGCCAATGGCCAATTCATAACGCGGAGAGAGTGTTTCCCGGTCAAACAACATGCAACCATTGATAACACCTGGCAAATTTTCTGCTTGTACCTTAATGTTGCCGTAATGCGTGGTTAGCGCCCCATAGGCACCCTTTTTATGCAGCTCTTGGAAAAATACTTCAGCAAGTGCTCCTCCCAATTCGGGATCGCTTCCAGTGCCAAATTCATCCATCAAAACCAAACTCTTTTTATTGGCCGTTTTGAGGATGTGCTTCATCTGTTTTAATCGATACGAATAGGTACTTAGTTCGTTTTCAATACTCTGATTGTCGCCAATATCGGTTAGAACCGTATCGAAGAAACAAAATCGGCTGTATTCCTTGCAAGAAACCAACATACCCGACTGAAGCATCAGCTGCAGTAAACCAATTGTTTTTAACGTGATGGTTTTACCTCCCGCGTTCGGACCAGAAATAACCAACATGCGATGGTCAGTCGACAAATGAAGCGTTTGACCTAGTGTTTTGTTGCCTTTTTCTTTGTTTCTGAGGTAGAGTAGAGGGTGAACGCCCTGAACCAGATACAACTCACCGTCTTTACTTAGCTCCGGTAGCACCCCGTTGATCTCGTAGGCAAATCGGCCTTTTGCTCGCATGAGATCGAAGGCCACCACCGTTTCTTGGTAAATGGCCAAATCCGCGTAATAATTGCGCAGGAAATTGCATAAGCCCAGTAGGATACGATTGATTTCGAGGCGTTCTTCGTTCTCAAGGATGATCAATTCGTTGTTCAGGGCTATGGTCGATGCCGGCTCGATGTAAGTAATCTTACCCGTGTTGCTCATACCCATGACATGCCCATCTACCTTTCTCTTGAATTCAGACATCACCGATAACACCCTGCGGCCGCCCACAAAACTCTCCTTGGTATCACTCAGCCATCCGTCGTTGTACAGGTTTTCCAGCATCTTATTAAATGCGCGCTGAATCTGCTGATGCGTGCGCTCTAACGAGTGCCTGATACGCTCAAGTTGCGGCGATGCCGATGACTTGACCTTGCCATTGCGATCAAGTACCTTCTGAATGGCATCGATAATCTCGGGGTGGTATTTTACCTTGGTTAACCGACTGGATAAAGAAGGGTAGAGGTCTTTTTTTTTCGAGAAGAACTGCAAAAGACCGTGAATAGATTGGGTAATTTCGCCTACGTTGCGAATTTCTCCCTCTGCGAGAATAGATTGATCAATACGAAGCATGCGCAGCTCATCAATAATCTCAACCGACGAGAAAGCAGGTAACTGATCATAGGTCACTGCATTTTTCATTTCATTCACCCAATGTAATTCTTGGATGAGCAGTTGGTGATTATAGAGCGGCCTGAGCATCAACGCTTTTTGTTTTCCACTCTGTGTGAGTGCGAAACCTGAAACTCGATTCAAAACCTCGTGATACTCCAGTTCTTCTAAAACTTTGCCCTCAATTTGCCGCATAGATCCATTCAAACATTCAAAGTGCTAAATTAGTTCGCCAATTAATGCGAGAACCAAATTTTGAACTTTTGTAGCCATTGCGGTTCGGATCAATTGTTGCGAACCATTCCCGAAGGAGATAATCGAATGCGCATCGTTTGTGAACCATGCGGTTATATCCACTATCAAAATCCTCGAATTATAGTCGGGGCCTTGGTTGTTTATCAGCACCAAGTGTTGCTCTGCAAACGCGCCATTGAGCCCAGGCAGCATCTTTGGAATTTGCCCGCCGGGTTTATGGAGAATCACGAGACAGCCGAGGAAGGGGCTGCCAGAGAGGTAGAGGAGGAGGCTTTAGCCCATATTCGCATTCGAAAGCTACATTGCGTGTTCTCGGTGCCCAGTGTAAATCAGGTCTATCTCATTTACCTCGCCGATCTCCCTGATCCATCCTATGGTATTACACCTGAAAGTAGTGAAGTAAAATTATTTGATGTGGCCGATATCCCTTGGGATACCATTGCATTTACATCCACGGCCTTTGCGTTGGAACAATACATTCGACAGCCCGATTTCAGCGGCGTTCATTTGGGAACCGATGAGATCCGATTTACCCCCTAAAACAAGGACAACTGAGAGCCAGATGGCCTTTCGAGGGCGTGAGCGTGCATCAAGTTGCTGTGCAGTGGGGATATAAAGGATTCGATTTCCACGGCCGGTTGATCAACACCCAACCAATCGCTTAATTGATGCTCCTCTATAATTACCGGCATTCTCTTTTTGGTGTTGTGAATATCAGCCATGAGATCATTCGCTTCTGTGGTCAGCAGAGTGAATGATTTTATGCCCGATCCATCGATCGAAGATTGCCATTCGTGATACAAGCCTGCCAACAAAAATACAGCCCATTTGCTGGGTACGATTTGATACGGAATTTTTGTTTTTCCTTGTGTTTGCCATTCAAAAAAGGCTGTGACTGGCAATACGCAGCGCTGCTCGAGGCATTGTTTAAAAGCTGGTTTGGTTCGCGCGGTTTCAATTTTAGCATTTAGGGTCATCTTTTGCAATTCGCGTGCTTGTGTCAAGGAATGGGCCCACGGCGGAATAAGACCCCAGTTCATGTGGTGAACGGGTGTTTCGGTATGTGAAACAATAACCGGTAACGCAGGATGATTGAACGCTTTGATGACAGGTTCATCCATATCAATGACTACCGACTGGCCCTTGATGTG
>DASUEB010000108.1:0-3650 GCA_036275295.1 Luteibaculaceae bacterium | reverse complement strand
CATCTGTCTTTTCCTCTTTTTCCTCGATTTTTTAGGATTATATAACCCGATTTGCTCATCTTTGACCCACCCTATATCGTTATCAAATACAACTGCCCATGTCAAGAAAATTACTCGTTTTCGCCGCTTTGTTAGTAGCCAGTCAATTGGTTTTGGCTCAGGAAGTTCCTATGGCCGATGTGCTTCCCGAGCGCAAGCCCAAGAACTACATCAAAACCAACCTGTTTGGCTTGCCATTTCGCAACTTCTCGCTTTCGTACGAACGCGCTCAATTTAAGTTTTTGTCGTTTGGACTCGATTTCCGCCTGATGCCATCGGGTGGGGTTCCCGCCACCAAATTTATTCAGAATCAATTTGGCGACGACGATTCGGGAATCCTCGACGGACTCTCTGCGGTGGACCTCAGCGGTCGCGCCATCACCCCATTTGTGCGCTTGTACCCCACTAAAAAAGGCTATGGCCGCGGATTTTACTTCCAGGTTCAGTACCGCAACGTAAATTACAGCGCCGACAACTTGCAGTTTAAATACACCAACAACGCCAACGAAGAGCAGTCGATTGCGCTAAGTGGCGATTTTAGCAGCAATACCGTTGGTTTGGGAATAGGCAAGCAGTGGACCTTTGCCAAATACTTTTTTATCGATTGGGTGATGACTGGATTCCAGTTTGGCAGCGCCAAAGGCGAATTTGTGGGCGAATATACCGAGCGACTCTCTCCGGAGGATCAAAAAACCGTTGAAGACGCTTTGAATACCATTGATTTTACCGTTCCCGTTATCAATAAACCCATTGAGGTTGAAGCCGATGCGGGCGATAATCGCACCACCCTTAAGATCAAGAGCCCGTGGTTTATGCCCATGGTTGGCTTGTCGTTTGGGGTTCGTTTCTAAGACACCACCAAAGGCCTACCCTTTGCAGCGCTTCGCATCGGCTATGGTCGAGGTCAACGACGATTGAAGGGCGGCGGTATGCCGTTTACCATACTTTGCAATCGGGATTAATGGGAGGTATGCGCTCTTGCTTGGGCCGTTCCTCCCATTTTTCTTGGGTAGCCTGTGCAAAGGTTTACCGGTTGGGGACAATAGGCCTCGCGTCGAGGTAGCGGATGTTCCATTTTTTGCCCATCCGGTACCAACGCGGTTCGAGAAGGTACAGCAGGGAGGCAGCGCCCACGCTGGTGGCTGAGATGCGCACGGCTGCGGGAGCCACAATGGGCCGGTCGCGGTTGGTGATCCGATTGAAGACATCTAGGCCAATAAAACCCGTGCCGAAAATAAAACCCGCCGTTCGGAACAGGGGATACAGGTGCGATGATTTCCGCCGGGCCACTTGGCGAATGCTGCGGTAGGGTACCGCTCGATTGCTGAACAGGATGGCGGTGTCGTTTACAGCCAGGATATCGTCGATAAACAGGGTGTCGTTGCCGCGCAGTTTGAAGGTGAGTTTGTCGCCCGCTGCCCAGCGCGTTCGTTTGATGGTGCCCACTTTTTCAACGAGAACAAACTCCTGTGCCTGCGCATTGAGCTGCGTGAAGAGGCATATCGCTATCCACCACTTCATGCCGAAGGCGACTTAAGGGCGGGATTTCTCTTGAGCTCAAAATTCTGACCCAGGTACACCTTTCTCACCTGCTCATCGGCCGCAAGTTCTTCGGCTGTTCCGCTTTTCAGGATCTTGCCTTCGAAAAGCAGGTAGGCGCGGTCGGTTATCGACAAGGTTTCTTGCACGTTGTGATCGGTGATTAAGATGCCGATATTTTTGTTTTTCAACTGGGCTACAATGCCCTGAATATCCTCAACGGCGATGGGGTCAACGCCCGCAAAGGGCTCGTCGAGCAGAATGAATTTGGGGTCAACGGCCAGCGCCCTTGCAATTTCGGTCCGACGGCGCTCTCCTCCCGATAAAAAATCGCCGCGGGTCTTGCGAATCCGCTGCAATCCAAACTCATCGAGCAAGCTCTCGAGTTTCTCGTTTTG
Source organism: Luteibaculaceae bacterium (assembly GCA_036275295.1). GTDB lineage: Bacteria > Bacteroidota > Bacteroidia > Flavobacteriales_D > Luteibaculaceae > DASUEB01. The sequence goes on along the minus strand of DASUEB010000108.1, from coordinate 1,674 downwards.
CTGCTGCTTCGATTTGCCCGTGTGCTCGAGCACGGCTTTGATATTGTCTTCTACCGAGAGTTTTCTGAATACCGATGCCTCTTGGGGCAAATAGCCCAAACCGAGCTTGGCTCGGCGGTACATGGGTTCTTTGGTGATGTCTTGCTCGTCGAGGTAAATATGGCCTTCGTTGGGTTTTACCAAGCCCACCACCATGTAAAACGAAGTGGTTTTACCGGCGCCATTGGGCCCCAATAATCCTACAATTTCGCCTTGTTTTACTTCGAAGGAGGTGTGATTGACCACCGTCCTGCTTTTGTATTTCTTTACAATATTTTCGGCTCGTAAGATCATCAGAACTCAAATTGAAGTTTTATGCGCACACCCAGCTTAACGATGTTCGGATTGTCGAGGTAGCGCAGTCGATATAAGGCATCCACCCGCACAAATTTGAATATATTTTCAATGCCTACGGCAGCCTCGAGGTAGGGTCCTCGGTTGAGGGTGAAAATATTATTGGTCAAGAGCATTTCTTGCGAATTGCGGTTGTCGTATTTTCCAGCCACGGCTTTCACGCTGAGCACCTCGCGCCACTTCAGTTTTCGGAGCAGCGGGAAGCGATTCAAGAAAAAACCATCGAAGTGGTGGGTAGCAAATACCGATGCGTATTGATCGCTCACAAACTCAAAGAAGTTCATGGAGTTGAAGGCGTAGTCGTCGTAAAAAAACGTTTCATTTCCCTTGTGGATTTCCAAAAGCGGATATGGTGCTGCACCAAAGGTGCGACCCGCTTCCAGTCGGTATTCCAGTCGGCCAAAGATGCCCAGCTTCATCTCGTCTTCAACCGCTGCCACTACTTTCTGATAGTTGTACTGACTGCCGTACAGGTCTGGGATGCTTTTGGTGTATTGCAGCGATACCACGGGGTAATCGGTGCCCAGGCTGATGCGCTCAAATTCGCCGTACACGTAGCGCTCTTTGTAGGCAAAGCGGGTAAACAGGCCTATTTCGCTGGTTCTGATAAAGGGCAGTTGAACGCGCCGCCCTTCTTCATTGATGCGCTCGTACTCCAATATGCCGCGGGGTTGCATTTCGCGGAATCGGAAACTGAGCTTGCTCGAAAATCCGGTAAACCAATCGTGATCAATATGGGCGCGGTATTCGGTGGTTAGGGTAAGCTTGGTAGCGGGGTTTCGCCGGAAGAAAGAAGACAGTACGTTGTCGTTGCGCAGGGCGTTCTGACTCTGTCCCAGCTGCTCAATATCGTTTTTGAGGTAAGCGCCCAATTCGGTACGCGGTTGTTTTTTGAGGATATAGGTAGCCCCGCCTCCGGCTTTAAAGACGCGGTCGCGCAGACCGTAGGCGCCGTATCCCTCCAACATCAGGCGCTTGGAGAACTGATTGCTGGTTCTACCCCCCAAGCGCAAACGGTTGCCCTCAATGGGATTGTAGCTGTAAAACGTGAAGTAAGGTCCCAATTCTACGTTGCCAATCACCTTGTACCCGTTGATGAAGAGGTTGAGCAGGTCGAGCGCCGTGCGGAATTGAGGCACATTCTTGATGCTGTCGACCATGGTGTAAATGGCCTGTTCCTGCACACTCAAGGGCTCGTGGCGAATGCTGTCCCAATAGGAATTGCCCTTTTTGTCGAAGTCGGAAGCCAACTCAATGTTGTCCTTGTTGTTGTAGAAAGTA
>DASUEB010000107.1:0-13706 GCA_036275295.1 Luteibaculaceae bacterium | reverse complement strand
CTCGCTTACAGGAAAAATATTCTTGGCCTTTCTTGCCTTGGCCTTCACCTTAGTGGTATCGCTCAGTTCTTACACCGTTTACACCGTCATTTCTCAGTTTGCGGAGCGCAACCGCAGTGCGATTTCCGAAAAAATGAAATCGCTTTCACATCAACTTGCTGCCAAAGGCAACAGTGCACTTGTCCCCGACGACAGGGTTTTGCGAGCGCTGGCTGAAATATATTACTCTGACCTGCATTTGTTTGATCAATCGGGTTATTTGGTCAGCAGTTCTGAGCGCGAGTGGTTTAATCGCAACCTGTTGGCACCTCGCATTAATCCATTTGCGCTTCGCAGCATGCAAGCGCAGCCTGAACCCATAATCCTCAACGAAAAACTAGGCGACATTGCCTATCAAAGCGGTTATTGTCAATTGGAGATTGACGGGCAGACTTATTATATCAACCTTCCCTACTACGCAAGGCAGTTGGACTTGGAGCAGGATTTGCGGCAGTATGCGGCTTCATCGCTTACCGCCTTGCTCCTCTTTTTAATTGCTGCGGTTTTGGGCGCAGCGTTTTTGGCGAATCGAATCACCCTTCCTTTGGTATGGTTAAGTCGTGAAATATCGCGATCGAGTATAGAACCTCTTGATTATTCGGCAAATGATGAGATTGGTATGTTGGCGTTGGCTTACAACGAGAAGCTGGAGCAGCTCCGCCATTATGGCGAGGAATTGGCAAAAAAAGAGCGAGAAAGCGCCTGGCGCGACTTAGCTCGTCAGGTCGCCCATGAGGTAAAAAACCCGCTTACTCCTATCAAACTCAACGCCCAATTCCTGCAGCGGCAATTGGCAAATAACGACCCTGAGTCGATCGAAAAAACGAAAAATTTCCTACAAGGGCTAATCAGTCAAGTGGATGTCCTAGCACAGATGGCCAATGAATTCAGTCATTTCGCCAACTTACCAGCCCCTCAAGTTGAAATGTTCTCCGTTCTCAATTGTTTGGAGCAGTGCGTCGATGCGCTGCAATGGCCTGAAATAAATGTAACCATTGAAAACCAGGGCGATCCCTTTGTTTCGGCCGATCGCAATCAGATGACCCGGGTATTCAACAATCTATTAAAAAACGCAGCTCAGGCAATTGCTCTCAGGCAATTGAGGGATGATCAGACGGGCGTCATTCGAGTTTCGCTGTCGGTAGAACGCGATCATGTTGTTTTGCGATTCAAGGACAACGGAATAGGAATGGATGAGCCAACCCTGCAAAAACTTTTTACTCCCAATTTCACCACCAAATCAGATGGCTCAGGCTTGGGTTTGTCGATGAGCAAACAAATCATCGAGCAGGCTGGGGGAACCATCAGCGCGAGCAGTGAACCCAATCAGGGAGCCGAGTTTGAGGTTAAATTACCTGTAAAGCAATGAAACACCCTTCGTCTTGTGTATTTTAGTGCCCTAATAAACGTTAGACCAAATGACCTTTGAAAATATTCTCGTTGAAAATAGCCAGTTGGTAACCACCATTACCATCAATCGCCCTCAAAAACTCAATGCCCTTAATAAAGCTACGATCGCCGAACTGAGTCAGGCACTCAGCCACTGTAAATCGGACTCAAACACACGAGCCATCATTCTAACCGGCAGTGGTGAAAAGAGTTTCGTAGCAGGTGCCGACATAAGTGAATTTTCGTCATTCAATGCCGAACAAGGGGCCGAACTAGCGGCTGTAGGTCAATCCAGTCTATTTGACTTGGCTGAAAACCTCAACAAACCCATCATTGCAGCTGTCAATGGTTTTGCTTTAGGCGGAGGTCTGGAACTAGCAATGAGCTGTCATATTCGCATAGCCTCAAGCCATGCTAAATTGGGTTTACCCGAAGTAACCTTGGGCTTAATCCCGGGATACGGTGGAACTCAGCGATTGTCGCAATTGGTTGGTCGCGGTAAGGCCAATGAAATGATTTTTTCTGCTGGCATGCTCAGCGCGGCTGATGCTCTTCAATGGGGCTTGGTAAATCACGTGGTTGAATCGAGCGAATTAATGAACAAAGCCATGGAGCTCGCACTAAAAATTGCAGGCAATTCACCTATGGCCATCGCAGCTGCCATTCGTTCAGTAAATGCTGGATTCCAGGCCCAAAGACCCGGTTTTAGCGCAGAAATAAAGGAGTTTGGCGAGCTTTTTGGAACTGCCGACTTCAAAGAAGGCGTGGGTGCTTTCCTCGAGAAGAGAAAACCCCAGTTCTAAAAATCCATGTCACTGCTCAAAAAACTGGCGGGTCAGACGGCGCTATATGGACTTCCGTCTATCATGGTGCGGTTTCTCAACTACCTGCTTGTTCCTATTCACGTCAAATGTTTTGATCCTGCTGAGTACGGTGTCATCACAGAGCTTTATGCCTATGTGGCCTTTCTGGTCATCTTGCTAACCTATGGCATGGAGACAACTTATTTTAAGTTTTGCCTCCATCACCCTAAGAAACTCGTGTTTAACACGATCATGTCGCTCATGATTATCAGCAGCACCTTCTTTATGGTGGGGGCAAGCTTTTCCGTTGATACCATCGCCCAGTGGCTATCTTACACGTCGCATCCAGAATACATCACGTGGTTGATCATAACATTGGGACTCGACGCGCTGGCCGCAATTCCTTTGGCCAACCTCCGTCAAGAGGAGAAAGCGCTCAAATTTGCTGCGGTCAATACCATTAGCATTGGGGTCAATATCTTGCTCAATCTGTTTTTTATCAAATATTGTTTTGGGAAATACAACCAAGGTGAGACCAACACCCTAATGCGGTGGACCTTTGATCCGGCCATTGGAGTGGGTTATGTTTTCCTGGCCAATTTAATTGCCAGTGCGGTCAAGCTTCTCTTGCTTGCTCCACAGTTTACCCGTTGGAGGCCGGCGCTCCAAACTCAACTAATCAAACCCATGTTTGCTTATGCCCTCCCGTTGGTTGTGGTAGGATTGGCAGGTACAGTGAATGAAACGTTTAGTCGAGGATTTTTCAAATATTTTTTAGAGCCGCGCATAGGGTACAACGCCACCATGACCGAGTTGGGTATTTTTGGGGCTGTTTACAAATTGTCCATCCTAATCACCCTTTTTATTCAGGCGTATCGATACGCAGCAGAACCCTTTTTTTTCCAGCAATCCAAGGGCGAGAATTCAGGGAAAGGGGTCTATGTTCAAATGATGAACATTTTTACGTTTATCGTCTTCGGACTTTTCCTTTTGGTAACTCTTTTCCTAGACTGGTTCAAACTGTTTATTGACAATCCCGCCTATTGGTCGGGCCTAAAAGTAGTTCCCGTTTTGCTGTTGGCAAACGCCTTCTTAGGCATATCCTATAACTTGTCCATTTGGTATAAGTTATCGGGCAAGACATCCTACGGAGCCTACATCTCTGTTATTGGGGCCTTAGTAACACTTGGCCTCAATTACGCCCTCATTCCCAGATTCGGTTACGTGGGTGCAGCCTGGTCAACCTTGGCCTGTTATACCTCCCTTATGGTATTGTCATTTTTGGCTGGTCAACGTTATTATCCTATTCCTTATCAATGGCAGAAAAACCTAGGGTTTTTACTGTTTGCCATGGCCATCTATTTTGCTGATGCACAGTATAATATTGGCATGGGGCCCTTGCAAATTGCTATTAAAAGCGTATTTCTTCTCACCTTTGCAGCCGTATTTTTATGGGTAGAGAAACCCAAAATGATTTTCAGATCATGATTCAAATTCCAATCATCAATCGCTCCAAACACCCCTTGCCGGCTTATGCCACAGCGCACAGTGCAGGCATGGATCTATACGCCAACACCGAAGCAGATTGCGTGCTTGCGCCCTTGGAGCGACAAATTATACCTACAGGCTTGTTTATAGAACTGCCCGTGGGTTACGAGGCCCAAATTAGGCCTCGCAGCGGACTGGCTGCCAAACAAGGTATCACGGTTCTCAACAGCCCAGGTACCATTGATGCGGACTACCGCGGAGAGATTGGGGTTATTTTGGTAAACCTCTCCAACCAGGATGTGGTCATTAAAAACGGCGACCGCATTGCCCAAATGATTATTGCTAAACACGAACAAGCCCAATGGACCCTCGTTGACCAACTTGCCGACTCGGAAAGAGGTAGTGGTGGATTTGGTCATACCGGCATTCAATAAAAATCCCAATTATGAAAATTATCGTCCCCATGGCAGGCATGGGCAAGAGGATGCGCCCTCACACCCTCACTACTGCCAAACCCCTCATCCCTATTGCGGGTAAACCTATTGTTCAGCGATTGGTTGAAGACATCGTTAAAGTTTGTCAAGACCCTGTTGATGAAATTGCTTACATCATTCACCCCTCTTTCGGGAAGTCGGTTGAAGATCATTTAACCCAGGTTGCCGAAAGCTTAGGAGCCAAAGGCACCATACACTACCAAAGTGAAGCCTTGGGTACGGCGCATGCCATCATGTGTGCTGAGAGTGCCTTGAAGGGAAATGTAGTGGTAGCATTTGCCGACACATTATTCCGGGCAGACTTCAAGCTCGACAACCAAGCGGATGGAATTATTTGGGTTAAACAAATTGAGGATCCCCGGCAATTTGGCGTAGTAAAGGTCAATGAAAATGGTTTTATCACCGATTTTGTGGAGAAACCTGAGCAATTCGTGAGCGACCTGGCTATCATTGGCATCTATTATTTCAAAGACGGCGAGAATCTGGCGGCCGAAATTAAATACCTTCTGGACAACAACATTACCGAAAAGGGCGAATTCCAGCTTACTAACGCCCTTGAAAATATGCAGAAGAAAGGCTTGCAGTTTAAGCCTGGCACCGTGAGCGATTGGCTAGACTGCGGAAACAAAAGCATTACCGTTGATACCAATACGCGTTATCTCGATTTTATCCAAGGCGAGTCATTGGTTTCTAAAACTGTTAACCTATCGAATAGTCTGATTATTCAGCCTTCTTACGTCGGCGAGGGAGTAGTTCTCACAAACTCCATTGTAGGGCCTTACGTAAGTATTGGTGACAATACCCGGGTAGAAAACAGCGTTATATCGAATTCAATCATTCAAAAAAACAGCGTGATTCAAAACAAGGTGATCGCCTCTTCGCTCATTGGCAACTATGCCAAAATTGCTGGAAAGCCAACCGATGTGAGTCTCGGTGATTATTCGGAAATAGAATGAGACTAAGATCCTTTTTGTCCCTCCTGCTCCTTGCAGGGCTTCTTTGCCCTTGGCCCAAACCCATGATGGGTCAAGACACTTTGGTTCCCGGTAATAATAAAGCCATTCCAGAGGAGCGCGACAAAATGGAATCAGTTGCTCAGTTTTTTGAAGGGTTAAGACAAAAAAACCTCAACCAGGTCAAGGCGGCCTCTGAGGCCTTCAAAAAATGCCTCAAACTTGATCCGGCCAACGACGCCGCTTGGTACGAATTGGCCCAACTGAGCACCGCCAACAAGGATTTTCAAGGTGCATTAAGTGAGATAGAACAAGCGCGCAAGCTGAGCCCAGATAATATTTACTACCTGGAGTTCCAATCGCAGATTCTCATTGAGTTGGGAAATGCCAAAGAGGCGTTAAAGACCTTCGGTCTGTTGCAAAAAAAGATGCCCACCAACCCCGACTACCTTTTGGCGATGGGAAGCATCTACGAGTCGATGAAAAAAACGCAGCAGGCAGACGAATACTATGCCAAAGCTCAGGCGCTAAGCGACAATCCGTTTGAAATTCTCGACTTGCGCGTTCGGAATTATATCAATGCCCAGCGACCCAAAGATGCGTTGCGCATTGTGGAAGCCTTAACAGCCGACTTCCCCGACCCCCTGTTTGTGCAGAACTTCAGAGCCGAGCTCATGCTCCTGAGCAACCGCGTCGACGACGCCATCAACTTGTGGGACTCCCTGGCCTCTCCCCCAAACAATTATCCCCCGGCAGCCCTGCGATTGGCACGAGTGAAACTTGAACAGGGCAAAATCGACGAGTCTACGCAACTCGCGGGAATCGCTGCAAAAGATCCCGAAGTGAACATTGACGCTAAAATGGAATTGATATTGGGTTATCTCAACGTGTACAATAAATATCCATCCATTCGCCAAAATCTCGACAGCATTACATGGTACATGACCGTTGCGCATCCCGGCGACCCCAAGTCGTTTGCCGCTCACGGCGACGCTTTGAACAACGCCAACAAAAAACGAGAGGCCATATCCGCTTATTTAGAAGCCGTGAAGCTCGCACCCTCCAATCACCAAATTTGGCAGGAAATCATTGCGCTTGAATTCCAACTTGAACTAAACGACAGCCTATCTAAACACACGGAGTACACCACCGAGCTTTTCCCAAACCTTCCTCTATTCCATTATTTCAAAGCGACCTTCCTCTATCAAGACAAGAAATACGACGCCGCGATTTCGGCCTATGAAAGCGCTTTGGGGCTGATTGTCGACAACCCAAACCTCAAGCAGCAGGTATATTCAGGGCTGGGAGATGCTTACCACTACTCCAAGCAATACAGCAAATCGGACCAGGCATTTGAAAAAGCACTGGCCATCGACCCGTCCGATTCATACGCGCTTAACAATTACAGCTACTTTCTGTCGCTGAGAAAGAGCAATTTGGAAAAAGCCAAGCAGATGTCGAGCAAGACCCTCAGCATGTATCCAGAAAATCCAAGTTATTTGGACACCTACGGCTGGATACTCTTCCAAATGGGCGATTATGTTGAGGCAAAGAAAATTTTAGAGAAGGCGTTATCACTTTCAACTGACAATGCAGAGCTTTTCGAGCATTTTGGCGATATCCTCTTTAAACTTGGCGATACCGATCAGGCCGTATTTTACTGGAGTAAGGCCCTGTCTCTAGGAAGCACCACTCCTGATCTCAAAAAGAAAATCGACCTGAAAACCATTACGCCATAACCATGTCCACAGCCTCCCCTCAGTATCGCTATCCATACGCCGCTTGGTTTGTTGTTGTATTGTGCTTTCAATTGATGAGCTGCAAAACGGCTCAACCGGTATCAACCGAGAAACCACCCAAAATCCAAGCCCGCGAGGCGAATCAACTCTACAACAAACTGGGGGAAAAACATGTCAATATCAATTGGCTTAGCGGAAAAATCGATAGCAAAGTCAATTTCAAAGGCAATCAAGCCGAATTCACAACTAACTTCAGGTACAAGCAAGACAGCATTTTATGGTTCTCTATATCCCCGGCTCTGGGTATTGAGGTGGTGAGAACTCAACTTACAGGCGACAGTGTGTTTTTCTTGAACAAACTCAATAAACAATTCTACACCGGCCCCTTTCAATTTTTGAGAGATTTGGTGCAAATCGAAGATATTGATCTTTGTCTGGTGCAAGATCTGCTTACCGGTAGCCCGATGTTGGTGAATGACAATGAAAAATGGCGCGCCGAAATGGATTCCATCTATTTTGTACTCAAAAATGTACCCGGAAAACGCCTGAGAAAATCGCTTGGCATTGAACAAAATGAAGACTTCGACCTGCCAGGCGACAGCCTGTATCTCTACGACGAGGTTTCCCGCAAGTTGAGTAAAGTGCTTAGAAAGCGCAAAGACAACGACCGCTACCTCAAGCGATACTTCCTCAATCAGAATTACGACCTCGAAAAAGTAATTCTCACCGACGTGCTTAATAATCGGGTCATGACGGTTTTATACCGCAACTTTCAGGTGATCGACGGCAATACCCTTCCAACCGCCATCGTTATTGATATTGCCGACAGTAAGGAAAGCTCGCATTTTGAACTTACCTTTACCAAACTCAAAACAGAACCTTTTGAACTAAATCCCTTCAAGGTACCTGACAGCTATGCCCCCATTTCGAAGTAGTTTACTCCTGTTAATTTGCCTAAGTGTATCAAGCGGTCTTTGGGCGCAGGACAAAAAAAAACTGGAGAAAAAACGCGCAGAGCTTAATGCAAAGATCAAGCAAACCAATCAGTTGCTTGAAAAAACAAAGACCGAACAAAAGTCTAAGCAAATCCACTTGCAGGCCTTAAGCAGCCAGATAAAACTTCGCGAAGAGCTCATTCAAACCATTGGCTCGGAAGTGGGTCAATTAAACAACAGCATCGAAGAGCGAAACAAAAACATTGCCGCTCAGCAAACGCAACTGAGCCAGCTTAAGTCGGAATATGCACGACTGCTTCAATTGGCCCAGCGCACGCAGAGCAGCTACGATAGAATGGTTTTTGTTTTCTCGGCAGCTACTTTTAATCAAGCACTGAAACGACTGAGGTACCTTCAGGAGTATACGGCTTTTCGCCGACTCCAAGCGCAAAAGATTGACAGCGTTCAACTGGCCTTGAATAAGGAAGTCCAAGCCCTGAGCGACCAAAAAATTCAAAAAAAGGTTCTACTCTCTTCCAAAGAACAAGAGAAAAACCGTTTGGCTAGCGACAAGACACAAGAAGAAAAAACACTTGCCCAACTCAAAAGTCAAGAGCAATCGCTTCGCGCCGAACTCCAAAAACAGCAAGCGGAAAGGACAAAGATTACCCGCGAAATTGAGCGACTGCTTTCTGCAGAAATCAAGAAGTCAAAATCAAACAACAAAGGAACCTTCAAGCTAGCTCCAGCCGCCAAATTGCTGAGCAGCGATTTTGAAAACAACCAAGGCAAGCTGCCATGGCCCGTTGACAAGGGTTTTATTTCTGGTCGTTTCGGGAAGCAGCCCCATCCGGTGATAAAAAATATCATGATCGAGAATAACGGGATCGACATTACCACTGATAAAGAAGCCGCAGTGAAGGCCGTATTCAAAGGGACTGTCTCTAGCATTCTCATTATTCCGGGGGCTGGTAAGGTGGTCGTCCTCGATCACGGCGCTTACCGCAGTATTTACACACAGCTCAAAGAAGTAAACGTGAGCAAGGGTCAACAAGTAAGCACCCGCGATAAATTGGGGATATGCCTTCCTAACGAATCAGGCTCACGCAGCGAGGCCCACCTGGAAATTTGGAAAATCGGACAAGACGGAACACAAAAATTAAATCCCGCTCTTTGGCTGTCAAAATAAGCTTGTTTGCGTACCTTTGCGGCGGCAATGTTCAAATCCAAATCGCTATGATCCTTGGTATTATTCAATGGCCTCAGGTACTCCTAATTATAGGATTGCTTGTGCTTTTTGTAGTAGTGATGGGCATTCCCAAAACAATCAGAGAAATTAACAACGGGTCGAAGGATTTCAAGAACGCTGCCGACGAGGCAGATGCAAAACCCGAAGACCACAACTAATAGAAAATGGGAAAAATAGGCATTACCGAAATCATCCTACTCATCGCTGTTATACTGCTTTTCTTTGGAGGAAAGAAAATCCCTGAATTAATGCGTGGTCTTGGAAAAGGTATCCGCGAATTCAAAGACGCCTCCAATGGTAAATCAGACGACAAAAAAGACGAAGCATAAGTAGCCTGATATGTACCGCTCATACTCTTCTTACCGATCAGCACTTGATTCGGGCAGCATTCAACTGACCGCTGTGGTGCAAGGATTTCTCAACGAAATTCAGCACCGGTCCTCGCTTAATGCATTCCTAGAAGTATACGGCGAAGAAGCCCTAGAGCGGGCAAAAAGCATTCAGGAAAAAATAAACGCAGGACAAGCCGGCAAACTTGCAGGCATGGTCGTTGGTCTTAAAGACAACATCTGTTACCGAGACCATCGAGTGAGTGCTTCATCTAAGATTTTAGAAGGGTTCACCTCCCTTTTTAGCGCTACAGCTGTTGAGCGCCTATTGGCTGAGGACGCCATTATCATTGGCAGGCTCAACTGCGACGAATTTGCTATGGGAAGTTCGAATGAGAACTCTGCATATGGCCCAGTTCTCAACCCTTTGATGGAGTCTCGCGTTCCCGGCGGCTCTTCGGGTGGTTCAGCCGCAGCGGTAGCGGCTCACCTCTGTCACGCCGCCTTAGGCTCTGACACTGGTGGTTCCATTCGCCAACCCGCATCATTCACCGGAACCGTTGGATTTAAACCCACATACGGCAGCGTCTCTCGTCACGGACTCATTGCTTACGGATCCAGCTTCGATCAAATTGGACCTATTACCCACTCCGTGGAAGATGCATCGCTTATCATGAGCATTATTGAGGGACCAGATGAGTTTGACACTACAGCACTACCTGAAAAACTGAGTCAAAAGGAGGTGGCATTGCCCGAGCGACTCAAAATTGGATTCATCCGCGAAACCATCGAGTCAGAAGGCATCGACACGGAGATTAAGAGTGCATTTCTCAGAAAGGTTGAAGAGTTGCGAAGCCAGGGCCACGACGTAGTCGAGGTTTCGCTTCCCGAACTTCCATACCTCGTACCAACCTATTATGTGTTGACTACTGCTGAGGCCTCTTCAAATCTGAGCCGCTTTGACGGCATGCGATACGGATATCGCAGTCCGAAAGGTCAGGGTGTAGAAGATACCATTATTCTTTCTCGCTCAGAAGCGTTTGGCAAAGAGGTCAAAAGGCGCATCATGCTAGGCACATTTGTGCTCTCTGCAGGTTATTACGACGCGTATTACAGCAAGGCACAAAAAGTTAGGCGAAAAATTCAGAACAAAACCAAGGCCTTTTTTGAGACCCTCGACTTCTTGATTACTCCAACCACACCAGGTGTGGCTTTTCCCCTCGGGAATAAATCAAGCGACCCCATTAAAATGTACCTCGAGGACATCTACACGGTTCAAGCCAACATCACCGGAATGCCAGCCATTTCTATACCTTTAGGAACTCATTCCGAAGGCCTCCCTTTTGGCATCCAAATCATGGCTAATCTCGAGGAGGACCGCAAGCTTTTTGCCTTTGCGGAAGCCCTATCTAGCTGACAAATTGGCGATTACATTTTATTAACCGATGTTCAAAAAAAAATTCGTTACTTTTGTGGCGGTTCAAAAAAACCTAATCTGGCCCCTATGAAAGTATCCCTCAGTCTAACCTGCTTGCTTTTTGCATTGCATTCGCTGGCTAACAGCTCTTTTAGCGATGACACGGTAAAAAACAAATCGGGCAAAGAACTGATACGCCTTCAAACGCTCGAAAAACTTAACCCAGAGGATAAAAGCGCCGATTACGATATCAATCCATCTGCACCAGGTTTTCGTTTAAACTGGGAAGAGGCCGACGATTTTGTATTACCGCGCCTTCAGAAACTGGATGCTATATCGCCATTCGATTTGGTTTACAACGATCAGGTGAAAAGCTATATCAAAATGTACTCGGTAAACAAGCGAGCCACAACGGCTCGGATCTTGGCGCTAAGTCAAATGTATTTCCCGCTTTTCGAAGAGGAGTTGGCCAAGCACAACTTACCCACTGAACTGAAATGTCTGGCTATTGTCGAGAGCGCGTTGCAAGCTAGGGCCAGATCTCATGCGGCGGCAGTCGGTCTTTGGCAATTCATCCCATCAACAGGAAAATTATATGGGCTAAAAATGAACGCCCACCTCGATGAACGCAGCGACCCTGTAAAAGCCACTCAAGCCGCTTGCCGATATTTGAAAAGCCTTTATAATATCTTTGAAAACTGGGAGTTGGCCTTAGCCGCTTATAACTCGGGCCCAGGAACCGTTAACCGAGCCATTCGACTTTCAGGAGGCAAACGCACCTATTGGGAGATTTACGATCACCTTCCGCGCGAAACTCGCGGGTATGTGCCTGCCTTCATCGCTGTAAATTACGTGGTAAACTACTATAAAGACCACGGTATTGTGCCTGTTACAACAGACCTAAAATATTGCGATTTTGACACCGTGCAGATCAATAACAACACCACGGTTCAAGCCATTGCCGCTTTAATCGACGAGCCTGTAGAAACCCTTAAATTTCTGAACCCTTCTCTAAAAGGCTCCATGATTCCCGGGGCGAATCAACCGTTCACTTTCCGGGTGCCAAAAGAAAAACTGGTGCATTTTTACCGCCCAAGAGAAAAAGGCAATCGATCGAAAATCGAACCCGAAACACCGCTCATCGCAAGTGTGGAAACCGAACTACATCGGGTTAGAAAAGGAGAAACCCTTTACAGCATTGCCAAACAACATGGCTTGAGTTTAGAGGAAATTAAGCGATTCAACGACTTGGCCAGCACCAAGCTGAGAATCGGACAGTCTCTGGTGGTTTCAAATCCCGTGTCAAAGGCAACTCCCATAAAGGTTAATGACGAAGAAGCTGACCATTTGAAGATGGCCGAAGCCTTAAAACCAGCCAAACTCGATGCAGACCTCAGCCCATACGCCAAGATTCACGTGGTTGAAAAAGGAGATACCCTGTGGTCGATTGCACAGAAATACGACGGCATATCTGTGGCTGAACTCAAAAAACTGAACAACCTCAGCAATGCGAGTTTAAAGCCCGGGCAGAAGATTATAATAAGCCTTGGCAGCTAACTTCTATTCCCTTAGTAAATCCTTAGGGACATGGTGAGGCCTATGCATCCTGATTGAATCCCGCATAAACACCTGCTAAATTTTGATGTTTTTCGTGAGTTTTTTGAATCTCTGGCCTTTGCCTCCATACACCCCATAGGCATTGATGTCAAAAATTCAAGCCTAATTTGTGTCGCTTCCTAAACAAATCGACTGAAAAAAGGTATCCATTTCATGGCAAATAACAGCATCTGAAGACGTTGTTTAGTTGTTCACCGTCGTTAAGCGGCGGGATATCTGCTGAACATGTGGCATTCGACGAGCTTGCCTTACCCTAAAATTCCAGGGCATATAACCAGCGAAGGCTGGGTCGGCATCAAGAAAAAAAGGCATAAAAAAAAGGACCTTCGAGGTCCTTTTGGAGTGGCTTGAGCCTATCAGGTCTTTGGCTTGCAGTAGATGCAAGTAAGCAGTTTTGTTTCGTGTATGCGGGTACAAATGGTCCCCATTTGGCACGCGCTGTATCCGCAAAGAGAGAAAGTTTGATTTGGAGTCTGAAGGGTGGTTGTGGTTGGAGCAGCAGCTTCACCTCCTACAGCTAATACTTTTTCTTCTTCCGACAAAGCTGTTACAAAGCTCTGAACTTTGAGATCGGTTAGTTTAATTTTTTTCTTCATATCCAAGTCAAATTGAGCAACGTGGTTTTTTTATCTTCTAACAAATATAGAAAAATAAATTACTAACAAAATTTTTTCCTTCCTTTTACGAGAAAAATTATCCAATTGTCCTATAAATCTGCAAGTTATCGGCAAAACTTTTTTGGTCGTCGAAATTATCAACAGGTAAAAGCACCAACCATTCCATTTATTATTTGGGCAGTTTTCGAGAAAATTCGCATCACTTCGTTGACCGCAGAATCAGGCTAAAGACATAAAGCTACACAGCCTAGAATCAGCATTATCCCTCAAAAACCAAAGGCTTGGTGACCGCAGACTCCAAAGCGCACTGTGAAAAAGGTTGGGCAGAGATGAAAGATCTTACTTTACCACCTTTACCTTCATCCTAGCACGGCTCCCTGCGAGAATGACCACTCGTCGAAAGAAGTTATCGTCTACCACGGAACGGTATGCGGTGATCTCCAATTCGGCCTCACCCGGCTCAAAGTCTTGAAAAGAAAAGGCTGGAAAAAAATAGGCTGTGGCAGGTCCATTTAACCTTCTGACTACCTTTTTGTCGCCCTGACGAAGGGTAAACACCACATAAGGCGTAATATCATTGTCTACAATCTGCATGTTTCCGAGCGTGTCCAGAAGAGAGGCGTTAAAAGGATTACCT